>JBKJOO010000216.1:0-17315 GCA_046595615.1 Mycobacteriales bacterium | reverse complement strand
CCGGCTGTGGCTCTACACCAATTTCCACTGCAACCTGGCCTGCTCCTACTGCTCGGTGGCTTCGAGCCCGCAGGCCCGCAAGCGGTCGGTGGGCCTCGACCGCTTCCGGGCGCTCGTCGACGAGGCGGTCGTCGAGGGGTTCGCAGAGATCTACATCACCGGTGGCGAGCCCTTCCTCGAACCCGACATCGTCGAGATGGTGCTCTACGCAACGGATCGGCTCGACGTCGTCCTGCTGACCAACGGGATGCTCTACCAGGGCTGGCGGCTCGAGCAGCTCAACCGACTGGCCGGCCGGGCACGACTCGTCCTGCAGACCTCGATCGACGCGGCCTCGGCCCCCGGCCACGACGTCAACCGCGGGGCCGGCTCCTGGCAGAAGGCCATGGACGGCTTGGCGCTCGCCAAGGGCCTCGGGTTGCCGGTCCGGGTCGGGATGACCTCGACCCCGGCCAACGCCCACGAGGTCGAGCCGCTCCGAGCGCTGCTGGCCGGCATGGGCATCACCGGCAAGGACTTCGCCGTACGCCCGCTGGTCGCCCGTGGCTTCTCCACCGACGGAGCGGTCATCGACGACGGGAACACGGTGCCCGAGTTGACCGTCACCGCCGACGGGGTGCACTGGCACCCGGCTGGCGCGGATGTCGACACGAGCCCTGACATGCTGCTCGCCAAGCACCCCTCGCCGGCTGAGTGGGTGTCACTGGCCGAGGGCAAGCGGCTCGCCGTCGAGCAGTCCGTCGTGGACCGCTACGGCGCCGGCGCGCAGGCCGTCGAGGCGGCGCTGTGCTGTCCCGTCGACTACGACCCGCGCTTGCTCACCGTCATCCCGCAGGAGGTGCTCGACCGCGACTACGGCTGCGGCGACCCCAGCACCCACCTGCTCGAGGGCGAGACGGTCCTCGACCTCGGCAGCGGCGGCGGCAAGATCTGTTTCATCGCCGCGCAGGTCGTCGGGGCCACCGGCCGGGTGATCGGGGTCGACATGACCGACGAGATGCTCGATCTCGCCCGCGGCGCCGCTCCGCAGGTCGCTGCTGCGGTCGGCTATGACAACGTGGAGTTCCGTAAAGGCAAGATCCAGGACATGCGGCTCGACGTCGCGGCCAGTGATGCCTGGCTCGCGGCCAACCCGGTGACCGACGTCGCGGGGCTCACGGCATACGACGCCTTCGTGCAGCAGCAAAAGCTCGAGGCGCCGCTGGTCGCCGACGCCTCGGTGGACGCGGTCGTGTCCAACTGCGTGCTCAACCTGGTGGCACACGAGCAGAAGCCGGCGCTGTTCGCCGAGATCTTCCGGGTGCTGCGCCGCGGCGGCCGGGCGGTCATCTCCGACATCGTCAGCGACGTCGAGGTGCCCGACCACCTGCGCGCCGACGCCGACCTGTGGAGCGGTTGCATCTCCGGCGCCTACCAGGAGGAAGCCTTCCTGCGCGCCTTCGAACAGGCCGGCTTCTACGGCGTCACCCTGGACAAGCGCGACAGCGCCCCGTGGCAGGTCGTCGAGGGCATCGAGTTCCGCTCGGTCACGGTCGTGGCCTACAAGGGCAAACAGGGTCCGTGCATGGACCACGGCCAGGCAGTCGTGCTGCGTGGCCCGTTCAAGGCCGTGCTCGACGACGACGACCACGTTTACGAGCGCGGCGTCGCAACCGCGGTCTGCGCCAAGACGTTCGACATCTTGGCCAAGGCGCCGTACGCCGGGGCCTTCGAGCTGCTGTCGCCGGCCGAGCCGGCCGACCCGGAGACCGCTCCGGTGTTCGCCTGCGCGCCCCCTTCAGCCTTGACCGCACCGGCGCTGACCGCAGCGGGTCCGGCTGCGCCGCTACGGCGGGACGTGCGGGGCCTGTCCAGCGCGACCGACACCCCCTGCTGCTGATGACCACCACCACCCTGGACGTCCAGGAGGTGCTGCGCGCGCTGTCCGAGCCGCACCGGCTCGACCTCGTGCGCGCCCTGCGTCGTAGCGAGCAGTGCGTCCGCGAGCTCGTCGAGCAGTCCGGGCTCGCCCAGCCACTGGTCAGTCACCACCTGGGCAAGCTGGTCGCCTGCGGCCTGGTCACCCGGCGACACGCGGATGGCTTCACCCACTACGCCCTCGACCCAGCCGGTCTTGCCGCGGCACGGGCCGCGCTGGACGCCGTCCTCGACGTCGAGACGCTGCCCGCCTCGGCCCGGCCGGGCGGCAACGACACCTGCTGCCGGCCAGCTGCGGAGATTGATACGCACGGCGGTTGATGACAGGGTAGACGGCGGGTGAACGCCACCCCATCCCGCCGACTGAGAGACCTTTCCGTGCCTGCCTTGATCCGCACCACGCTTGCCCGCACAGGTTCGTCTCGCACTGCCATGACCTGCGCGCTCGCCATCGCCGCGCTCACCCTGACCGCGGCCTGCGGAGGTGCGAGCAAGGCCGCCACGGCGGGCAGCACGACCCGCGGCACGCTGCGTGTCAGCGGCTCGACGACCGTCAATCCCGTTGCCGCCGACGCCGCCACGGCGCTGCGCACGAAGGCGCTCACGATTACCGTCGACACCCAGGGGGGCAGCGCCGGCGGCATCGCCCAACTCGGCGCCGGTCAGATCGACATCGCCATGAGCAGCAAGCCGATCGCCGATGCGGACAAGGCGATGTTCCCAAAGGTCGACTTCACCTCGACGCAGATCGGCGAGGACGCAGTCGGCATCGTCGTCCGCAAGGAGGTTGCCGACGGAGGCCTCACGACCATCACCAAAGCCCAGCTCCGGATGCTCTTCGAGGGCAAGATCACCAACTGGAAACAGCTGGGCGGCCCGGACCTCAAGACGTTCGTCTACGACAAGGAGCCCGGCCGCGGCACCCGGGAGGTGCTTGACAAGTTCCTCTACGGCAAGACCGGCAAGGCGCCGGCGCCGCCGACCGACAACCCCCGCTACGCCGTCGTCGGCGGCAACGAGGAGACCCGTACCAAGCTGGAGTCGACACCGGGCTCGGTCGCGCCGCTGTCGACCGGGTTCGTCCTCGGCCACCCCCAGCTCGTCGCGCTCACCGTCGACGGCGTCGTGCCGACCAACGCGCACATCGCCGACAAGACCTATCCGCTCGCCCGGCCGCTCTTTCTCGTGACCAACGGTCCGGCCACCGGCGCCGCGAAGGCCTTCATCGACTACGTCCTGTCGCCCCCGGGCCAGGCCCTGGTCACCAAACACGACTACCTCACGCTGGCCCAGCTCAAGGCGTGACCACCGTCGACCTGCGCCGGCCCCGGTCGCCCACCTGGGTGCCGGGGCTGGCGGCCGCCGGCAGCACCGGGCTGCTCCTCGCCGTCCTGCTCGTCGTCGGTTTCGTCCTGGTCGGCGTGCAGGCCGGCCCGGTCTCCTGGGGCCGGCTGATCAGCAGCCGCACCTGGGACCCCAGCCGCGACACCTACGGGGCCGCGGCGATGATCTACGGCACCGTCGCCGTCAGCGCCGTAGCCCTGCTGCTCGCTGTCCCGGTCGGGTGGGCTGCGGCCATCGGACTGTCCGAGCACCTGCCGCCCGGACTGGCCCGGCCGCTGCGGACCGGGGTCGAGCTGCTGGCCGCGGTGCCCTCGATCGTCTACGGCCTGGTCGGCATCGCCCTGGTCCGGCCATTCGTCGCCTGGCTCGGTGACGTCCCGGGTGGCGACAGCCTGCTCGCAGCCGGCCTCGTCCTGGCCGTCATGGTCCTGCCGACGGTCGTCGCGGTGAGCGTGGACGCCCTCGCCGCCGTCCCCGCCGGGGTGCGCGAGGCCGCGGCCGCCCTTGGGCTGACCCGCACCGAGGTGGTCCGCAGCGCCGTCCTGCCGCTCGCGCGTCCCGGCCTGCGGGCGGCCGTCCTGTTGGCCCTCGCCAGGGCCCTCGGCGAGACGATCGCCGTCTTCCTGGTCATCGGCCGGGCCGACGGGCGGCTCCCGTCGCCGCGCCAGCTGGTGTCCTCGCTGGTCGAGCCAGGCCAGACCCTCACCACCAAGCTGGGGGGTCCCGAGCCGGTCCTCGCGGGCACGGTCGGGGCGCATCGGGCGGCGCTGTCGGCGCTGGCCCTGCTGCTGCTCTGCGCGGTCGCCCTGGCCACCGTCGTCGGGGCCGGCCGTACCGCACGCTCCGGCCGCGCCGCCCGACGGCTGCAGGTCCGCGCCCGGCGGCTCCGGGAGGCCCGGGACGTCGTACGCCGGGGCACGCGTGCAGCGGCTGTCCTGCTGGCCCTCGTCGTGCTGGCGGGCATTGCCGCCCTGCTGCTGGCGCGTGGGCAGGTGGCGTTGTCGCCGTCGTTCTGGATCACCCCCGCGGCGGGCGCGAGCGGCGGCGGGGTTCGCGACCAGGTGCTCGGGACCCTGCTGCTGGTGCTCGCGACCGCGGTGGTGGCGCTGCCCGTCGGCACCGGGCTCGGGCTGCTCCTCGGGGAGTACGCGCCGGTTCGGCTGCGGCGCGGCCTGCGGACGACGGCTCTGGCGCTCGGCGGCGTGCCCACGATCGTCCTGGGCCTGGCCGGCTACGCGGTCTTCGCCCTTGCGCTCGGCTGGGGCAAGAGCTGGCTGGCCGGGGCGCTCGTGCTTGCCGTCATCGTCGTGCCGGTCGTCGCGCTCACGACCGCAACCCGGCTCGACGCGATGCCGCCCGGGCACCGCGAGGCCGCGGCCGCGCTCGGGTTGAGCCGCAACCAGCTGGTCCGGTCGGTCCTGCTGCCGCATGCCGCGCCGGCCGCCCTCACCGGGCTGCTCCTGGGGCTTGCCCGCGCGGCCGGTGAGACCGCGCCGCTGCTGTTCACCGCCACGGTGTTCGCCGGCGCGAGCGGCCTGCCGCACGGGGTCGTGCAGGCCCCGGTGGAGTCGCTGCCCACGCACATCTTCGCCCTGGCGCAGGACGCGTCCGAGCCGGCCGCGGTGGCGGCGGCCTGGGGCAGCGCCGTCGTGCTGGTCCTGCTGATCGGGCTGCTGCTGATGCTCGCTCTTCCCCTGCGCCATCGACTGGAGCGACGATGAGGACCGCCGTTCGGGTGCAGGACCTGACCGTCACGGCGAAGGGCCGGGTCCTGGCCGGGCCGCTGTCGTTCGCCCTCGCCGAGGGCTCCACGACCGGCATCTGCGGGCCGTCCGGCGCAGGCAAGTCGACGCTGCTGCGGGCCCTCGTCGGGTTGCTGCCAGCCGGGCTCCAGCGCAGCGGCGAGGTGTCGCTGCTTGGCGAACCGGTCGCCGGTCGGGGGACGGCGACCCTGCGGTCGCGGGCGGTGCTCGTGCCGCAGACGCCGATCGTCTTCCCGGGGAGCGTGCTCGACAACGCACTGTTCGGCCTCCGGCACGTCGTACGCGCCTCGAAAGCGGAGCTGCGCGGCCGGGCCGAGGCGGCGCTGCGCGAGGCCGCGCTGTGGGCGGAGGTCTGCGACCGCCTCGACAGCCCGGCGGCGGTGCTGTCGGTGGGGCAGCGACAGCGCCTCTGCCTGGCCCGCGCCCTCGCCCTCGACCCGGTCGTGCTGCTGCTCGACGAGCCGACCTCGGCCCTCGACCCGGCGAGCCGCAGTGTCGTCGAGGACTCCGTCGCCGGGTTGCGGGGCCGCCGCACGGTACTGCTGGTCAGCCACGACCGCGCGCAGGTGGCCCGGCTGTGCGACACCACCATCGAGCTGGGGCCACCAGCCAGCGACTGCGACGACGACCCGGCCTGCGCTCCCGTCCCCGAACGTGCGCTGGGCTGAGGAGCTCACTGGCGAGGGTCCGACGTAACCGCCAGGGCCTGCCCGGCGCGCACCTGCCCCTGGTGCAGAACGGTCCAGGTCCTCGGCAGGTCCCCGGAGCAGCCGGCGGGCCTGCGCCAACCCGATCGTGGCGGTGACCTGAGCGATCGTGCACGTCGGCGCGCTGTCCGGGGCGCCGACCCCCTGGCCCGGTGATCCACGGAAGCCCGGGCACTGCCGCAAAGATCATCGGGGTGCCGAACCTTCCGTGGATCATGGTTGTTGTTGCGATGCGGGCGAGCCCACGAGGTGCCGCCGGCACCACCTGCCCCGACCGGGCTGCGTCACACCGCGGTGAGCAACTCCTCGTCGAGAGCGGCGAAGACCTCCGCCACCTGCTCCCAGCCGACCCGCAGCAGAAAGGTGTTGTTGCGGCCGTAGCTTTTGCTGCCGAGCACGAAGAACCGCGGCTCGGGGTTGCGCAGCGCGTCGACGCCAGCTGAGGTCTGCACCAGGCAGTCGCCGCCCTCGGCGCCGAGCAGTGTCGCGGCCAGGGCGATCGGACCCTCGGTCGCATAGCACTCGTGCACCTGGAGCTGGCGGTAGATCCGGCTGTCGCCGACCGCGCCGGTCATCGACACGACCACGTCGACGACGACCTCCGTCGTCGAGCCGTCCTGCCGCCGGAGCACCACGACCACGTCGTCCCCGGCGGGCCGCAGCGCCTCGACAACCACACCCGTGACGACGTCGCCGCCATCGGCGATCCGGCGAGAGGATTCGACCAGTGCGGCGCGGTCCGGCAACGAGTCGTCCTCGACCGCGCCCCAGGTCGGCTGCGCCCGACGGACCGCCCAGGTCAGCCGCGCACCGACCCCGACGAGGTCGCGGGCGACGGTCTGCGCGCTGTAGCCGGCACCGACGAGCAGGACCCGGCGACCCGCCCAGCCGGCGTCCACCCGGGGGATCTGGCGCACGACCCGGTCGCCGAGCGCCCGCTCGCCGAGGGCCGGGATGCCGCCGTCACCGGTCGGGTTGGGGTTGCCGTAGGTCCCCGAGCAGTCCAGCACGACGTCGGCGGTCTCGACCCGCTCGGCGCCGTCGGGTCCGGTCACCAGCAACCGGAACGGCGTCGCGCCGCGCACCCCGCTGCCGATCTCCTCGCTCTTGAGCAGACCCGTCCGGGCGACCTGGTCGACCCGCGTGGACAGCTGGACATCCGGCAGCAGGGCGGCCACCAGCTCGAGGTGCTCGGCGTACTCATGGCCGGTCGGGCAGGACGCGCCCGGCACCAGTCCCAGCGCCTCGACGGCCCGGGGCGACACGTCCATCGACCAGGGGGTGAACAGCTGCACGTGCCCCCAGTCGCGGACATGGCCGCCGACCTGCGGCGATTGCTCGTAGACCGTGACGTCCCAGCCGCGCTGGACGGCCGCGAGGGCCGCCTCCAGACCGGTCGGGCCGGCACCAAGGACAGCGACGCGAACCATCCCTGCAGCCTACGGCCGCATCAGGCCCGATGCATGAGGGGCTCCCCCCGGTGCCAGCGCTCGATGTCGTCGCAGAGCATCGTGGTGTGGTGGGTCACCACGTCGTCCGCCGCGCCGGCGAGGTGCGGCGTCAGCAGCAACCCCGGGGTCCGCAGCAGCCGACTGTCCGTGGGCAGCGGCTCGATCGCGAAGACGTCCAGGGCCGCGCCGGCGAGCCGGCCGGCGGCCAGGGCGTCGCAGAGGGCGTCCTCGTCGACGATGCCCCCGCCGGCGGTGTTCAGGACGTACGACGACGGCCGCAACCGGGCCAGCAGGGCGGCGTCCACCAGCCCGCGGGTCGCCGGCAGGCGGGGGCAGTGCAGCGAGAGCACGTCGGCGCGGGCGGCCAGCTCGGTCAGCGGCAGCGAGCCCGCCACATTCGGGTCGTGGTGCAGCACCCGCATCCCGAAGCCAGCCGAGGCCCGCTCCGCGACGAGCCGTCCGACGGCGCCCAGACCCACGATGCCGAGGACCCGGCCGGCGAGCTCCGGCCCACGAAAGTGCAGGTAGGGCAGGTCGGCGCCGACGTGCCAGCCGGTCTCGCGCAGGTGCCGATCGGCTGCGGCGATCCCCCGGCAGAGCGTGAGCAGCAGGCCGATGGTGAAATCCGCGACCGACGCGGCGTTGCGGCCGGGGGTGTAGAGGACCGGCACGTCGCGCTCGGCGCACGCTGCGAGATCGACGTTGACCGGGCCGCCCCGGGCGGTCGCGACGAGTTGCACCGAGGGCAGCGCCGCGAGCACCTCGGCGTCGACCACTTCGAGCTCGGTGACGAGCAGCGTGCACCCGCTCGCCGCCGCCACGAGGGCTCTTGTGTCGAGCGGCTGCCGGGTGACGCCCCAGCCGGCTCGCAGCACCTCATAGCCGACCTCGCGCAGACGTATCACGCCGTCGTCGGCGAACTCTGCGGTGATAAGGGCCTTCACCCGGACACTGTCCCGCACCATCCTTTTGGGCCAGTGACACCACCGGTGCCGGGCCGCAGACTGAGCGTGGCTGCCCTGTCCCGCGTCGCTCGCGACCCAATGGAGGCTCAGTGCAGCACGACGGCTATCTCGCCGCGGCTCAGCGTGTTGTCGACTTCCTGCAGACCCAGTCCCCGATGCACGCGTGGGTCGTCGCCGACATCGACGAGCAGGCCGGCGACTGGACACCGGTCGCCGTCGCCGACCGTGGCTACGGGGTGCCACCCGGCACCCGGCTGCGCTGGAGCGACACCGTGTGCTGGCGGATGGTGCGCGGCACCGGCGCGCAGGTCGTGACCGACCTCGATGACGATTCCCGGCTCGGCGCCGCACCACTTCGCTCCGAGCTGCCCATCTCGGCGTACGTCGGGGCGCCGATCACCGTCGACGGCCGGCTGCTCGGCACCCTCTGCGGGCTCGACCCGGAGCCGATGCCGCCGGCCCTCGCCGAGGTGCTGCCGCTGGTCCAGATGCTCGCCGACCTGCTGGCCCAGGTCCATGAGGCGAGCACGACCAGCCGGATCGAGGCGGCCCGCGCCGACGAGGCCGAAGCGGCGGCGATGCGCGACCCGCTCACCGGCGTGCTCAGCCGGTTCGGCTGGCTCACCGCCCTCGACCGAGAACGGGAGCGCTGCCAGCGAGACGGCGGCGGCCTGGCCTTCGCCAGCCTCGACTGCGACGGGCTGAAGGACCTCAATGACCGGCTCGGCCACGCGAGCGGCGATCTGCTGCTCACCAGGGTGGCGACCGCGTTGCAGGGCGCGGTCCGACGCACCGATGTGCTGGCCCGCCTCGGCGGAGACGAGTTCGGGGTGCTCAGCCCGGCCGCCGGCTCCGGCGACGCCGAGCAGCTCGCAGGCCGCCTGCAGGCGGCCCTGCGCGACGAGCGGCTGCAGGTGTCGGTCGGTGCGGCGTGGTGGGACCCGTCCCAGCCCGTCGAGACCGCCTGGGGCCTGGCCGACCGGCGGATGTACCGCGACAAGCGAGCCAGAAAGGCCGATCAGCCGGCGAGCGCCGAGCGCAACGCCTCGGTCGTCCCTGTCCAGCGCTGATAGCCCTCCTGCCAGGGCGCCGGGTCGCCGGCCGGCAGCACCGTCGTGGGCAACGCGGGGGTGGCCGGGCGCGCCCCGAGCGCCCGCGCGACCAGCACCGTGCCCGCCTGCGCCGCGCCGCCGCTCCGGGCCCAGTGCACGTCGCGGCCGAGCACCCGGGCCAACAGGGCCGGCAGCCGGCCGTCGGCAGCCGCCCCGCCGGTCACCACGACGGCTGACGCGGTTCGGCGCAGGGCCCGCTCGAGGTCTTCGATATTGCCGCGCACCGCGTAGGCGTGCGCCTGCTCGAGGGCGTCGGCCACGTCGCGGGCGGTCGTCTCGGGCCGCAGCCCCAGCAGCGAGGTCGGCGGCTTGCGCTCCCAGGTCTGACGCGACCAGTACGGCGCTGCCGTGACCGCCGTGACATGGCTCGGCCCGGTCGGCGGCTCGTCGCCCTCGGGCGGGACGAGCCCGGCCCACCAACCCTGCACCGTGCCCGGGTAGCCGGCGTTGCCCTCCGCCGCCCAACGATCGAGGGCGGCGTGGGTCGACACCCACGGTCGGCCCAGCGGGTCGTCGACGACCGCCGCGGTGGCCACCTGCACCGGCGTGCTGGATCCGGCCACGACCGTCACGACCCCGTCGCCGAGGCCACCGACGCCCATCGCGGCGAGCTGGGTGTCGCCGCACCCGCTGACCACCGGCAGCGCGACCGGCAGACCCCAGCCCGCGCCCAGCCGACCGATCTGGCGACCGGCCTCGACGAGCGGCGCGAGGCGATCGACACCGACACCGCACTGCTCCAGCAGGCCGGTGGCCCACCGCCGCCCGGCCACATCGGCCATCGCGCCCGCGCAGGCGTAGGACACCTCGGTGACCTGCTCACCGGTCATCCGCCACAGCACCCAGTCGTGCACGAACAGCACCCGCGCGGTCGCCGCCCACCGCGCCGGTTCGTCGTGCTGCACCGCGAGCAGCTTGGGCAGGGTCAACTCCGGCGCGGGCCAGTGCCCGGTGAGCCGGTGCTGCCCGTCGAGCACCCCGGCGTAGCCCCCTCCCCGGCGGTCGCTGTTGAGCACTCCGGTGCCGAGCGGCTCGCCGGCGCCGTCCAGCAGCACGAAGCCCTGCCGGAGCGAACCGACCGTGACCCCGGCGTAGTCGCTGCCGGGTCGCCCGGTACGGCGTACGACGTCGGCCAGGGCGGTCCGGCAGACGGCCTCCCACTCGCGGGGGGCGAACTCCACCCGGTGCTCCGCTGGCCGCAGGACCGGGGCCGCCACGGTGACCGAGGCGAGGACCCGCTCCGGCGCCGAGGCGTCGCAGACCCAGGCCTTGACCGACGAGCCGCCCAGGTCGAGCCCGGCCACCAGGCTCACGGCGCGGCGTGCTCCTTGGCCCGGATGGTCGCCAGATAGGCCGGTGGGCAGACCGTCGTCGTGTCGCCGAGCTGCAGCATCACGAGCGTCGCGCGGGCTGCCTCCTCGAGGTTCGCGGCCCGCTTGTGGGCCAGCTCGACGGTCTCGCCGAGGGCCGAGCAGCCGTGGTGGCCCAGGACGACGCAGTTGCAGCCGTCCGCGACCGCGGCGGCGCCGGCGTCGGCGAGCTCCTGCGTGCCGCTCTGGATGAACGGCGTCGAGCGCACCTCGCGCACGTAGTAGGCGTGGTCGATCGTCAGCAGCCGGATCCGGTGGCCGAGCGCGTCGAGCAGCACCGAGGTCTGCGGGTGCAGGTGGACGACGGCGTTGACGTCGGCCCGCACCCGGTAGGTCGCCAGGTGCAGCGGCGTCTCGCTGCTCGGCCGGGGATGCCCGCCCCGCACCGCGCCGTCGGCGATGGCGACGACCGAGAAATCCTCCCGGGTCAGCTCGTCGAGCCAGCTGCCGCTCGCCGTCACGACACACTCGTCGGCGCCGGGCAGCCGGGCCGACAGGTTGCCGCCGCTGCCGATGACGAGCCCTGCCGCCACCGCCTTGCGGCCGACGGTGATGAGCTGGTCGACGAGGTCCTTCACGGGCGCACGATCTCCTTCAGGCGGGGCTGCGGGGCCTCGAGCGCGTCGGTCAACCGCTCGAGCGGGTGGGTGCCGGTGACGATGAGCGCGCCGTCGACCAGGTGCAGCAAGGCGATCGCCTCGGGGAAGCAGCCGGGGGCGAGATGCCCCCCGCTGACGGTCAACTCGCCGAACTCCGCGAGCGCGTTGAGGTCGAGCGGCAGCGGCTCGCGGTAGACGCCGTAGACCCCCACCCGGCCACCCGGTCGAACCGCCCGGAGCAGGACGGCCACGGCATCGACCGAACCGCTCACGTCGACGACCGTGTCGTACGCCGCACCGGAGGGCTCCGTCGTCGCGGCGTCATAGCCGACCTCCCTTGCGAGGCGGGCCTTGTCGTCGTTGCGGACGACCGCCGTCACGTGCGCAGCCCCCTCCGCACGGGCGGCGTGCACCGCGAGCGCACCGAGCCCGCCGAGGCCCGCAATGGCGACCCGATCGCCGGGTCGGACCCCGGCCCGGCGTACGGCGTGCAGGGCGCAGGCCATCGGTTCGGCGAGCACCGCCTGCGACGTGGTGAGCGTCTCGGGGATGTCGTGCACCCGCGCACCTACCGGCAGGGCCACCCGCTCGGCGAACGCGCCGGGAAAGCCGCTGCCCAGATGGCGTCCGTGCGGGCACAGGTGGTCCTCGCCGCGTGCGCAGGCCGGGCAGGACCCGCACGGCACCTTGACCTCCGCGGTGACCCGGCGGCCGGCCGGGTCACGGCCGAGCAACTCGTGCCCGGGGACGAAGGGCCAGGCCAGCGCCCCCCAGGGATGGCGGCCGGTCCAGAGCATCCGGTCGGCGGCGCAGACCCCGGCGGCCTCGACGTCGACGAGCAAGCCGCCGACTGGGTCCTCGACCTGCTCCAGCCGGAAATCGCCTGGGCCGTAGGCGACGACGGCCCTCACGCGCGGGCGGCCAGGACGTGGTCGCGGCTCTCACGGACCGCCTGCCGGCCGGTCAGCGGGCCGCTGGAGACCGCGCCGTAGAGGTCGAACGACGCCGTGCCGGACCAGCCGGTCGCGTCGAGCGCGGCGACGAAGGGGCCGAAGTCGTGCAGCCGCCCGCAGGGCAGGTCGTCGTCGCCCCCGCCGGGAGCGGCGTCGCCGAGGTGGCAGTGCAGCAGCAGCCCGCCGAGCCGCTCGACGAGCAGCGCCGGGTCCTCGCCGTTGGCGTAGGCGTGACCGGTGTCGAGCAGCACCCCGAGGCCGGGAACCGCTGCGCACAGGGCGATCGCGTCGTCGCAGGTCGCCACCGCGGTGTCCGGCTTGTACTCCAGCGCGATCCGGATGTCGCCAGCCGCCGCCACCACCCGGCGGATCCCGTCGAGCACCTCGGCGCCGACCGGGTCGGCGCCCGGCCACACGCCGAGCACCGCAAGGCCCAGCTCGCGACAGACCGCGGCGCAGGCCCGCACCTGCGCCAGCAGGCGGTCGAGGTCGCCGGACAGCGCCCCGCCGGGCCAGCCCGACGCGGGCAGGGACAGCAGCACGTCGGTCACCGGCGTCGTCCCGGGCAGGGCGGCAAGCCGCGCGGGCGCGAGCTCGACGGCCGCGTCGTAGACGCCGAGCTCGATCCCGTCGAGCCCGAGGTCGGCGGTCTGCGCCCACAGCTGCGCGTCGGTCAGCCCGTCCGGCCAGGAGTTCCAGTCGCTGTCGGTCAGTCGCCAGCTCACGGCGTGCGCTCCAGCAGCAATTGCAGGGTGGCCTCGCGGACGGGACCGGTCTGGGCCTGCACCAGCATGAACCCGGCCTCGCGCAGTCGGCGTTGCGGCGCTGACCCGACCGCCATGGCGCTGCCGCCGGTGGCGGTGACGAGCGCGGTCGCCGAGCGCACCAGCAACTCGAGCGCCTCGGCCCGCAGGGCGAGCCGATCCTGGACCTGCTCGTCTGCCGGCACGTGGTCGATGAGTGCGTAGGCCTGCACCCGCAGGCCGTCGGCCTGGTCCCGCAGCCGGTCGGCGAGCTCGGCAGCGGTGGCATCGCCTCTGTCCCGGGCGGTCTCGGCCAGTCGGCGGACCGTGTCGGCCTGCAGCCCGAAGACGGCGGGGGTGATGTTCGCGGTCTTCGCCCGGTCGACCGCGAGCCACCCGTCGTAGGGCTCGGTTCCGACAATGTCGGCGTCGGTCGCGACCAGGCCGTCGAGCTCCAGGGTCACCGTCGAGGTTGCCTGCATCGCCGCCAGTCGCATCGGCGGGCTCGCCGTCAGGCCGCCACCCTCGACGGCTGGGAGCAGGGCGAAGACTGCCTGGCCGTCGCCGGACAGCCCGGCGAGCAGGAAGACGTCGCAGATGCCCCAGGAGGTCATCCAGCCGACGTGCCCGTCGAAGCGCCAGCCGCCGTCGATCCTGGTCGCGGTGACGGCCGGACGACCGGGTCGGCGCAGGTGGGCCACCGCGACCCCGGCCAGCAGGCCGGTGCACAGCGGCCGCAGCAGCCGTTCGCGCAACGGCTCATTGTTCGAGGCGGCCAACATGCCCAGCGGCATCGCGTGCTGGGTCGAGACGAACCAGGTCGCCGCGTCCGCCCCGGCCAGCAGCTCGGTGACTTCGCGGGCCACCGGCGCGGGCACCCCTGCCCCGCCGTACGCAGGAGGTCCGGTGAGGCCGAGCAGACCAGCTGCGGCGAGGGCGTCCAGATGGGAGCGCGGCACGGCACCTGCGTCGACCTGCTCAGCCTGCGGCCGGAGCAGGTCGTCGGCAAGGCGGCGCGCCGCGAGCACCGGCGAGGGCAAGGTCTCGGTGGTCACCCGCCGGAGTTTAGTTCGGTGCGGAGCGTTCGAGCGCGATGCCGTCGGGGTCACTCCGGGGTCAGGCGGGGATGAGGGCGAGCAGCGCGTCGAGCTCGTCCACCAGATAGTGCGCCAGCGCGTCCAGATCGGGCACCAGCTCGCGGCAGGACAGCAGCCCGAAGTGCAGACCGTCCTCGTAGCTCATCACGGTCATGTTGAGTCCCTGGCCGTGCGCGATGGCCGACAACGGGTAGTAGGCAAGCAATCTCGCGCCGGCGTAGTAGAGCGCGATGTTGGGCCCGGGGACGTTGGAGATGAACAGGTTGAAGGGGCTGAGCCACTCGAGCAGGCGCAGCCGGGCGTTGAGCCGCGCGGCCTGGCCGGCCAGCGCCGGCATGGCGAACTGCGCCGCGTCGGCGAGCAGGTCCGCGGGCAACGCGCCGTGCTGCTCCTTGGCCGCCCGCATCGCCTCGTGGACCAGCGCGAGCCGCTCCCCCGGGTCCGCGACGTCGGTCGGGATCGGCGCGATCATCGTCGAGACCCGGTTGCCCCCGGCGCCCTGCTGCGCGTCGCTGCGGATCGAGACCGGGACGGCCGCGATCAGTGGCGCGTCCGGCAGCGCGTCGTGGTCGAGCAGCCAGCGACGCAGCGCGCCGGTGCACAGCGCCATCACGACGTCGTTGACGGTGCAGCCCTGCGCGTTCTTGACCTTCTTGACGTCGCTGAGCGAGACGGTGCAGAAGGCCCAACGGCGGTGCGGCGAGATGCGCTTGTTGAACGGCGTGGCCGGGGCGCGCAGGCTGCTCTGGTTGAGCACGGCGCTCTGGCTGCGCCGCCACAGCCGATCCACCATCGGCAGGCGCGGCAACGTGGTGTTGCGCATGATCCCGGGCAGCGACGCGGCGAGCTGGGTGGACAGCCGCACCGCCCGCGCCGGGTGGCCCCACAGCGACACCGCACTTCGGGTCAGCAACTCGACCGGTCCCGGCACGTGGTCACCCGACCACGGCAGCGCCGGCTCGAGGTCGCGGCCCTCCGGCGTGAGATCGAGCAGGGCGGCCAACACGTCGTTGCCGCCGACCCCGTCGATCGCTGCGTGATGCACCTTGCTGTAGACCGCGACCCGGCCGCCGGACAGCCCGGAGATCAGGTAGAGCTCCCAGAGCGGGCGGCTGCGGTCGAGCGGCCGGGCGTGCAGCCGGGCCGCCTGCTCGGCGAGCTGCTTGTCGTCTCCCGGTGCTGGCAAGGCGATCTCGCGGACATGGAACTCGATGTCGAAATCGGGGTCTTCGATCCAGTAGGGCTGGTCGAACCCGAACGGCACCTCGGCCAGCCGGCGGCGGAAGACCGGCACCAGGTGCAGGCGCGACTCGAGCAGCCTGGTCAGCGACTCCAGCGTGACCGGTGCGGGCGCGTTGGCGGCATCGAGGATGCAGACGCTCCCGACGTGGCCGTAGACCCCGGGGGTCTCCAGCGCCAGGAAGGAGGCGTCCAGACCGGTCAGCTGCTGCACGGCGATCGGCCGCCCTAGCCGAGTTTGGTCATGATGAGGTCGACGAACGCCCCGATGGTTTTCAGGTCGGTCAGCTCGTCCTCGGGCAGCTCGATCCCGAAGGCGTCCTCCAGGTCCATCGTGTACTCGACCAGCGACAGTGAGTCGACCTTGAGGTCGTCGACGAACGACTTGTCCTCCTGGACGGCGTCCGGCTCCACCTCGAGCATCTCGACGGCCTTCTCCCGCATCACATCAAGGACCTCGGAGCGCTCCATGCCGCCGACCCTAGCTACCGGGTCGCTCGTGGTCTTCCACGTGCGTCCTTCAGGGGCTTCGCGGCCGCGATCCGTGGCCAGGTTCGGTCGGGTCAAGGGGACGGTCCGCGAACCCCCGAAGCACTCAAGGGGACAAGCACTAGTGGCCCATCCCGAGGCCGCCGTCGACCGGCAGCACGGCCCCGGTGACGTACGACGAGGCATCGCCGGCCAGGAAGGCGACGACCCCGGCGATCTCCTCGGCGGTCGCGGTCCGGCCGAGCGGAATGGTCTTGAGGATCTCGGCCCGCCGCGCCTCGGTCAGCTCCGCGGTCATGTCGGTGTCGACGAAGCCCGGGGAGACGACGTTGCTGGTGATGCTGCGACTGCCCAGCTCGCGGGCCAGGGAACGTGAAAAACCCACAAGACCAGCCTTGCTCGCAGCATAGTTGGCCTGGCCAGCCGCCCCCGAGAGCCCAACGACCGACGACACGAAGATGAGCCGCCCCCACCGGGCCTTGAGCATCGACCGCGACGCGCGCTTGGCGACGCGGAATGCCCCGGTGAGGTTGGCGTCGAGCACCCGGGTGAAGGAGTCCTCGCTCATCCGCAGCAGCAGCTGGTCGTCGGTGATCCCGGCGTTGGACACCAGCACCTCGATCGGTCCCTGGGCTGCCTCCACGGCTGCGAAGGCGGCGTCGACCGAGGTGGCGTCGGTGACGTCGCACCGCACCCCGAGCAGGCCCTCCGGTGGCCCGCTGCCGCGATGGGTGACCGCAACCCGGTGGCCGGCTTCGGCGAGCACCCGGGCGGTCGCCAGCCCGATCCCACGATTGCCACCTGTCACCAGCACCGAACGACTCATGCCGAACATCGTGCCGCACCTCGTAGGCTCGTCGACGTGACCGCCCCGGACGACCTGCACGAGCGGTTGCTCGCGCTCTCCGCCGACCGGCTCGACGTCGGCGCAGCTGACCTCGCCCCCGACGCGCTGCTCGGCGACGACCTCGGCGTCGACAGCCTCGCCGCGATCGAGTGGGGCATGAGCATCGAGGACGAGTTCGGTGTGTCCCTGCCGCAGGACGCGTGGGGCTACATCCGCACCTACGGCATGGTCGAGGACCTGGTCCGACGCACCCTGCGCAAGGCCGCGGCCGGCCGGTGAAGCCCCGCCCGGCGCCCCGGCGCGTCGTCGTCACCGGCATCGGTGTGGTGTCCCCAGCGGGCACCGGCCTCGACGCGTTCTGGAAAGGTCTGCAGACCGAGCCGGCGCTACGACGTGAGCGCACCGTCGAGGACTTCGACGCCTCGGTGTGGCTCAGCAACAAAGAGCAGCGCCACCACGACCGCTTCACCCATTTCGCGGTGGGTGCGGCGATGATGGCGGTCGACCACGCGGGTGGCCTGCCGCCCGTCGACGCCGACCGGGCGGGCGTCAGCCTGGGCACCGGCATCGGCGGTGTCGGCACCCTCGAGACGCAGGTCGGCGTGCTCACGGCCCGCGGGCCGGGGCGCGTCTCGCCGTTCACGATCCCCATGGTCATGCCCAATGCCGGAGCAGCCGCCGTCTCGCTGCGACACGGCTTCCAGGGGCCGTCCGAGACG
>JBKJOO010000059.1:0-36765 GCA_046595615.1 Mycobacteriales bacterium | reverse complement strand
CAGCGAGGAATAGCCGGTGCCGAAGTCGTCGACGGCGACGGCGACCCCGAGTTGGCGCAGCTCGCGGACCACTTCGACAGCGCTGTCCCACTCATCGACCAGGGCCTGCTCGGTGATCTCGAGCACCAGCCGGTAGGGCTGCAGGTCGTGCTCGGCGAGGGCGTCCCGGACGAGCGCGGTCAGGCCGGGTTCGGCGAGCTGGCGGGGGCTGAGGTTGACGCCGACTGAGGCCTCCGGCAGCGATGCGCCGTCGGCCTTGGCGGCCGCCACCCAGCCGGCCAGGTCCGCCAGGGCCGACCGCAGCGCGAACTCCCCGAGGACGCCGATCGCGCCGACCTGCTCGGCGAGCGGTACGAACTCCGACGGACCGATCGCGCCGAGCACCGGATGCTGCCAGCGCAGCAGGGCCTCCGCCCCGACGATGCGGCCGTCGGCCAGGGCGACCACCGGCTCGTAGACGACCCGGAACTGGCGGAGGTCGGGGCGGGACACCTCGTCGCGCAGCCGCACGCGCGCCGCCGCCTGGGATCGGGCCGCACCGGCCAGGACCACCAGATTGGATCGCTGCAGGGTCTTGCGTCCCTTCGCCTGGTACATCGCGACGTCGACATGTGACAGCGCCTCCGCGACGCTCGCCCCGGCGGTCGGTTCGACGAGCACCACCCCCACGCTGGCGCCGATGGCGAAGCTGCGCGCACCGATGACCACCGGCGGGCAGCGGCGGTCGCCTCACGCTCGCGGGTCCAAAGCCGGACCATGGCCCGCTGCTGCTCGGCGCCGGTCAGCACGTGCCGCAGGCCGAGCGCGGCCGCCATCACGATGGTCGGGAGCAACTGGTCGTTGGTCATGCCGCGACCGGAGGCGTATTGGCGGACCCCGATCCCGGCCCAGCGGGCGACCGGGAGGTAGGGCGCGACGGTCGCCACCAGGCCGCCCGTGCCGGGCCGCACCGCGCGCGCGAACCGTCGCCGCTCGGGGGTGACCGTCGGCGGCCGCGCCGGCGCCGCTCGGAGCAGAGCCGCGACGAGCAGCGTGGCGAGACCGGCCTGGTTGAGCACGGCGGGCCAGGTGGTCGGGGTGTACCAGCTGTGCAGGACGCCGGCGCTGTAGCCGAGGTCGGAGGTCATGATCAGGGCGAGGCCGATGCCCGCGCGGGCCAGGAACGGCCGCATCGTGGGATGGGCCTGCGGGAGCACCGACAGCAGCACCGACAGCACGAAGACCGCGAACAGCGGATAGCCGACAGCGACCGCACGCGCCATCCCGCTGCCCGTGCTCGCGCTCTCGCGCAGCAGGCCGAGCACCACGAACGCGAGTGCCGAGGCGGCCACCGACGCGTCGACGAGGGCCCGCAGCGGGCCCCCGTGTTCGGCCTCCTGTCGCGGCACGGCCAGCATGCCGCCGACCGCGAGGGGGGCGTAGAAGAGGTAGAGCCAGTCGGCCAGCTGCCCCGGCCTGGCCGGCGCGTCGGTGACCAGGAGGATCACCGTCGCGGCGAGACCGGACAGGACCCCGGCGCAGATCGCCCCCGCGATCAGCCGCCGGGCGAGCAGCGCCCGGGGCGGCAGGTGGCCCCGGCGGCGCGCGAGCAACCCGACGACCAGGACCGCCGTCAGCGTGCGGATGCCGTACGACGCCAGCGGCGACAGCAGCACACCCGGCACCCCGACCAGCGCCGCGACCACCGTTGCCTGGCGCAGGCGGGAGGCAGGGGTGGGAAGCACGACGTGGTGTGACCGACCGGTCGCTCTGGCGTGCGCGAATGAGGCCGCGCTGCCCCCGCGTCGGCAGATCGGCTGGGCAGGCAGCACGATGGGCTCCCTGAGACCTGGAGGTTGCCGTGGAACCCGATGAGTTGCAGGCCCGCGCCCGGGGCCTGCTGACCGACGCGGCGTACGACTACTACGCGGGTGGGTCCGACGACGAGCTCACCCTGGGCGAGAGCCGGCAGGCCTGGTCCCGGCTCCGGCTGCGCCCGCATGTCCTGCGCGATGTCGCTGCGGTGTCGACGGCGACCACGGTGCTGGGCCGTCCGGTTGCGCTGCCGGTGCTGGTCGCGCCGATGGCCTATCAGCGGATGGCCCACGACGACGGTGAGCGCGCGACCGCGAGGGCGGCGGGCCGGGCAGGCACCACGATGGTCGTGTCGACGCTCGCCACCGTCGCGCTCGAGCAGGTCGTCGAGTCGCTGCCCGACCCGGCGGGCGGCTGGTTCCAGCTCTACGTGCATCGCGACCGGGGGTGGACCGCGGAGCTGGTACGCCGGGCCGTGGCGGCCGGCTACGCGGCGATCGTGCTGACCGTCGACCTGCCTGTGTTGGGGCTACGGCGGCGCGACGAGCGAAACGACTTCACCCTGCCCCAGGGGATGGCGATGGCCAACGTCGGCGCGCCCGTCCCGTCCGGCGTGGGTTCGGGGCTGGGGACCTACGCCAGCGCCGAGCTCGACCCGTCGCTCACCCCCGCCGACATCGGCTGGCTGCGCGAGGTGTCCGGGCTCCCGGTCGTCGTCAAGGGCGTGCTCCGGGGGGACGACGCGATCATCTGCGTGCAGGCGGGCGCGTCCGCGGTCGCCGTCTCGACGCACGGCGGGCGGCAGCTCGACACGGTGCTCGCCACCGCCGACGCGCTGCCCGAGGTGGTCGACGCGCTCGCCGGCACCGCCGAGGTCTATGTCGACGGCGGGGTCCGGCTCGGTACCGACGTGCTCAAGGCGGTGGCGCTCGGGGCCCGCGCGGTCCTGCTCGGCCGACCGGTGCTGTGGGGGTTGGCGGTCGACGGCGAGCAGGGCGTCGTTGACGTGCTCGAGCGGCTAAGGGCCGAGCTTGCCCGGGCGATGGCCCTGTGCGGCGCCGCGACGCTGGCTGATCTGAACCGAGACCTGATCGCCGCGCCCCGTTCGTGATCGTTGCGCGGGTGCCGGGCTCACGACGGTGCTGAGCCGCGCAACAATCATCGAGCGGCTGCCGCCGGTGCGCTCACCCCCGGACGGCGAGCGTGACCAGGGCGTCGCCGTCGACCCGCCAAACGGTCCAGTCGTCCTGCGGCAGGGCGCCCAGCGAGCGGTAGAACCCTTGCGCCGGGGTGTTCCAGTCGAGCACCCACCATTCGAAGCGGGTCCACCCGTGGGCGGTGCAGATGCCGGCGAGCTCGACCAGCAGTTCCTTGCCGAGTCCGCTCCCGCGGGCCGCGGGCCGCACGAACAGGTCCTCGAGCCACAGCCCGCCTCGGCCGGTCCAGGTCGAGAACGTCGGGTACCACAGGGCGAAGCCGACCACCGCACCACCGGTCAGGGCGACGTGGCACCTGGCTGCCGGCTCGGCCCCGAACAGCGCCGCGTGCAGCATCGCCTCGGTCGCCTCGACCGCATCGGGCTCCCGTTCGTAGACCGCGAGCTCGCGGATGAGCTGCAGGACGACCGGCACGTCGTACGCCGTGGCAGGCCTCACGCGTTCCACGACTGCACCACCCGCTGCTCGTGTTCGTGGCCGAGTACCGACAGGTGGGCCGGTGCGAGGACGAGCAAGCGGCCATCGCGTGGCGGCAGGCCGAGCCAAGTCGCGGTGAGGATCCGCAGCAGGTGGCCGTGCGCCACCAGGCAGACGTCACCGCGATCGAGCGGCACCCTCGCCAGCACGGCGGCTGCGCGCCGGCCGACATCCTGAACCGTCTCGCCGAGCGGCGGGCCGGCCCAGACGCTCCACGGTCCGTCGGTCGAGAGCTCGGCCGTCGTGAGCCCCTCGGCCGGTCCGTAGTCCCACTCCTGCAGGTCGTCGTCCACGGTTGCGTCGAGGCCGGCGAGCGCAGCGGTCCGGGCGGCCCGCTGCAGGGGCGAGGTGAAGACCGCCGCCCACTGCCGGGCCAACCGGGGCCGCAACGCCGCCGCCTGCTCCTCGCCGCGCGCGGTCAACGCAAGGTCGGTCCGACCGGTGTGCCGGCCGGTCTGCGACCACGCGGTCTCGCCGTGCCGGACCAGCCACAACTCACCCATGCTGCATATCGAACCAGCCCGCCGTCAGGCCTTCTTCGTCGCCCAGAAGATCTCGGCGATCTCGTCGACCTGAGTGATCAGCGCCTCGGCGTGGGCCGGGTCGAATTCCTGCTTTGCCTTGCTCGCCGTGTTGCAGGCGGCCTTGATCTTGTCCGTCAGGCCTGGGTGGGCCTGCTCGTGCGCCGGCTTGAAGTAATCGGTCCACAAGATGAGCAACTCGTCCTTGGCCTTCTGCGCGTGCTCTTCCTTGACGAGGATCATCCGGGTCCGCGAGTTGAGCGCCTTGTCGTCGTCGCCGGCGATCGCGGCGTACTTGTCGTACATCGCCTTGACGGTCTTGGCGGCGACCTGGGCGGCGGTCGGGTCGTAGATCCCGCACGGCACGTCGCAGTGCGCCGAGACGATGGTGGCGGGGGTCAGGAAGCGGGGCAGCCGCATGATGGTCTCCTTTGGTCGTGTCCTTCGACCCTAGTCCGAGAGAGGGAGCGCGTGCGCTTCGGGACGGTCCTGGTCACCGGCCCCTCGATGCTGCCCGTCCTGCGCGAGGGCGAGTGTCTGTTCGTACGCCGGGGCGGTGGCGTGCGGGCCGGGGACGTCGTCGTCGCGCGGTTGCGGGAGCGACCCTCGCTGCTGGTGGTGAAACGCGCGGTGCGTCCGGTCGACGGGGGCTGGGAGCTGGCGTCGGACAATCCCGCCGTGTGGGGACACGGTTTGACCAGTGGCGTCGGGGACGTCGAGGCGGTGGTGCTGCTGCGCTACTGGCCGCTGCCGGTGCGCAGGCCGTCGTAGAACGCCTGGCAGGCGGCGAAGTCCGGCAGCAACCCGGTCTGCTGCGCCTCGTCGAGGGTCGGGGCTGCGGCGTCCTTGTCCGAAAGCAGCGGCTCGACATCGGCGGGCCAGGGCAGGCCGAGCGTCGGGTCGAGCGGGTGGATGCCGTGCTCACCCGACGGGTTGTACGGCTCGGACACCAGGTAGGTCACGGTCGCGTCGTCGGTGAGGGCGAGAAAGGCGTGACCGAGCCCCTCGGACAGGTAGACGCCACGACGATCAACGTCGTCCAGCCGCACGCTGTCGCTGACGCCGAAGGTGGCGGAGCCGACCCGCAGGTCGACCATCACGTCGAGTACGGCGCCACGGGTGCAGTAGACATACTTCGCCTGCCCCGGCGGCACATCGGCAAAATGGACGCCGCGCAACGTGCCGCGCTGGCTCACCGAATGGTTGGCCTGCCGGATGACGAACCGGTGGCCGAGGACCTGCTCGAGCACCGGCGCCTTGAACCACTCGAGGAAGACGCCCCTGGGGTCCGGCCACTGCTTGGGCGTGAACGCCCAGGCGCCGGGAACCGCCAGTTGCTCGACCTGCACCTACAGGACCTTTCCTAAAAAGGAGCGGGTGCGCTCGTGCTTCGGCGCGGTGATGACCTGTTCCGGTGGGCCCGTCTCGACGACGACGCCCTCGTCCATGAACACGACGGTGTCGCCGACCTCGCGCGCGAAGCCCATCTCATGCGTCACGACGATCATCGTCATGCCGTCGCGGGCCAGGCCACGCATCACGTCGAGCACCTCACCGACGAGCTCGGGGTCCAGCGCGCTGGTCGGCTCGTCGAACAGCATCAGCTTGGGTTTCATGGCGAGCGCCCGGGCGATTGCGACGCGTTGCTGCTGACCGCCGGACAGCTGCGCCGGGTAGGCGTCCAGCTTGTCCGAGAGGCCGACCCGGTCCAGCAAGGCCCGGGCCTGTTCGACGGCTTGGCCCTTCGACAGCTTCTTCACCCGGATCGGTGCCTCGATGATGTTGCCCAGCGCCGTCATGTGCGGGAACAGGTTGAAGCGCTGGAAGACCATGCCGATCTCGGCCCGCTTGCCGGCAGTCTCGTTCTCCTTGAGCTCGTGCAGCTTGTCGCCCTTCTGCTGGTAGCCGACGAGCTCGCCGTCGACCGAGAGCCGGCCACCGTCGAGCTTTTCGAGGTGGTTGATGCAGCGTAGGAAGGTCGACTTGCCCGAGCCGGACGGGCCGATCAGGCAGCAGACCTCGCGCGGGCGGACGACCAGGTCGATCCCTTTGAGCACCTCGAGCTTGCCGAAGTGCTTGTGCACGCTCTCGGCGAGCACCATCGGCGTGGTCACGCCCTCAGTCCCCCTCTCAGGTTGGTCCGGATCTTCTGCAGCGGGGTCAGCGTGACGTTGCGACTCGCGCCGCGGGAGAACCGGCGCTCGAGGTAGAACTGGAACACGCTGAACACGCTCGTCAGCACCAGATACCAGGTGGCTGCGGTGAAATACAGTTCCACAATCAGTAGGTTGGCGCTCGAGATCGAGATTGCGGCGAGAACCAGCTCCGGATACTGAATCGCGTAGGCCAGTGAACTGGTCTTGAGCATGTTGATGAACTCGTTGCCGGTCGGCGGGATGATCACCCGCATCGCCTGCGGCAGCACGATCCGGCGGAGCAGCAGGCCGCGGGTCATCCCCAGCGCCTGGGCCGCCTCGGTCTGCCCCTCGTCCACCGCGCCGAGCCCCGCCCGGACGATCTCGGCCATGTAGGCGCCCTCGTTGATGCCCAACCCGAGGAGCGCTGCGAGGAACGGCGTCATCACCTCAGTGGTCTTTGACGAGCCGAGGCCCGGCAGCGACAGGGTCGGGAAGACGAGCGCGAGGTTGTACCAGATGAGCAGTTGCAGCAGCACCGGTGTCCCGCGGAAGAACCAGATGTAGAACCACGCGGCGCCGCTGGTGACCGGGTTGCGAGACTGCCGCATGACGGCCGCCACGACGCCGAGCGCGATCCCCAACGCCTGGGCGAGCACGCTGATCAGCAGGGTGTGCCAGGCGCCGGTGACGATCGTGTCGAAGGTGAAGTAGTGGCGGGTGACATCCCATTTGATGTCGCTGCTGGCGAAGGCCCTGACCAGCAGCACCAGCAGCGCGAGAACGACCACGCCGCTGAGGTACCGGCCCCAGTGGCGGACCGGGACAGCGACGAGTTGCTCCGGCGCGGTCCCGGTCGCCGTGGCGGTCACGAGCCGCCGTTGACCGTCGCCGTCGCAACGGCGCCCTGGGTGACCTTCCACTTCTCCAGGATCTTCGTGTATTCGCCGCTGGTGATCAGCGCCTGCACCGCCTTCTGCAGCGCGTCCCGGATCTGCGTGTCCTCCTTGCGGATCCCGATGCCGTAGGGGCCGGCGGCGATCTGCTCACCGACCACCTCGTAGCTGTCCGGGGCCTGCTGCGTCGTGTAGGCAGCCACCGGGAAGTCGTTCATGTCGGCGACGGCGCGGCCCTGCTTGAGCTGCAACAGCGCCTCGGTGTCCCGGTCGAATTTGAGCACTTTGAGCTCTTTGCCGGCGGTCTTGCACTTGGCCTGCTGCGCCTTGGCGACGTCGTCCTGGGTGGTGCCGCGCTGGATGGCGATCGTCTTGCCGCAGAAGTCGTCCAGGGTCTTGATCGCGTTCGGGTTGCCCTTCTTGACCAGGATCGAGGTGCCGGCCGTGAAGTAGTCGACGAAGTCGATCTCGGCCTGCCGCTTCTTGGTGTCGCTCATCGAGCTCATGATCAGGTCGATCCGCTTGCTCTTCAGCGAAACGATCAGGCCGTCGAAGGTGCCGTTCTCGAGCTTGAGGGTCACGCCGAGTTGGCCGCCGATCGCCTTGGCCAGGTCGGCGTCGATCCCGATGATGGTCTTGCCGTCCTTGTCGTAGAACTCGACCGGCGCGTAGGCGACGTCCGATCCCACGGCCAGGCTGCCCTTGTCGCGGACCGCCTGCGGCAGCAAGGACGCCAGCGGGGCTGCGGCGGTCTTGACCTTGCTCACCGAGGGCGACTTGGTGCTCGATCCGCAGCCGGCGAGGGTGAGGGTGAGGACGGCCAGGATTGCGGCCGTGCGCGGAAGGGCGGTGGTTGACTTCACAGGGGTCTCCAGATCGGCAGGTAGCGCCATCGTGCCAGGCAGTAGCCCGATCGGTCAGCACATCGCCCCGCAGGCCCGGTATGGCACCATCGTCCCACCGGGTGATCCCCGTCCGACGCACCGCGTCCCTACCCCTGCCGCGTCCCCTTCCCGTCGTACGACGTCGTGCCGCAGGCCGGCCCGGCCATCTCGGAGGTGCGCGTGAATTCCCGACTGGAGGACCAGAACGTGGTCGACCCGCGTGACGCAGATCCCGCCTTCGCCCTGCATCGTGGCGGCAAGATCGAGGTGGTCTCAAGCGTCCCGCTGGCTACCCGCGAGGACCTGTCGCTGGCCTACACGCCGGGCGTGGCGCGGATCTGCACCGCGATCGCGGCCGACCCCGAACTGGTCTACGACTACACCTGGAAGGCGCGCACCGTCGCGGTCGTCACCGACGGCACGGCCGTGCTCGGGCTGGGCGACATCGGGCCGGCCGCGGCCCTGCCGGTGATGGAGGGGAAAGCCCTGCTGTTCAAGCATTTCGGCGGCATCGATGCTGTCCCGATCTGCTTGGACGTCACCGACGTCGACGAGCTCGTCGAAACCGTCGCGCGCCTCGCGCCCGGCTTCGGTGGGATCAACCTCGAAGACATCAGCGCGCCGCGCTGCTTCGAGATCGAGCGGCGCCTGCAGGCCAGGCTCGACATCCCGGTCTTCCACGACGACCAGCACGGCACCGCCATCGTGGTGCTCGCCGCGCTGCGCAACGCCGCGCGACTCACCGGCCGCGGCCTGGCTGACCTGCGGGTCGTCACCTCCGGGGCCGGGGCGGCCGGGATCGCCGTCTCCAGGATGATCCTGGAGGCGGGCATCGGTGACCTCGCGATCGCCGACAGCAAGGGGATCGTGCACGCGGGGCGCGACGACCTCAACGACGAGAAGCGGCGCGTTGCGGCCATGAGCAACCGGGGCGGGCTCACCGGGACGTTCCTGGAGGCCCTGGTCGGGGCCGACGTGTTCGTCGGGCTGTCCTCCGGGACGATCCCGGCCGAAGCGGTGGCCACGATGGCCAAGGACTCGATCATCTTCGCGATGGCCAACCCCGAGCCCGAGATCCACCCCGACGTGGCGCACGCCTCCGGGGCGCGGGTCGTCGCAACCGGGCGCAGCGACTTCCCGAACCAGATCAACAACGTGCTGGCCTTCCCCGGCGTCTTCCAGGGCGCGATGGCAGTGCGGGCGTCGCGCATCACCGAGGGGATGAAGCTGGCCGCGTCCGAGGCGCTCGCCGCCATCGTCGGCGACGACGACCTGTCGCCCGAGTGCGTCATCCCGTCGGTGTTCGACCCTCGGGTGGCGCCTGCGGTGGCTGGGGCGGTGGCGGCCGCGGCCCGCGCCGAGGGCGTGGCCCGCCGCTGACCTTCCGCCCTTGCGCCGATCATGGAGTTGTTGCGGTGCCGCCGAGCGTGCCGCGACCGCACAGAGTCCATGATCGGCGGGGGAACTAGGGTCGTCGGCATGCTCGCAGTCACCTGCACGGCCCAGTCCATCGACGATCCGCTGTCCGGCCTCACGGTCGGCGAGCGTCCTGATCCAGCCGTCCCCGACGGCTGGCTGCGCGTCAGCCTCAAAGCCGCTGCCCTGAACCACCACGACCTGTGGTCGCTGAAGGGCGTGGGCCTGCCGGCGGACAAGCTGCCGATGGTGCTCGGCTGCGACGGGGCCGGCCTGCTGGATGACGGCACCGAGGTGGTCGTGCACGCCGTCGTGACGAGCCCGTCCTGGAGCGGCGACGACACCCTGGACCCGAAGCGCTCGCTGCTGTCGGAGGTGCACGACGGCACCCTCGCCGAGCAGGTCGTCGTACCCGCGCGCAATGTGCTGGCCAAGCCGGCCGAGTTGTCCTTCGAGCAGGCAGCCTGTCTGCCGACGGCGTGGCTGACCGCCTATCGGATGTTGTTCACCCAGAGCGGGCTCAAGCCAGGGCAGACCGTGCTCATCCAGGGCGCCGGCGGCGGCGTCGCGACCGCCGCGATCGTGCTGGCCCGCGCCGCCGGTTTCGTGGTGTGGGCGACCAGTCGCGACGGGGGCAAGCGGGCCAAGGCGCTCGAGCTCGGTGCGCACCAGGCGTTCGAGTCCGGCGCGCGGTTGCCCGGCAAGGTCGACGCGGTCCTCGAGACGGTCGGCAAGGCCACCTGGTCGCACTCGCTGCGGGCCCTGCGTCCGGGCGGCACCATCGTCGTCTCCGGCGCGACCAGCGGCGCCGACCCGTCGGCCGACCTCAACCGGCTGTTCTTCCTGCAGCTGCGGGTGGTCGGCTCGACGATGGGCACCCG
Source organism: Mycobacteriales bacterium (assembly GCA_046595615.1). Classification (GTDB taxonomy): domain Bacteria; phylum Actinomycetota; class Actinomycetes; order Mycobacteriales; family SCTD01; genus JAYSQK01. The sequence goes on along the minus strand of JBKJOO010000059.1, from coordinate 26,544 downwards.
CGACGAGCTGGCCGCGCTGCTGCGCATGGTTGCGGCCACCGGGGTGCGGCCGGTCATCGACGACGTCCGGCCGATGTCGCAGGCCGCCGGCAGCTTTGCGAAGCTCGCTGGTGGGGACGTGTTCGGCAAGCTCGTCCTCACGACCTGATCGGAGCCCCGGCGTGGTGCTGCCCGTCCACGACATCAACCCGACCCGTCGTACGCCGGTGGTCAACTCCCTGCTGATCGCGATCAACGTCGTGGTCTTCGTGCTGAGCCCGGTGGTCACCCACGTGGTGGGCGGAGACGCACGGGCCCAGCAGTGCAAGCAGCTTGCGTTTTTCGACCGGTACGCCGCGAAGCCCGACGAGCTGCTGCACAACCGGCAGGAGCCGGTCGGGGCGACCGGCCGACTCGGACGGGACGCGCAGGGCCGGATCGGGTGTCTCGAGCGGCAGCCGGCGCCGTTCCACAAGACGCCGGTGCTGTCGGTGCTGACCGCGATGTTCCTGCACGGCGGCTGGCTGCACCTGCTCGGCAACATGCTGTTTCTGTATGTGTTCGGCAACAATGTCGAGGACCGGCTGGGACGGCTGCGCTACCTCGCCTTCTACCTCGGCTGCGGCTACGTCGCGACGTACGGCTTCTCGCTGTTCGCAGCCGGCTCCACCTCGCCGCTCGTCGGCGCGTCGGGGGCAATCGCGGGCGTGCTCGGCGCCTATCTCGTGCTCTATCCGCGGGCGCGGGTCTGGTCACTGCTGACGTTTCTGTTCTTCCTGCCGGTGCGGCTGCCGGCGTGGTTGGTACTCGGCTCGTGGTTCGTGCTGCAGTACCTCTATTTCCGCGGTGCGAGCTTGGCCGCCGGCAGCGGCGTCGCGTACGGCGCGCACGTCATCGGGTTCGTCGTCGGAGCGGTGCTCGTCGTGCGGCTGCGCGGGACGGCCCGGCCCGCCCAGCTGCGCCCCCGCTGGGGGCCGCACGTCAGGCGTTGACCGGCGGGTGACACTGAGGTCGTGAGGCGGTGATGAGCTTCTGGACGGACTTCACGGCGCCCTGCCCGCGCGGGCATCCGGGGGCGCGGTGGCGCAGCGCGCTGGAGGAGGTCGTCGGCGTGGCCGGGCACGACTACCTGGGCCTGCAGGTGCCGACCTACCGGATCGAGTGCGACCGCTGCGACGCCGAGCCTGGCGTGCGAGCATGACTGACGACGCTCGTCCTGCTGTGAGGAGAACGCATGCCCGCCGCGGGCCGACGCCGCAGCTGGGCAGTGTTCGCGGGCCTGCTCGTCGCCGGTTGTGCACCGACGACGCCGCGCGCGGCGCCGGCCCCGCCGCCGTCCGTGCACCCTCCGGGGGATCAGCTCCCACGCGCGACCACCCGGCCCGGGACGACGACCCGGCGGGTGCCGATCCACCGGGTGCCGACCGGTCGGCCGGTGACGCTCGCGTTCGGCGGCGACGTGCACTTCGAGGGCTCGGTCCGGCAGCGCCTGCTCAGCAACCCGGCCACGACGCTCGAGCCGGTCGCGTCCCTGCTGCGCGGCGCCGACCTGGCGATGGTCAACCTGGAGACCCCCGTCACCGACCGGGGCGCGCCCGAGCCCAAGCAGTTCGTCTTCCGGGCGCCTGCCTCGGCGTTCACCGCGCTGAAGGCCGGCGGCGTCGACGTCGTCACGATCGCGAACAATCACGGCGAGGACTACGGCCTGGTCGGTCTGGGCGACACCCTGCGCGCGGGCCGGGCTGCCGGGATGCCCGTCGTCGGTGCCGGCGTCGACCAGGCCGCGGCCTTTGCCCCGTGGCGTACGACGATCCGGGGTCAGCGGATCGCCGTCATCGGGGCGACCCAGGTGCTGGACGATTTCGCCATCACCCGCTGGGCGGCCGGGCCGGGCAAGCCGGGGCTCGCCAGCGCCAAGCAAACCCCGGTGCTGCTCGATGCGGTGCGGCGGGCCCGCACCAGCAGCGACACCGTCGTGGTCTACCTGCACTGGGGGGTCGAGCGGCGGCAGTGCCCGCAGGCCGACGCCACCACCCTCGCCCGGCAGCTGGTGGCAGCCGGTGCGGATGTCGTCGTCGGCTCGCACGCCCACGTGCTGGTCGGCGCCGGCTACCTCGGCGGGGCCTACGTCGACTACGGCTTGGGCAACTTTTTGTTCTACGCCCACGGCAGTGGCCCGGCGACCACCAGCGGGGTGCTGACCCTCACCACCCGCGGGCACGCCGTCATCGGCGCCCGCTGGAGCCCCGCCGTACTCCATGACGGTACGACGAGTCCGGTCACCGGCTCGGCTGCGGTGGCGGCGATCCGGGCCAGGGACGCACTGCGCGGCTGCACCGGCCTGGCCGCGCAGCCGTAACCCCCTCGTGGCTGGCGATCTTGACAATCTTGTCGCCTGTGTCGGCGTGTCGCCGACCAGATCGTGAAGATCGCCGCGGGTGAGGGGGCGCGGGATCGCCGCGGGTCAGGGGGTCGGCGGCGGCGTCGGGACGGCCGCGGGTGTCAGGCTGTCGGTGACGGTCGAGGTCGCCTCGTCGTAGGCGATCCAGCCGTGCTCGTAGTCGCTCCGCCGCGTCCCCGGGCTGGGGGCGTACTCGTCGGTGGTCGGGAAGCCGAGCGGACCCTGCTCGGCCCCGAGCGCGACGTGGCGATCGGTGATCGGCCCGCGCGACCAGTGCGCTCCGGTGGCGGGGGAGGCGGCAACCCGGCCGGTCTGGAAGCGGCTCACCCGGCCGCCTGCGACGGCGTCCTCGGCGGCGACCGGGAAGCCGAGCGGGCCAGTCTCGGCGCCCGATGCGAGATAGGCCTGGGCAAGCAGGTCGCGGACCTCCCACGCCCCGGTGGTCGTCGACCAGGAGATACGGCCGCCTTGCAAGGCGACGAAACGACCTGTCGGCAGGGCAGTCTCGTCCGCCACGGGATAACCCAGGGGGCCGGACTCAGCGGCCAGCGCGGCGTAGCGCAGCGCGATCGCGGGGCCGAGCAACCGGGCCGGCCCGAGTGAGGGGTGCCAGGAGATGCGGCCGTGCTGGAAGACCGAGGCGCGGCCTGCGCCGTCGCCGGGGATGACCGGGCCGCCGACCGGATAGCCGAGCGCGCCGGTGGCCCGGCCGGCCTGGTTGTAGCGAGTCAACAGCGGGCCGGTGACCTCGTGGGCGCCGGTCGTCGGGTGCCAGAAGATGTCGCCGCGTTGGAAGCGGGAGGCCCGCCCTGTCCCGAGCCGGTCGGGGTCGGCGACCGGGAAGCCCAGCCCGCCGGCTTCGGCGCCGAGCAGTCCGAATCGGCCGGCGATCGCGCCGGCGGTGTAGCGCGCGCCGTGCCCGCTGGACCACGACATCCGGCCGTGCTGGTAGAGCTGGGCCCGGCCGCCGGGGACGGCCACCTCCCGGCCGATCGTGGCGCCGAGCTCGGAACCGTGCTCACCGAGCGCGACGTAGTGCGCGGTGAGGGCGGTCCAGGCACCCGGCAGCTGCGGTGCGTTGTGGTCGCGGGTGGCGTTGTCGGTGGCCGGCGAGGTCGAGCAACGCTCCCACTTCCAGGGCGGTGTGCACGACACGACCCGGCACTGCACCGCGCCGACCTGCCTGACCTGCTGGTTGCACTGGCCGTACCGGAAGGCATTGCAGCAGACCCGTCGCTGGTCGCACTGGCCGGACGGCCCGCAGGTGCACCGGCACGACCAGCACGATGGGCTGCAGATCCCGGCCCGGCCGGAGCCGGTGGAGCAGGTGCAGGTCGCGTTGCAGTCGACGATGTAGCGGGCCCGCCCGCCGCACAGGGACGCTCCGTCGGACTTCCACCAGCCGGCCGCGATGGAGCCCGGCGGGCAGGCGTTGATCCCGTGATTGATGGTGGCGCAGAACGCCGTCCAGCCGGTCGAGCACGACGAGCCCGGTCCGCACACCGACGCGTACGCCGTACCGGGTGTGAGCAGGAAGCCGGTCGGATCCGCCGCGAGGGCGCTGCCGAGCACCCCCGCCCGGACGAGGAAGCCGCGCCGGGAGGTCCGGGTCGCCAGCCAGCCGCTGACGGCTTCGGCGGCGCGGACGGCGACGCCCGTTGGAGCCGGCTTGCCGCCGACCGCTGCCAGTGCGTCGCGGGTCCTCATGCGCGGGCTCCGATCCGCAGGCCGTCGAGCAGCGCAGCCACCTTGGCACAGCCGGGCATCCGCCTGGCATGGCTCCCGAGCACGACGTGCAGGCACCACGCCCGGCCGGCGGCGGTGAAGAACCACTGGCCACCGCTCTGCCCGGGCAGCGGCCGTTGCAGGGCCCCTGCGGCGAACTCGGCTGGTCGCGGCCGGGGCACGCCGGCATGGGCGAACAGCGGCTGGCGGACCGCTGTCGCGTCGTACTCGAACAGCGCCACGAACACGTCGTCGGGGCCGAGCGTCGTGACGACGCCGCTGCCGAAGTCGCCCCGCTCGCGGGGCAGCGGCACCGTCGCGGCGTGCAGCAGCAGATTGCCATGCTGATGCGGCTCGGAGATCGGTTGCCGGCGCGCCCGGACCTCCCAACCGCTCGGGATGGACAGGGCCACACCGGCTGCCAGCAGGGTCATGTCAGCACCAGCAGCGCGCTGCCGCAGGTCAGCACGACGACGGTCGCGGTGGCCGCCGGCCGGGACCGGTCCGCGATCGAGGCCGCCGTCGCCCGCAGCGCCGCGGGGTTGTCCGCGCGCAGCAGCACCAGCGGCAGGGCGCGCACCAGACCGAAGGCCGCCCCGACCAGTAAGGCGGCGCTGAGCGATTCCTGGAGTACGACGAGTCCGAGCCAGGCGTAGACCGCACCGCTGGTGATCACGGTGCAGACGCCGGTGCCGAGCTGCCAGCCGAAGCCACTGGCGTAGACCCACCGGCGATAGCGGACGAGCCAGTCCTCGTCGACCTGCCGGTGGATCGTGGGCACCCGGCCGGACACGTCGAGCAGGACGGCGACACCGCACCCGGCGGCGGCCCACAGCGGCCGGTGTCCCAGCGGCCACAACCGACCGACGGCACCCAGCAGCAGCCCGGTGCTGAGGCCACCCGCGACGGAGGCGACCACGTAGATCGCCACCGTCCAGGTGTGGTCGTGGCCGCGGGCCCGCTCGCCGAGCCGGCTGATGCTGGTCAGCATCGACTCACCTCAAGGCGACCAGGTGGCGCGCAGGGCCGCCGTCGCTGCGACAGCCAGCCCGACCAGCAGGAGCGGGTCCGGCCTGATGACGCTCATGCCGACAGGCTCGGGTCGCCGGTCGCGATGCCGGCTGCGGCCAGCGCCTGCTCGTCCCGGCTGTCCCGGACCGCGCCGGGTCCGCGGACGGTCCGGGCAGCCCTCGCGGCCGCATCGGCCCGCGCCTGACCGAGCAGCTGGACGACCTGCGGCCACGAGCCGGCACTGCCCTCGCCGACCACCCGACCGGCGCTGTCCAGATAGACGAAGTAGGGGGAGCCGGGCACCCCGAAGCCGTCCCACGCCTCGGTCGACAGCACCATTGCCAGACCGTTTGGAGCATGCTGCTCGAGCTCGGCGGGGCTCTCCTCATCGAGCCCCCTGGTGACCACGACCAGCCGCGCGTCGCCCGGGATGTCGGTGACCCCTTGCCGGAACACCCGCCAGAAGTTCTGGCACGTCGTGCATCCAGAGGACAGAAACGCGATGAGCGTGTCGCCACGACCGACCAGCGGCAACGCCACGAGCTCTCCGTCCAGGCTCTGGCCGACCAGTGAGGTCGGGGTCGTGCCGGCCGGGACGCGGCGCGGCTCCACCACCCCCGCAGCGGTCACCGGCGCGTCCAGTTCGAGGCCGGCCCCGAGGTCGTGCAGGGCCTTGAGAATCTCCGCGTGGCTGCGGAGCAACCCGACGACCAGGACGGTGAGCAGCGCCACGGCCACCGCCAGCGTGACCACCGCGGCCGTCATCGGGTGCCTACCAGTGGCAGGACAGCCAGGACGGCGTACGCGCAGCCGGCGAGCGCGAGCGTGGCGGCGACCAGTGCGGCGTCGGACCAGATGACCTGCGGCGCTTGGATCGAAGCACCGAGCGCCACCAGCGCGAAGCCCGCCGTCACCGCGGCATGTGTCCCGGTCGCCGGGATGTCGCGCTTGCCGAAGCAACCGCAGGACGCCAGCACCCCGCCCCGCCGAAGGGCCAGCACGACCACCACGGTGAATGCCGCGTACGAGGCGGCGACGAGCCCGGCGACGATCCGCGAGCCGGAGCTCAGCGCGGTGGCCCCGAGCAGGAACTCAGCCAGGGCGCCCGCCCGGATCCACGATGACCCGAGTGCGATGCGCATGCTGGTCAGGGCGCGCACCAGCGGCCGCGGGTCCGCGACCTTCTGCGCCCCGGCCAGGAGCAGCAGCGCTGCCGATGCGGCGTACAGCCCCTCGGTGACCACTGGGTGAAGGTAGCCACCAAGGAGGCGTCTTCGCCAGCACGACGCGAACATGCACGTGCTTCAGCGCAACCCGGGGATCCGGGAGTGTTTGGGCAGTCGACGATCCAGCAGGATCGCCCCGGCCGCGAGGGAGAAAAAGAGCAACCCGACGAGCACGACGTTACCGAGCACCCGGGGGTAGCCGAGCACCCGGACGTCGATGAACGGGTAGGCGTAGAAGCCGATCAGCTCGCCGCGGACCAGGGCGAAGGCGACCCAGCCGAGCGGGAACAGCAGGGCGAGCGTGGCTACCCGCCAGGACGTCAGGCGCCGCGGCCCGAAGAGCAGCCAACCGACCACCGTCAGCACTGGTACGACGGTGTGCAGGAGGAGATCGGCGGTGGCGGCGGCGCCCTTGAGGTCCTGCAGACCGGCAAGGACGAGGTGGAAGACGACTCCGGTGATCGTGATGCCGATCAGGCCGGCGAGGCGGAAGACCCGGAAGGCCGTCGAGGTGCGGTGCGGACCCACCGCGAGCAGCGCCGTGGTCACACCCACGATGACGTTGGACTGCACGGTGAAGTAACAGAACACGTTGAAGACCAGGCTACCGACGGTGGTGAACTGGGTGCCCTTGAGGCCTGCCGACACGTCCACCTGGATGATCAGTCCGAGCAGCACCGCCAGGGCGGTGAGGGCGAACCACGCACGGGCGAGCAGGGGCCGCAGCACCGGGCAAACCTAGCGCCGTCCTAGTCGTCGTCGGCGTCCAGGCGGGCCAACCAGGTCGCGAGCCGCTCGACCGGCACCTCGAACTCGGGGTAGGCGTCGACGAAGTCCTTCAGCCGCTCGGCCAGCCAGGCCAGGCTGACCTGCTCCTCGCCGCGCCGTTCGGCGAGCTCTTCGAGACCGCGGTCGGTGAAGTACACGGTCAGCGCTCGAAGACGGCCTGCACGAGCGCGGCCTGCTCGGCTTCGTGCACCTTGCTTGATCCGGCAGCGGGTGAGGCCGACGCACGCCGGGAGATACGGCGCAGCCGGGTCTGATCCGACAGGTAGTCCGGCAGGTTGAGTGCCATGTGCGACCAGGCGCCCATGTTTGCCGGTTCCTCCTGCGCCCACACGACGTCGATCGCGCGCGGGTAACCAGCCAGGACGTCGCTGATCTCCTCACCAGGCACCGGGTAGAGCTGCTCGACCCGGACGAGCGCCACTGAGGTATCGCCGGACTTCGCCCGCGCGGCCGCGAGGTCGTAGAAGACCTTGCCGGCACACAGGGCGACGCGCGTGACGCCGGACGGGTCGAGCTGCTCGGGGTCGGCGACGACCGGTTGCCACCGGCCGGTGGTGAACTCGGCCGGCGCCGACGCGGCCGCCTTCAGGCGCAGCATCGACTTCGGGGTGACGACGATCAGCGGTCGGTTCGTGCCCGACAACGCCTGCGCACGCAGCAGATGGAAGTGCTGCGCCGGCGTGGTCGGGTAGGCGACGGTCATGTTGTCCTCGGCGCAGGCCTGCAGGAAGCGCTCGATCCGGGTCGAGGAGTGGTCTGGCCCCTGCCCCTCGTAGCCGTGCGGCAGCAGCAAGGTCACGCCGCTGCGCTGGCCCCACTTGGCCTCGCCGGTCGAGATGAATTCGTCGATGACGGTCATCGCCCCGTTGACGAAGTCGCCGAACTGCGCCTCCCAGAGCACCAGGGCTTCCGGTCTGGCGACGGAATAGCCGTACTCGAAGCCGAGGCACGCGTACTCACTCAGCAGCGAGTCGTAGATGAGGAACGGCGCGGCGGACGGGCCGAGGTGTTTGAGCGGGGTGTGCTCGGCGCCGCTGACCCGGTCGAAGATCGTGGCGTGTCGCTGCACGAACGTGCCGCGACGGGAGTCCTGACCGGCCAGCCGGACCGGCGTGCCGGCCAGCAGGAGCGAGCCGAACGCGAGCAATTCGCCCATGCCCCAGTCGATCCCGCCCTCGGTCACCATCGTGGCGCGGCGCTGGAACAGTGGCACGAGCTTGGGATGCGGCGTGAACCCCTCGGGCAGCTCGATGTGCGCCTGACCGATGCGGTCCAGGACCGACTGCGCAACGGCCGTGTCGATGGTCGACAATGCCCGTGCCTCGTGCATCATCGGTTCGGTGGCCGGGCTCGTGGAGGCGTCCCGAGTCTCGGCGAAGACCCGCTCGAGCTGCGACTGGTAGTCCTTGAGCGCCTCCTCGGCCTCGTCCAGGGTGATGTCGCCGCGGCCGATGAGCTGTTCGGTGTAGGTCTTGCGGACCGACCGCTTGCCATCGATCACGTCGTACATCAGCGGTTGGGTCATCGAGGGGTCGTCACCTTCGTTGTGCCCGCGCCGGCGATAGCAGACGAGGTCGATGACGACGTCTTTTTTGAACGCCTGGCGGAAGTCGAAGGCGAGTTGCGCGACGCGCACGCAGGCCTCGGGGTCATCACCGTTGACGTGGAAGATCGGGGCCTGCACGGTCCGTGCAACATCGGTGGAGTACGTCGACGAGCGGCTGTACTCAGGTGCGGTGGTGAAGCCGACCTGGTTGTTGATGACGATGTGCACGGTGCCGCCGGTGCGGTAGCCACGCAGCTGGCCCATCTGCAGCGTCTCGGCGACGACACCCTGGCCGGCGAAAGCGGCATCGCCGTGGAGCAGGACGGGCAGGACGGTGTAGCCGGTGTCGCCCTTGTCGATGAGGTCCTGCTTGGCCCGCACGATGCCCTCGAGCACCGGATTGACCGCTTCCAGGTGTGAGGGGTTGGAGGTCAGGGTCACCCGGGTGGTCGCGCCGCTGGAGGAGGTGAAGGTGCCCTCGGCCCCGAGGTGGTATTTCACGTCGCCGGAGCCCTGCACGCTGCGCGGGTCGAGATTTCCCTCGAACTCGCGGAAGATCTGGCTGTAGCCCTTGCCGACGATGTTGGCCAGCACGTTGAGCCGGCCCCGGTGGGCCATCCCGATGACGACCTCGTCGAGGTCGGTGTCGGCGGCCCCGGTTAGGACGGCGTCGAGCATCGCGATGACCGACTCGCCGCCCTCGAGGGAGAACCGCTTCTGCCCGACAAATTTGGTCTGCAGGAAGCTCTCGAACGCCTCGGCGGCGTTGAGCCGCTTGAGCACGTGCAGCTGCAGGTCGCGGTCGGGCTTCTCGGCTTTTTTCTCCACCCGGTCCTGGATCCAGCTGCGCTGGCCTGGGTCCTGGATGTGCATGTACTCGATGCCGACGACCCGGCAGTAGCTGTCGCGCAGCACGCCGAGCACGTCGCGCAGCTTGAACACGCGCTGCCCGGCGAAGCCGCCGACCGGGAACTCCCGGTCGAGGTCCCACAGGGTCAGGCCGTGGTTGACGACGTCGAGGTCTGGGTGGGTGCGGACCTTGAACGCCAGCGGGTCGGTGTCGGCCATCAGGTGCCCACGCACCCGGTAGGCGTGGATCAGCTCCATGACCCGGGTTGCCTTGTCGAGATCACCCTCGTGCGTGGTCTGGACGTCGGCGACCCAGCGAACCGGCTCGTAGGGGATGTGCAGGCTGGCGAAGACCTCGTCGTAGAACCCGTCGGCCCCCAGCAGCAGCTCGTGCATCCGGCGCAGGAACTCACCGGACTGCGCGCCCTGAATGACGCGATGGTCGTACGTCGAGGTGAGGGTGATCGTCTTGGAGATGGCGAGCTGGGCGAGGGTCTCCTCGGACGCGCCGGCGAACTGCGCGGGGTATTCCATCGCGCCCACGCCGATGATCGCGCCGGCGCCCTGCATCAGCCGCGGCACGGAGTGCACGGTGCCGATGCCGCCCGGGTTGGTGAGGCTGATCGTGGCGCCCTGGAAGTCGTCGGTCGTCAGCTTGCCGGCCCGGGCCCGGCGCACGATGTCCTCGTAGGCCGCCAGGAAGCCGGCGAAGTCGAGCGAGTCGGCGTGCTTGATGGCGGCGACCACCAGCGACCGGGTGCCGTTAGCGTTCTGCAGGTCGATCGCGAGGCCGAGCCCGACATTGTCGGGCGTGAGGACGACAGGCTTGCCGGCCTCGTCGTGCCCGAAGGCGCTGTTGAGCACCGGCACGGCGCCGACGGCCTTGACAAGGGCGAAGCCGATCAGGTGGGTGAACGACACCTTGCCCCCGCGGGCCCGCCGCAGATGGTTGTTGATGACGGTGCGGTTGTCCGCGAGCAGCTTGGCTGGCACCGTGCGCACGCTGGTGGCGGTCGGGACCGTCAGCGAGGCCTCCATGTTGGCCACCACTCGGGCGGCTGCGCCCTTGAGGGGGGTGGCGGTGGGCGAGGCAGCCTTCGGCGCGGCGGCGGCCGGTGCCGCTGCAGCGGCCGGCGGGGACATGATGGTGGCGGACGCGGCGGGCTCGACCGTGGCCGGGTCGGCCCGGTCGACCGCCTCGGCAGGGGCGCCGTTCAGGGCGCCGTTGGCCGGTACACCGCCGGGCGTGTAGTCCGACAGGAACTCCCGCCACTGCGCCGACACGCTGCCGGGGTCCTTGAGGTATTGCTGGTGGATCTCGTAGACCAGCCACTCATTGGCGCCGAAGTCGGTCTGCTGGCCGGGTTGCGTGGACACGCTGGAACGCCGCCTTTAAAGATGTGATCGCTGGCTGCTCTGCCGATCTGTGAGGTTACTCGCGGGCGGTCCCTGCCGGGCTGAAGCCCCGCCGGTGGGGTAGGGGTGCGTCGTGTCGACGTCGAAGAAACCCCCGAAGCGGGACAAGGTCTGGGTGTGTCGTGGCTGCTGCTGCGGCACCAGGAAAAAGCATCCGGGCGTGGATCACAAGGCGCTCGAACGGGCGGCCCGGGCGGGCGCCGAAGCGGCCGGGGCCCGCTATGAGGTCACCGACTGCCTCGGCCCGTGTGGGCAGGGCAACATCGTTGTGGTCCGGACCGGTGGGACGACCAGGTGGTTCCGCCGGATGAACGATGTGGAGTCGACCGTCGCGCTGCTCGACGCCGTGGCCACCGATGCCCCGCTGCCTCCTGCACTGGACCGCCGGCTGATGCGGGGACGCACCGGCAAGAAGCCCTGACCCCGGCCCCCGGAGTGGCGCGCGGCAGCGTCCCGGACCACCCTCACCGGTATGGGAGTACTGGTGGACCGGGTGGCCGTGGTGACCGGAGGCAGCCGCGGGATCGGGCTGGAGGTGGCCCATGGACTGGGCCGGCTCGGGGCGACGGTTGTCCTGCTCGGTCGCGACCCCGGCCGGCTGCAGGTGGCCGTCGACGCCCTAGTCGAGCAGGGGCTCGATGCGGACGGCCGGGTGGTCGATGTGGCCGACACCGCGGCCGTTCGGGCCCTCGCCGGTGACCTCGGCCCGGTGGACGTGCTGGTCACCGCGGCCGGGGTGATGAGCGAACGCACCGCCAAGACGCTGCGCACCACCGATGACGAATGGCGCCGGGTGCTCGGGATCAACCTGGACGGCACGTTCGCGGCGCTGGCGGCCTTCGTGCCCGGCATGGTCGAGCGGCGCTGGGGCCGGGTCGTCACCTATTCGGCGTGCCTGGGCCGGATGAGTGGACCGGGCACCTCGGGTGGGCTTGCGCCGTACCGCGTGTCGAAGGCTGCGGTCAACGCGCTGACCAAGAACCTCGCCGCCGAGTTGGGGCAGGGCAGCCGGGGGGTGCTGGTCGACGCCGTCTGCCCTGGTCACTGCCGCACCGGCATGGGCGGCGAGGCGGCGCCGCGGAGCGCCGAGCAGGGGGCGGACACCGCGCTGTGGCTGGCCGGTCGGAGCGCCGGCGACACCGGGCTGCTGTGGGAGGACCGTCGCGTGGTCGCCTGGTAGGACAGGATGTGGCAGTGACGCGCCCCCTGGCCTTGGCCCTCACCGGTCTGCTCGCGCTCTGCGCCTGCAGCGGTGGGACGGCCTCGTCGCGCCCGTTGGCCGGACCGACCGCGTCGCGGACGACCGCGCCGGTCGCCCGGGTCACGCCGCCCCCGACCCGTCCTGACACGCCCACCGCCCCTTCGCAGGTGCTGAGCTGGAGGGGCTGCGGTGGCCGCTTCCAGTGCTCGACGTTGCGGGTGCCGCTCGACGACGCGGTCCCGACCGGCGCGACGATCGAGCTGGCCCTGACCCGCACGCGCGCGACGAGCTCGACGGCCAGGATCGGTTCGCTGCTGGTCAACCCCGGCGGCCCCGGGGTGTCCGCCGTGTCATTTCTGACCGACAACGCGGGCGAGATCCCGGCCGCGGTGCGGGCCCGCTTCGACCTGGTGGCGTTCGATCCGCGCGGGGTCGGCGGCAGCGCACCGATCCGGTGCGAGACGACGGCACAGCTCGACCGCTACTTCCACCTCGACCCGGCCCCCACCGACGCCGCCGGCCTGGCCGCCCTCGAAGCCGGCAACCGGGCGTTCGCTGCGGGCTGCCGGCAGCGCTCCGGCCGGGTGCTGCCGCACGTCTCGACGGTCGAGGCGGCCCGCGACCTGGACCGGGTCCGCGCCGCCGTCGGCGACGACAAGCTGACCTATCTCGGCTACTCCTACGGCACCGCGATCGGCGCGGCCTACCTCGACCAGTTCCCGACCCACGTGCGGGCGATGGTCCTGGACGGTGCGCTCGACCCGACGCTCACCTGGGACCGGTTGCTGGAGGGCCAGTCGAAGGGGTTCGACGTCGCACTCGGGGCCTATCTCGCGCAGTGCCAGCGCACGGCCTGCGCGTTCCGGCAGGCGGTCAAGGGCGATCTCGGTGCGGCGTACGACGCACTGCAGGCCAAGGTCACGGCGACGCCGTTGCCCGGCGACGGCACCCGCACCGTCGGTGTGGCGGAGTTCTCGCTCGGGGTGGGCGCGGGGCTCTACAGCCGGCAGTTCGGCTGGCCGGCGATCTCGGCCGGCCTGGCGGCCGCGGTGCGCGGCCAGGGCGCGGTGCTGCTCTCACTGTCTGACTCCTACCTGGAGCGCACCGCCGCCGGCTACGCCAACCTCAACGAGGCCAACTTCGCGGTGAACTGCATCGACCGGCCGTGGCCGCGGACCGACGCGCCCTACCTTGCGCTGGCCAAGCGGGTCGCGCGCAACTCGCCCCGCTTCGGCCCGTACATCGTCCTGTCTGGGCTCGGGTGTGCGGTCTGGCCGGTCGACGCAGTCAGCCGTCCGCACGCGGTGACCGGCGCCGGCGCACCGCCGGTCGTCGTGGTCGGGACGACCAGGGACCCGGCCACGCCGTACATCTGGGCGCAGGGCCTGGCCCGGCAGCTCACGAAGGGGGTGCTGCTCACCCACATCGGGGATGGGCACACGGCCTACCGGGCCGGCGCGACGCCGTGCCTGACCGACAAGATCGATGCCTATCTGCTGACCGGCAAGCCCCCGGCCGCGGCGACCTGCTGACGGCCCTCACGGCCGCATTGCTTCGACGGCTTCGACCGGGTCGGCGCAGCCGGGACCGGCCGGGTCCCACGCCCCGGCGCGCCGCTGGAACGGATACCACCGCCCGTCGGTCCCGAAGCGCAGCTGTCGGTCACCTGCTGTCAGCCGGTTGTCCCTGGCCCGCGCGTCAGGGACGGCGTGACGTCCCTCTGCCCACGCGTCCCCAGCGGGGTGCCACCGCTCGGTCAGCACCCGCAGTCCGGCCGGACCGCCGTACCGCCAGGCCAGCGCCCGGCGCAGTAGCTCACGGCCGGGGACACCGACCCGGCGGGCCAGCACGGTGAACTGCGGCGAGCCGATGAGGCTGGCCGCTCGGCGCGCGACGTCGTCCTCGCGATCGAGCAGCAGCGCGCCGTCACCGTCGCCGAGCTGCAACTGGTGGGCCCGCTGCGCGGCATCGGCGGCGAGCGAGGTGAGGGACGCCTCGTCCAGGCCGGCTTCGGCTGGGAGGTGGTCGACGGGGGGCATTGCGGGCCGTCCCGGGTGCGCCGACGGCAGCGGCAGCGGCGGCAGTGCAGGTCGGTCGACGGTGGCGAAGGCGCGCCGGGCCGGGACCCCGCGATCGGGCTCCCGCTCGGTTGCCACCGCCGCAGCTGCACCGCCGCGAAGGGTGCGCAGCGCCGCCAGCACGCTGTCGCGGTCCCGGCCACGGAGCAGCAGCAGGGCGAAGGGGTCGGCGTCCAGGACGTCGGCAACCAGGAAGCAGACCGCGGCGGCGTGCTTGCACGGATCAGCCCAATCCGGACACGTGCAGCGCGGCTGGAGGTCGCCGGGCCCCGGGAGCAGCTCGAGGCCGGCCGCGCTCACGTCGTCGAGGATCTCCGGCGGGAGCTGGCCGTCGAGCAGTGCGGCGGTATGACCCAGCTGCCTCGCGACGACGCCGAGCAGCCGGTCCCACTCGCGGTCGTCGAACTGCCGGACCCGGACGTGGACGTCGTACGGGCGGGCGCGGCTGCCCTGCACCGGCGCGCGCACCTCTCCCGGCGCGACGTGCAGCTCGCCGACCGCGCCGGAGCGGGCGTAGGAACGGCCGCGCGGCAACCGGTTCGGGTCGAGACTGGCCCGGCCCTGCAGGGCGTCGATCCATGCTGCGCCCCACCAGGTCTCGCCGAAGCCGCGCCGGGCGCCCGCTCCCCTGGCGGCTGGCTTACGGTGCCCACGCTGGGAGGCCGGCCAGCCGCCCCGCGCGGCTGGGCTCACGGTCGCATCCCGAGGCTCACGAGCTCGGCGAGGTCGGTGTCGGACAACTCGGCGAGCCAGCCCTCCCCGGAGCCGACGACGGCGTCGGCCAGCTCGCGCTTGCTCGTGAGCAACGCCGCGATCTTGTCCTCCAGGGTGCCCTCGGCGATCAGCCGGTGCACCTGCACCGGGCGGTCCTGGCCGATTCGGTAGGCCCGGTCGGTGGCCTGGTCCTCGACCGCCGGGTTCCACCAGCGGTCGAAATGGATGACGTGGGTGGCGCGGGTCAGGTTGAGCCCGACGCCGCCGGCCTTGACCGAGAGCAAGAAGACCGGCACGACGCCGGCCTGGAAGGCGGCGACCATCTCCTCGCGCCGCCGCGCCGGCACACCGCCGTGCAGGAACAGGCTGCCGACATCGTGGCGCTGCAGATGGGTCTGCAGCAGCCGGCCCATCGCGACGTACTGGCTGAAGATCAGCACCGAATCGCCGGCCGCGATGATGATGTCGAGCAGCTCGTCGAGCAGGGCCAGCTTGCCCGATCGGTGCTCGAGCGGACCGGGCTGGTGGAGGTACTGCGCGGGGTGGTTGCAGATCTGCTTGAGCGCCGTGAGCAGTTTCAGCACCAGGCCGCGCCGCTCGATGCCGTCGGCCCGTTCGATCTGCGCCATCGTCTCGCGGACGACCGCCTCATAGAGCGTGGCCTGCTCCGGAGTGAGCCGGGCGATCTGGTCGGTCTCGGTCTTGCGTGGCAGCTCGGGTGCGATCCCCGGGTCACTCTTCTTGCGTCGCAGCAGGAACGGCCGGGTCAGTCGGGTCAACCGCGCCGTCGCATCGGCGTCGCGATACCGCTCGACGGGTACGGCGACGCTCCGGCGGAACCCGTCGAGGCTGCCGAGCAGGCCCGGGGTGGTCCAGTCCAGAATCGCCCACAGATCGGTGAGCCGGTTCTCGACCGGCGTGCCGGTCAGTGCGATCCGGGCCGGTGCGGGGATGGCCCGCAGGTCGCGGGCCGTGCGGGACAGCGGGTTCTTCACGTGCTGGGCCTCGTCGGCGACGATCAGACCCCAGCCGATGCCGGCGAGCTCGTCGCGGTCCCGGCGTACGACGCCGTAGGTCACGAGCACCACCTCGTCCGGGGCCACCTCCTCGAGGTGCCGGTCGCCCCCGTGGAAGCGGCGTACGGGCACGTCGGGGGCGAACCGGGCCAGCTCGCGCTGCCAGTTGCCGAGCAGGCTCGTCGGGCAGACCACCAGGGTCGGCCCGGCTCCTATCGTCCGGCGGTGCAGGTGCAGCGCGATGACCTGCACGGTTTTGCCGAGGCCCATGTCGTCGGCGAGGCAGCCCCCCAGACCGGCGGCCGCCATCTCGACGAGCCAGCAGAATCCCCGGTGCTGGTACGGGCGCAGCGTGGCCTGCAACCCCACCGGTGCAGGCAGGTCGGCTGGGGCGTCGCCGGTCAGCCGCCGTGCCAGCGCCGCGAGCGCCGGAGGGGGTGAGAAGGGGACCCGCTCGCCGTCGATGTCCAACGACCCGGTCAAGGTCGCGGCCAGCGCCTCGACCGCGGTCAGCCGCCGCTTCCGGCGTTCCCGGAGCTTGGCGATGAGCGCCGGGTCAGCCGTGACCCAACGCCCCCGGAGGCGGATCAAGGGACGCTTGGCCTCGGCGATGGCGTCGATCTCGTCGTCGTCGAGCGCCTCGCCGCCGAGCGTGAGCTGCCAACGGAACTCCAGCAGCGCGTCCAGGGTGAAGCCGGCTGCGGTGACCGCCGCGGGTGTCGGTGTGCTCGCCGTCGCGGCGAGCTGCAGCCCGTCGGTGAGCAGCTCGGCCGGCCACAGCACCTCGATGCCGGTTGCGGCAAGGGCATCGGCGGTTTCCCCGAGCAGGTCGTGGAGGGCGTCGTCATCCAGCTCGAGCGCCGTCGGGGCGGCCTCGCGGAGCAGCGTCGCAAGCGGAGCCCACACCCTCGCCCCGCGGCGCAGGGCCAGTAGCAGATCGGTCTCGGCGCGCGCACCGAAGCGGGCCAGCACCACCGCGGGGGCGCGCCAGAGCTCGTCGGTGCCCATCATCAGGCTGGGATCCGCAGCACTGCGGAGCTGCAGGACCGCGTGAGCGTTCGTGTCTCGCCCCACCGGCAACTCCAGCCGGAGGACGAGCTGCGCACCGGCGTCCAGGCTGCCCGTTGCCTCGGCCAGCCAATCGGCAAGGCCGTCGACCGGTTGCGGCTCCCGGCCGGCGAACAACGACGATCCAGCCGCGTCGGGCGCGGCGGCGGTGCGCACCATGGTGTCGGCGATCGCATCCCACGCCTCGCGGATCAGCGAGGCCGCCGACCGGATGGTCAATGGCGTGCCGGGCAGCGCAAGCGCATGCGCCTCCGGGGGAAATGCCTCGGCCAGCTGGTGCAGGAAGGCCGCGTCAGCGGGGTCGAGCGGGCCGACCCGCCACTGGTCGTAGCCGCCCGCACTGGCCGCTGGCAGCAACCGCCCCCTGGCGATCAGACCGACCGCCGCCGCAGCCGCGACCGACCAGCCGGCAAGGCTCGGGGTGGCCGCGTCCCGGTCGAGAGCGAGGAGCGCCGGAATTGCCTCGTCCAGCGGGACCAGTCGTGCCGCGACGGTGCGCCGCCGGACCGACTTCGCGGTGGGCAGGACCAGCTCGATCTCGCTGCTGGCGGCTGCCCCCGGGACGTCGTACAGCGCAAGGACGCCGAGCCGGCCCGGGTCGCCCGGGATGAACACGGCCTCGCCGGCGAGTGGGCTGGTCATCCGGGCAGCTGTCGCCGGCGAGCTCATCCTGCCTCCCGGTTCAGCACAGGTGGGCCTGCGCCCACGTCGCACGATGAGCGCGCTCGGCCTCAGCCTGGAAGATAGACGGGTCGAGGACCTTCCCGTCGAGCAGTCCCTCGCGCTCGGCGCGGGTCAGGCGAGCCTGGTCGCACACGTCCTCCCATGCCAGCTCGATGGTCGACACCACGTGGTCGATGCCAGCGTCGGGGTCAGTTCGGGTGATGTGGAACTCCGCGGCCGCAGCGCGGAACAACCGCAACTGGCTGGCCCACTCCTTGCGGGTCAGGGTGATCGCGTGCGAGGCGACCGAGGCGCGGCGCGAGACCGGCTCGAGGTCGTAGGCCGGGGTGAGGGTGAGTCGGTGCCCGCGCCAGAACGCCGCGTGGTTGCGCGTCGGTGCGACCCTCGCCGCACGTGCGGGGGCCACGGTTCGGGAGCTGCAGGACCGGCTCGGGCAGGCCACTCCGAACATGGCGCTGGCCTACCAGCGCATGGCCGACGATCGGCCCGGCAGGTCGCAGAAGCCTTGAGCCGAATGATCAGCATTGAGGCCTGACAGCCAGGAGATCCCGCGTTTTCGGCGGCCACCGCCCGCCGGCAAGACCGGGCGAATCGGCGGCCGGGCTCGAGCCATACGTTTGATCGAAGCCATGGCCTTCGGATTTACCTAAACAGTAAAGAGTTTTCGGTTATGAGAACTCAGGCACCGCCGCTGCTGCCTCTGCTGCGCTCCCGGGCACAGGGCGATCTGCTGGCGCTGCTGTACCTGCACCCCGACGAGGAGTACAGCCTGACGCGGGCGGCGGCGCTGATCCGGACCAGTACGAAGTCGGTCCACGTCGAAGCGGGACGACTCGTCAGTTCGGGACTGGTCCTGGATCGGAAGGTGGGTCCCACGCGACTTCTCAGGGCCGCAACTGACTCGCTGCTGGCTCCTCCGCTCACGGAGCTGCTGGCCATGACGTACGGCCCGCTGCCGGTGTTGACGGAGCTGCTGGCGCCGGTGGCTGCCGTGAGGCAGGCCTTCATCGACGGCTCGTGGGCCGCCCGCCACTTCGGGGAACCAGGCCCCGCCCCACACGACGTCGATGTGCTCGTAGTTGGCGCCGTCGACCTCGACGAGCTGGACGACCTTGCGCGGCTCGCCAAAGGCCGCCTCCATCGGCCCATCGCGATGCGACGGGTCCGGGCCTCGACCGGGGACGCCCCCAATCCCAAGGATCCCCTCCTGATCTCCGTCCGCGCTCGCCCGCTCGTCGAGCTCCCCCTGGCAGCCGTGAGGGGGTCCTTCTGAGATGGGAACAGGGCCGGGCGACGCTGGAGCAGATGATCGACGCCAAGGAGCTTCAGCGGATACCAGCCAGTCGTGAGCACGCCGATCGACTGTTGGCCGAACGTTAGCGTCACGTCGCTTCCGCCCACGACATCGTCGACAGCGACGCCGAAGGGGCCTACCAGCTGCTGTACGACGGGTCCGCAATGCCCTCACCGCGATCCTCGCCAATGAGGGCCTGCGCCCCACCACCAGCGGCGGACACCGTGCCGTTTCCACGGCTTTGGCCGGGCAACTCGACCCGCCGATGGGCGCAGTCCTGAGGCCGTTCGACCGCATGCGAAGGCAGCGGCACGCGATCGAGTACCCGGCTTTGGATGCCGAGCCGGTGCTGCCCGAGGACGTCGCTGACGAGCTGCCCAAGGCCGAGGCCATCACCGACCTCGCCGGGAAGGTACTGGACGAGATGTCGCCGTTCTGACGGCTTCGTGCGCCCCGACGACCGGGGGAAGAACGGCACCTTGGCAGCCTTGAAATGATCTTAAGTAGCGGCACCTACGAGGGGTTACCGAACGGCTGTTGCGTCTGGCGATCAACGGCATATTCCGGCTGCGGAGCCGCACTCCTCCTCGGACGTGGCCCCAGCGCGTCGTTGGCCGAGGCCGACGAGCGGTGGTGCACCTAGACGACAAAGGGGCCAAGACTTGTAGTAGTTACTTGACACAAGTGAGGTTCCGAGCGACAGTAATACTTGTACCAGTTAATCGACACAAGGGGTCCCCGGCATGAGCATCATCACCCTCGCGATCCCCCTCCTATTTCTTGTAGCCGTCGCCAGCGCAGTTCTGCTTCTGGGCAGCCGAGAGCCCGTATTAGCCACATCAGCGCAGCTGCGACACGCGGCCAAGACCACGCTGCGCTGGCGGGGCGCGGGCGTCCTGCTCGGCGTCGTGGTGATGGGAGCATCGCTCGCATATCGGCCTGGTCTGGGGCGTGGCTTGATGCTTGCGGTGCCCTTGCTCGGGCTGTGCGTCTTGGCCGGTGTCATCGTGGGCGAGGTCCGCGTCATCGCTCCGTCAGGGCCGATCCGTCACGCTGCCCTCGAGGTAAGGCGGGTCTCGGCATATCTGCCTCGGACGTTGGCGGCCGTGATTCTAGGTGCCGTGGCCTTGCTCGTGATGCTGCTCGCGGCGACGACCGTGACCGCCTCCGCGGACGACCTCGGGCGAGCGGGGCGCTCGCTGTTTCAACAGTGCACGTCGGTCTCGAGTCAGACGGTCGGCCCATGGCCGGGTTCCTACTACAGCCGACCCCTCCTGGAAGTCGTGCTCGCCGGGGCCGTCCTGGCCAGCATTGCCCTCCGGCTCGTCGTTCGTCGCCCACGTCAAGGCTCCGATCCTGCTTATGACGACCTGCTGCGTGCTCAGGCGGCAGGGGCGGTGACCGCCGCGTGCGGGGTGCTTGTCGGGCTGCCGCTGGCGGGCGTGTCCCTTGTCTGCGCATCCGCGCTCTCGCGAACGGGGTGTCACCCCGGCTGGTGGGGCTCGGCCGCGGCTGCCCTTGGCCTGCTGAGCGTTGCTTCCTTCGCCCTCACGATGCGTTGTGGAGCCGTGCTGGTCCGGGGCTCGATCCGTGCGGTGCCGAGGATCTAATCGTGATTCCCAACCTGCACGTGCGAACTTCGGACCCCACCCCAGCGTACGAACAGCTCCGCCGGCAGTTCATCGACCTCATCCGGGCCAGCCTCTTGTCCCCCGGGGATCGCCTGCCGCCGCTGCGGCAGCTGGCATCAGACCTTGGCTTGGCCGTGGGAACCGTCGCACGTACCTACAGGGAATTGGAGGCCGCCGGCCTGGTCGCCTCCCGGCGAGGTGGAGGGACCAAGGTTGTCCCCGGGACGGCGCCGGCATCCGCACACGAACGCCGATCGGCTGTCCTGACCCTTACCCTCGAATTCATTGATCGCGCGCGGCAACTCGGCGCCACTGACACCGAACTGCTCAACTCCCTCAGCCAATCGCTGACCGCTCCCACCCCTCCCTGACCGAGACGACGAGACTCTCCGGCGGCTTGCGGTAGCGCCGCGTCTCCGCAGTGCGGGTAGTGCCGGATAGCCACACGTGGGAGCAACACCTACTGTTCGTCGGCTCCTAGCCAAGCGATCAGGATCATGCCGAGCCCCATGCCACCAACGAGTCCAGCGACGACCAGCGAATGCCCGACAACGGCGTCTGCCCCGCCACCAAGCGCCAGCCCGAGGAACACCGCGCCTGCCATGACCCACAGCCGACGTGTCTTGAGCGACCACATGCCGCGGAGAATAGCGATGCTCTCCCAACAGCGAGGAACGCCGCCTCATCGCGGTTATCAGCGGCTCCGCCAAGAACGGCACCTACCTTCCGGTCGGCAGCAGCGTCCCGCAGCAGGGGGAGCTCGCTCGTTATTTCCGGCGGAGCTCGTGCTGGATGCCGTACTTGACGGCTCGCTGGACTGACGAGCGGCCTGTGAGTATCCCGCTAATGCTTCGACGGGGGGCCTTGTAGTTCGCAAGGCCTATGTAGTTGCCGGTCGCGGTATCAAGAACCCGAGCGCGGTAGAACGGGCCAAACACGTGCTGCGCCTGTGCCGCAAAGCGGCTGTTTGGTTGGTCGACCGCGAACCATTCCTGGCCCATGCTGCTCCGCTCCCAGAGATCGCCATATGAAGCGCCGATCGGAAGGTACGCCGATTCGTGTAGCGGCACATACCTGCTGGTTCCGCAGCGACGTGTGCGCGCAAAGCGGCCCGCACCGTAGTCGTTCGATGCTCAGGTCGAGTCGGCGTCGGCCGGGTCGGCGGCCCCGTACACCGGGAGGACGTCGACGTAGTCACTGGGGTCGCCGTCCCAGTCCATCGCCAGGATCTGTTGGTGAGATCTCCTCGAGGCGATCGTCCGCACCAGGTCGTTGCGGGTGCCGCGCAGCGTGACGACCGGGTCACCGGTCCCGACGATCTTCTCGCGGCCGTCGTACTCCATCCGGATGGCGCCAAGCCCGGCCTGTGCAAGGCGGGGGGACGCCATCAGCGCGTAGTTGCCCAGAGCAATCGCGAGCGCCGGCGTCTCGTCGGCCAGCGGCAGACCCAGGGCCAGGCGCACGTCCCCCTCGTGCACGACGACGTCGTTGATCATGACCGCCTGTCCGATCGCGGGCTCGATGGGGAGCCCGATCGAGGGAAGCTCGCCGAACATGATCGCCCACGTCACGGGGGTTGCCGACTCCCATTCGGCGACGATCTCGCTGACCGAACGGGAAGCACGTTCGGTGACCTGGCGCGCCGCCAGGTTGGCAAACGCATTGCCGAGCACAATGAAGTCGACACCATCCAAAACGCCGGGCGCGGTGCCCGAGGCAAAGTCCACCGTGAGGCCAACGTGATGGGCAAGGACGTCGCGCACCGCCCAGCCTGGACATGAGCGCACGGCGGCGGCCGCCTGCTGTTCAGTCAACTCGAGAACGGTCGCCGCAAAGCGATCGGCAACTTGCTGATAGGCCGCCCGCACGTCAATCACTCGCTAAGAGTAGTAGCCGGTTGCCGTTCGGAAGCCACTCACTTCCGAGGGACGAGTCAGTACGAGTCCAGCAACATGGGCGGGCTAGTAACCGGCTCCGCGCACCGTGAAGAACGCCGCCCACTCGCGCTCGCCGGTTGGGCGGGTAGTGCCGGATAGCCGCGCTTCCGGAGCGTCACTTACTGCTGGTGACTCGGGCGGTCAGCGGCGGCGTCGGACCCGCCGGAACACCGATACGGCCCACGCGACCGCTAAGACCAACCGTGCCGAACAGAAACACCGTGACGAGCAGCCAGTCGGAGCCTCCACCGGGTGGGTAGACGTTGTTACTGGCTCCTGTGTCGACCGCCCGCGCCTCGCCTCCCACTGCGTCGACCTTGCTTCTGCTGGCCATGCCGACACCGCTGCGCGTGACGCTGCCGTCATCGGAGCGGAAGTCACCGGTGTAGAAGCAGCCACCTCGACCGCCACAGTTCGCTTCACGCGCGATGAACACACCTGGCGTTCTGCCCGTCCGCGCTGCGTAAGCAGGCCCAATGTCGACGGCGCTGATCGGTATGACAAACGCGGCGAAGAGTGGGACGCCAAACCACCACATCCACGACCACATTCGATCTGCGGCGCGCTCGTCCCAGGCCTTCTAGCGCGACCAACGGCCCGAGTTGCCACTCTGCTCGGCATGCCATCAGGTTATAAGGCCTACAAGTCCGTTAGGTCTGCAAGGTCGTCCGGCACGCGGCACTGCTGCCGTGCCAGCTCGGCCTCCACGTCCAGGCCGTCCAGCTCGCTGCTATGCCGCTCGATGGCGGCGCATCGGGGCAGCGTCTCCCAGCCGATGAGAATGCCGGCTACATGCCTTGCGTGTGGCCGTATCGCTGGCGCGCTGCCTCACCGGAGGTTCCGATGATCTTGCCGATGAAAGCCCAGGAGTACCCGTGGGATCGGGCCTGTCCCACAGCATTCTTGATGGCCCGCTCGGCGTCGGACCGAGACAGCACAGCGCTCCGCAGGTCGGCGTAGACGGCGGGGTCCCGCTCGTCAGCGGCTGCGGGCTCGTACTCCTCGAAGCGAGCCGCCAGCTCGTCGGCGTGGTTGAGGATCTCCTGGACTGATCGCGGCATCACATCACCTCAAGAACTTCTCGCGTGCCCGCATGGCGTGCACGATTACCGGAGCCTGTACGCCGTCTACGACACCGATCTCGAAGATGACGGCCGCATGGTGAGCGCCAATCACCATCGTGAATCCTTCATCCAGCTCGAACACCCGTATCGGGTTCCTGTAGGCGTGGAGGATGTCCTCGTCGTTGACACCGTGCTTGCGGGCGCTGTCCGCGATGATCGGCTCAACACTCACGTTCAAGGGTAAGCACCACTGCTTTTTTCCGCAAGTTAGCTTGCTGTACAGGCCGCTGATTCCACCGGAAGAGCGCCACGTTCTCTCGCTGCCCGACAGGTAGATGATGTCTCACTGCGAGGAGGATCGAGCGTGCGCGACCCGCGTCCCGACATCCCGGATTGGGGCCGAGGGCTTCTCTGCGGGAGCCTTCGGGGAGGGCTGTCCGTCGAGCATGTGCGTCGTACCGTCAACTGGCGATCTTGGCCGCAGCGGCCGTGGCCTGTTCGTGCGGTGGGAGTGCGACCTCACGCGGCCCGGTGACGATCGCGGAGATCCGGGAAGGCACAGATGCACGCCACTTGGTCTTGTCGGTCCGCTCATGTCTCGGCAAGCCGACTGCCTCCGTGGTGGAGTCGAGGGACGAGGTTGACCTCCTCGTTGAGAGCACTATGAGCACAGGGAATCAGAATGCCTGTGCCGACGGCATCACCGTTGTTCTCAGGGAGCCGTTCAACGGTCGCCTCATGATGGACAAGGCCAGCAACAAGTCGGTTCCCCCGCTGCCAGGATCGTAGGCGGTGCGAGCGGTGACCCGGGAGGAGGTGGGCCGGGCTGCAGAACACGACTGAAGGTCACCTGCTGAAGCGCGGCGGGGCGCGAAGGGCGCGAGCGGACGAGTCCGAGTCTGCGCTGGCTCACCCCGACGGAGTCGTCTGGTGGGAGAACGACAAGGAGAAGTGGCGGGTCCTGCTGTAGGCGGTGGCACACGGCGGGCCACCGGCGAGCTCGTTAGCCCAGTGATGGCGGCGTCATCCACGGGAACTGCGGAGGGCTATGAGTGGTTGCGTCACGGTTGCCATTCACGCGACTCGGGGTCCTGTCGGGGGCGTTGGCTATCCCGTCTAGGCGCTGACCGGAGACGCCGTCGGCGTATGCCTCTTACTGGCACCGGGCCTCACCGTCGACATCGCCGACACGATGTGGAACCACGGCACCCGAGCGCTCGACGCAGCACAACGGCGCCGCTGACGCCGAAACATCTACACGTCGTCAGCCAACGTGGCGCTCAACACTCCTCACGGAGCCGCTGATAAGCATAATGACGCTCCGCTACCTATGATCGTTAAGCCGCTGGTGGGGTGTCGTTCTCGACGGCTCCTAGAGTCGATCCACACTGCCGTGTTTCGACCCTTGGGCCGGGTCAACGAGCGCGTCCCCGTCGTCACGTGAGTAGCGAGCACGCGGTGCGTAGAGTCGGAGCTGGCCGCGAATGCCCGGGCGTGCGCCAGATTGGAAGGACCCCATGAGCGACCTCCCTGCCTTGATACGGCGTATCCGCAGCATCGTCCGGGTTGACGGCCAGGTCGAGGTCTCACTTGAGACCGTGCCGATGCCGCAGCCGCAGGAAGAACAGGTGCTGGTCAGGGTCGAGGCCGCGCCGCTAAACCCGTCCGACATCGCCGTTCTTCTCGCCGGGGCTGCCGTCGGGCAGGCCCGCCGGGAGGGCGACGCTCTGGTGGCGCCGCTGCCGGAAGGGGCGGGGAGCATGCTGACGGCCCGCGTCGGCCAACCGACGATCGTCGGCAACGAGGGCGCCGGGATGGTGGTCGCCGCCGGGCCTGGTGCCGAGGCATTGGTCGGCAAGACCGTCGGTTTCCGCGGCGGAGGTGCCTACGCCGAATACCGGGTTCTCCCGGCCGTATCGTGCCTGCCCCTGCCGGACGGGACAGACCCGCGGGACGGTGCCTCGTGCTTCGTGAATCCGCTGACCGCGCTCGGCATGGTTGAGACGATGCGTCGCGAGGGGCACACCGCTCTGGTCCACACGGCTGCTGCCTCCAACCTCGGGCAGATGCTCGCGCGCATCTGCCTCGAGGACGGCATCGCACTGGTGAACGTCGTCCGCCGTCCTGAGCAGGCGCAACTGCTCCGGGCGTTGGGAGCCGAGCACGTCGTCGTGAGCAGCTCGCCGTCCTATATTTCCGATCTGACTTCGGCGGTCGGCGTTTCCGGAGCCACCCTGGGCTTCGACGCGATTGGTGGCGGTGAGACGGCAAGTGAGCTGCTCATGGCGATGGAGTCGGCGCTGATCGCGAACGGCGCTGCCGCTACGGGGTACGGGACCTCCGTGCGCAAGCAGGTCTACATCTACGGCGCATTGGACGTCGGGCCTATCGTGATCAACCGACGTTTTGGCTTCACCTGGGGAGTCGGTGGGTGGCTGCTGACGCCGTTTCTGGCAACCCTGTCGGGAGCGGAGCAGGCGCGCCTGCGTAGCCGCGTGGTCGCGGGGCTGGGCAGCACCTTCGCCAGCAGTTACTCCGTCGAGGTTTCCCTCGACGGACTGCTGGACCCGTCGACGGCCCGGGCGTATGCCCGCCAGGCCACCGGCAGCAAGTACCTCGTCCGCCCACAGACCTGAGGCTCGCTGAGCGAGCTGCCCTCCGGGGATGACCTCCTTCTCGCCGGGGCCGAGCTCCCGGCATGTGCAGGTCCGCAAACGTAGGTGGAGCCCTCCCCATACGGCCCGGCGAACTGCACGCAGTAGCCGTGGTCGGTCGCGTCGGCGTACCGCAGCGCACCAGCGGAATCCCCTCCGGCCCGTCCGTGACCAGCAACTGCCGCTCAGTTCCGGGCAGAGGGTTGTAGGACCCGGGTGTGTGGCCGAACACGTTGAACGTGCCGTACAGCGGGTTACCGG
>JBKJOO010000056.1:0-36044 GCA_046595615.1 Mycobacteriales bacterium | reverse complement strand
TCGTGCTGTTCCTGCTCGTGCTGCAGGTCGGGCTGATCCTGCATGTCCGCAACGTGCTCGTCGCCTCCGCGGCCGAGGGGGCCCGCTACGGAGCGAACGCCGACCGGACGCCCGAGGAGGGTGTGGTCCGCACCCGGTCGGTCGTCGCCGACGCGCTGAGCCGCAAGATCGCCGATCGGTTGACCTACACCGCGAGTCAGACCACGGTTGACGGCGCTCCGGTCGTCGAGATCACCGTCTCCGGCCCGCTGCCGGTGGTGTTCCTGCCCGCCGGCCCGGTGTCGATCACGGTGCACGGGCACGCCCTCGAGGAGTCGAGGTGAAGGCGCGGCGGCCGACCGGTGACGCCGGCAACGCGCTGGTCGAGTTCACCTACCTCGCCGTGTTGCTGATGGTGCCGCTGGTCTATGTGCTGCTGGCCGGGTTCCAGGTGCAACGCGCCGCGTTCGGGGTGACCGAAGCGGCCCGCCAGGCCGGTCGCGCCTACGCCCGAGCCGACTCCACCGCCGCGGGTCAGGCCCGCGCCGACGCGGCGGCGAGGCTCGCCATGAAGGACCAGGGGATCACCGACAGCAGCCCGCCGGTGATCACCTGCCTGGGTGGTGCCTGCCTCGAACCGGGCTCGCGGGTGCGGGTCAGCATCACCTACCGGGTGCTGCTCCCGGTCTTCCCCGCCGTCCTGGGTCGTGGTCGGGCGCCCGGCATCCCGGTGACCGCATCCCACGTCGAGGTCGTCGACGAGTTCGGGCCGGGCCGATGACGGCCATCCCGGTCAGGTCCGACGACCGGGTACGCCGGGGCGACGACGGCAGCGTCCTGCTGCTCATCATCGGCTTCACGGCCGTGCTGTTGCTGCTCGTGGCCGTCGTGATCGATGTGAGCGTGGTCGTCCTGGCCAAGCGCGGCGTGGCGAGTGCGGTCGACGGGGCAGCGGTCGCGGCGGCCCAGCAGGCCAACGCCGCCGATATCCGCGAGCGCGGGCTGGGCCAGCGGCTCGCCCTCGACGACCTCGTCGTGCAGCAGGTCGTGGCGACCTATCAGCAGGACGCCCGGGTGGGACAACCCGGTCTGGTGCTCGACGCCTCGATCGAGGGCGGCACGACCGCGGTCGTCGTCGGCGGCCGCACCGTCACCCTGCCCTTCGTCGGCTGGCTGGGCATCGGGCACGTGCTGGTTCGGGCCGAGGGCCGCGCCCGGTCCCCCGTCGCCGGTTGACGACCGCGACGGTCAGGTTCGGGTCGTCCAGCCCGCGCCACGTTCGTCGGTAGGCTCGACAGCCGTGGCCGCCGACAGCACCTCCGACCTTGCCGCCCTCGAGGCCACCCTGACGAGCATCGAGACGGTGCTCGACGCGCCGAAGCTGCGGGAGGAGTTGGCCGACCTCGAGGAGCAGGCCGGCCTGCCGGGGCTGTGGGACGACACCGAGAAGGCGCAACGGATCACCGGGCGGATGTCGGTGGTCCAGGCAGATCTCACCCGGATGTCGTCGTACCGTGGCCGGCTCGACGATCTGGCGGTGCTGTACGAGATGGCGTCGGAGGAGGCGGACGAGGCGACGCTCGCCGAGGCCGAAGCCGAGCTGACGGCGCTGCGACGCGAGATCGGGAGCTTTGAGGTGCGGACGCTGCTGTCCGGCGAGTACGACCAACGGCATGCCCTGGTGCAGATCAGCCCGGGCGCGGGCGGGGTCGACTCGCAGGACTGGGCGCTGATGCTGTGGCGGATGTACTACCGCTGGGCCGAGCGGCACGGTTACGAGCTCGATGTCCTTGAGTGGCAGGAGGCTGAGGAGGCCGGCGTCAAGAGCGTGGTCTTCCAGGTCAAGGCGCCCTATGCCTACGGGACCCTCGCCGGCGAGCACGGCGTGCACCGGCTGGTCCGGATCAGCCCGTTCGACAACCAGGCCCGCCGGCAGACCTCGTTCGCAGCGCTCGACGTCACGCCGGTGGTCGACACCGCCGACGCCGTCGAGGTCGACGAAAAGGAGATCCGGGTCGACGTCTTCCGGTCCTCGGGCCCCGGCGGCCAGGGCGTCAACACGACCGACTCGGCGGTCCGCATCACCCACCTGCCCACCGGCATCGTCGTGTCCTGCCAGAACGAGCGCTCGCAGATCCAGAACCGCGCCGCCGCGATGATCGTCCTGCAAACCAAGCTGCTCGAGCGCAAGCGCCAGGAGGAGCTCGACACGATGGACGCGATCCGCGGCGCCAAGGCCGACGTCGCGTTCGGCTCGCAGATCCGAAACTACGTGCTGCACCCCTACCAGATGGTCAAGGACCTGCGGACCGGGGTGGAGACCGGCAACACCCAGGGCGTGCTCGACGGCGACATCGACGAGCTCATCGAGGCCGCGATCCGCTGGCGGCGCACGTCCGGTGCCGGCGACGAGCCGAGCCACTGATCCGGCGTACGGCGGGCCGGGTGCGCGGCTGGCTGGGTGCGCGGCTGTCCCGGCGTACCGGCCCACTTCCCCCATGGCCGTGGCCCCCCTTGCCCGGGTCTGCGTGGTTCGAGCTCGTCGTACGAGGGGGGTAGTGGCGTGCGGCCGCCGCGCAGCCAGGAGATGATCTTTGCGCAGCGCGGAAGTGGTCAGGTGGTCTGCGACGGCGACGCACGTGCGCCGACCGAGCCGGCAACCGCGATCCAGTCCGCGGCCGGCTCAGCTGAGGTGGGCCAGCACCAGCAGGACCAGCGCGAGCACGGCCGCCACGAGCAGGACCGCCTGCGCGGGCAGGCGGGGCCCCTGGGACAGCTCGCGGCGGGCGGCCCGACAGGTCGGGCAGCGGCCGTCGGCGACGCGGCCGGCGCAGGACGCGCAGACAAGGTCCTGCCAGTTCATCTGCGCCTCCCCGAGCCGGTGTCCATCGTGCTCCATACAACCCTTCGGCGCGAGGTGGCGTTCCCTGCAGCGCAGGCAACCTAGACTTGGGCCTCATGATCCGCCTCGAGAAGGTCTCCAAGAGCTACCCGACCAGCACGAGGCCGGCGCTCGACGACGTCGACGTCGACATCGAGAAGGGCGAATTCGTCTTTCTGGTGGGCTCGAGCGGGTCCGGGAAGTCGACCTTCCTGCGGCTGCTGCTCAAGGAGGAAGTGCCCACGACCGGGCGCGTGCACGTCGCCGGCAAGGACCTCGGCCGGCTGTCCCACTGGAAGGTCCCGGCGCTGCGCCGGTCGATCGGGTGCGTGTTCCAGGATTTCCGGTTGCTGCCGAACAAGACGGTGTTCCAGAACGTCGCCTTCGCCCTGGAGGTGATCGGTAAGCCGCGCGGCACGATTTTGAAGGTGGTCCCAGAGGTCCTCGACCTCGTCGGTCTCGACGGCAAGGCGCAGCGGATGCCGGACGAGTTGTCCGGCGGTGAGCAGCAGCGGGTGGCTGTCGCCCGGGCCTTCGTCAACCGCCCGATGATCTTGATCGCCGACGAACCGACCGGCAACCTCGATCCGAACACCAGCGTCGGCATCATGAAGCTGCTCGACCGGATCAACCGCACGGGCACCACCGTCGTCATGGCCACCCACGACGCCGCGATCGTCGACTCGATGCGCCGACGCGTCGTGGAACTGTCCGACGGCAAGGTCGTCCGCGATCAGACCCGCGGCGTCTACGGCTACGGCTCCTGACCCCGCCCCCACTCCCAAAGGATCCCTGTGCGCCTCCGCTTCATCCTGAGCGAGATCGGCATCGGTCTGCGCCGCAACGTCACGATGACCATCGCCGTCGTCGTCACGGTGATGATCAGCCTCACGCTGGTCGGTGCCGGCCTGCTCATCCGCGAGCAGGTCAGCACGATGAAGGGCTACTGGTACGACAAGGTCGAGGTGACCGTCTATCTGTGCGGCGCGACCAGCACCAGCCCGAGCTGCGCCGGCAAGGAGGTGACCCAGGACCAGCGCACCCAGTTGCTTGCTGACCTGCAGGCGACGCCGCAGGTCAAGAAGGTGTTCTACGAGAGCAAGGACCAGGCCTTCACCCGGTTCAAGGAGCAGTTCAAGGACTCGCCGGACCTCGTTGCCAACGTCAGCCCCGACGCCCTGCCGGAGTCGTTCAGGATCAAGCTCAAGGACGTCAGACGGTTCGAGGTGGTGGCGAGCGCATTCCGGGACCGGCCCGGGGTCGACACGGTGCAGGACCAGAAGAAGTTGCTGGAGAACTTCTTCAAGGTGCTCAATGTCTTCCAGGCCGTGGCCCTCACAGTGGCCGCGATCCAACTCGTTGCGGCGACGCTGCTGATCTCCAACACCATCCGGGTCGCGGCGTTCAGTCGGCGCCGGGAGACCGGGATCATGCGCCTGGTTGGGGCCAGCAATCTCTACATTCAGCTGCCGTTCCTGCTCGAGGGGGCGCTGGCCGGCCTCGTCGGCGGAGCGCTCGCGAGCGGGCTGCTCGCTCTCGGCAAGTACGTCCTGATCGACCGGGTGCTCCGCCCCTCGATCAAGTTCACCAACTTCGTCGGCTGGGACGCCGTACTGGTGATCATCCCGTATCTGTTGCTCGCCGGCGTCGCGTTGTCGAGCCTGTCGTCGTTCGTGACCTTGCGCCGGCACCTGCGCGTCTGATCGCGCAAAGATCATCTTTTTGCGGATGATCTTTGCGCAGGTTAGCCCCGCGTCGGGATCATCGAGCCCGGCCACGCGCATCGCCGCCGTAGACTCATCCGATGCGCCCGTCCGCCCGCATTGCCGTACGCCGTACCGCGGCCGTGCTGCTGGCCATGGCGACCCTCGGCGGCACGTTCACCCTTGGGGTGGTTGCCGGCGCGGGCAGCGCCGCTGACCGCGAAGGGCCGCCGACGCACGGCGTGCTCGACGAGGCCGCCAACCAGATCGTCGGGTCCGCGCTCCAGCCGGTCGACCGGCGGGCCCTGGACACCGCAGCCATCCAGGCCATGCTCGGTGCGGTCGGCGACCCGTGGGGTGGTTGGGCCGACGCCCCGACCGCGGGCACTCCCGGTGGCTACGCCGGAGTAGGGCTCTGGTTGCGACGCACCGGCGGCGCCCTGCTGGTGGCCCAGGTGGCTCCCGGTTCGCCGGCCGACCGCGCCGGGGTCCGGACCGGGGACGAGGTGCGCGCCGTCGACGACCGGACGTCCCGCGAGCTCGCCGCCAGCGATGTCGCGGCGTCCCTGCGCGGACCGGCGGGCAGTGCGGTCGTCGTGGTGCTGCGCCGTGGGGCGACCCTTCGCACCATGACCCTGGTCCGCGCCGCGGTCCAGGACGCCGGCGTGACGACGACCATGGTCGCCCGCGGCGTCGGCCGCATCACCGTGCCCGCGTTCACCGCCGGGGTGGGTCGCTCGGTGCGCGCCGCGCTCGCCCGGCTGCGGGCCGGCCACGTCACGGGGGTGCTGCTGGACCTGCGCGGCGACCCGGGTGGCCTGCTGTCCGAGGCTGTCGAGACCGCATCGGTGTTCCTCGACGGTGGGCCGGTCGTGACCTACAGCCGGCGGGACCGGCGGCCGCAGCGGCTCGACGTCGAGGGTCACGGTGACACCCGCATGCCGGTCGTCGTGCTCGTCGACGGGGGGACGGCCAGCGCGGCCGAGGTCGTCGCCGGGGCATTGCAGGACCGCGGGCGGGCCGTCGTCGTGGGCGCGCGCACCTTCGGCAAGGGCAGTGTCCAGGAGCCGCACCGGTTGCCCGATGGCAGCTCACTGGCCTTCACGGTCGCCCGCTACGTCCTGCCGTCCGGCCGTTCGGTCGAGGGCGTCGGACTTGAGCCTGACATCGAGGTGGGGACAGACGTCCGCACCGGGGACCAGGACCCCGTCGTACGCCGGGCCGTGGAGGTCCTGTCCGGGCTGACCGCCGACGCCGGGGCAGGCGGATGACCCGGGAAACCGGTCGGGGCAAGCTGGTCGCGCAGAACAAGAAGGCCCGTCACGACTATGACCTGATGGACACCTACGAGTGCGGGATCGTGCTCACCGGCACCGAGGTCAAGTCGCTGCGGCAGGGCCGGTGCTCCTTGGTCGATGCCTACGCGAGCATCCAGGACGGTGAGGTGTTCCTGATCGGCGCGCACATCCCGGAGTACACCGAGGGCACCTGGAACAACCACACGCCGCGGCGCACCCGCAAGCTGCTGATGCACAAGAGCGAGATCCTGCGGCTGCTCGGCAAGACCAAGGAGAGCGGGCTGGCCCTCGTCCCGCTGTCGCTGTACTTCAAGGACGGCCGGGCCAAGGTCGAGATCGCTCTGGGCAAGGGGCGAAAGGCGCACGACAAGCGACAGGCCCTGTCGGAGCGCGAGGCCAAACGTGACATCGCGGTCGCGATGGGCCGGGCGCTCAAGGGTCGCGAGCAGCGCGGTGGTCGTGGACGACGCTGACATCCCGGCACTGTGGCAGGGCCTCGGCCTGGCCGGGCTCATCGACCTGCACGTGCACTTCATGCCCAAGAACGTCATGGACAAGGTCTGGGCCTACTTCGACGCCGTCGGCCCGCTGACCGGCACCGACTGGCCGATCGCCTACCGCACCGACGAGAACGACCGGCTCGCACGGCTGCGGGCGATGGGGGTGCGCGCGTTTCCGTCCCTGGTCTATCCGCACCGGCCTGACATGGCCGCCTGGCTCAACGCCTGGGCCCGCGAGTTTGCCTGCCAGCACAACGACGTGGTGCACACAGCGACCCTCTACCCCGAGCCGTCGGCGACGGCGTACGTCGAGCAGGCGCTGCGCGACGGCGCCCGGCTGGTCAAGGCGCATGTCCAGGTCGGTGCCTACGACCCCCGCGACCCGCTGCTGGATGCGGCCTGGGGGCTGCTGGCCGACGCCGGCGTCCCGGTCGTCGTGCACTGCGGCAGCGGGCCGGTGCCGGGCGCGTTCACCGGCCCGGAGGTGTTCGGCGAGGTGCTCGCGCGGCACCCGTCGCTGACCGCCGTGATCGCGCACATGGGGATGCCGGAGTACGCCGGGTTCGTGGCCCTGGCCCGCCGCTACGACCGGGTCCACCTCGATACGACGATGGCCTTCACCGACTACGTCGAGGTGCGGATGCCCTTCCCACCGGACCTCCTGCCCGCGCTGCTCGAGCTGGGGGATCGGGTGGTGTTCGGCAGCGACTTCCCCAACACGCCGCACCCCTACGCCCACCAACTCCTCGCCCTGCAGCGGCTCGACCTGGGCGACGACTGGCTGCGTGGCGTGCTCTACGACAACGGCGCCCGGCTGCTCGGCCTCACCTCCGCCGAGGCGGGTTACCATGGCTGTGCGGTGGTTGACACCGCAGAAGGGGGTGACAGGTCTCGACTCCGGATGTCGAGGCAGGAGAAGCGGGCCGAGGAAGGCGACGATCATCTCGTTAACGAATAACGTCGCAAAATAATCAAGCGCCGACAATAGTCGCGCGGCCAGCTACGCCCTCGCGGCTTAGTTGACCTGTCAGCCCGGGAGCGCCTCCGGCCCGGGATCTGGCATCGCAAGGGGGATCACCGTCGTACCCGGTCACGGGGGACGACGGAACACCAAACAGTGACTGAGCCCGTCACCGACTTGCTTGCGTGATCGGTGGGGCCGAGAAACACACAGCAAGCTGCGCCCGGAGAAGCCCTGTCACGGTGCCGGAGGACGCGGGTTCGATTCCCGCCACCTCCACACAGAGAACCGGTACGAGGCGTGTCTTCCCCAACATGGGGAGGCAGTTGCCTCGAAATGACGAAGGGCCCGACCACCTGGTCGGGCCCTTCGTCACGCTCAGGAGGCCTCGCGGGTGGCGGGGTCCCTGGTCCGGGCGAGCGCCTGCCGACCGAAGATCTGCTGTTGGGTGGAAACCCGCTCCGATCGACCCCGGCCAAGAAAGCTCACTGTCCAGTGCAGCAGCGTCGTCAGCCGATGCTTGAAGCCGATGATGTAGACCAGGTGCACGGCCAGCCACATCAACCAGGCGATGAAGCCGGACAGCCGCACAGGACCGACGCTCGCCACGGCCTGGAAGCGCGACACCGTCGCCATGCTGCCCTTGTCGAAGTAGTGGAACGGCCCGGCCGGTGCGCCACCGCGCAGCCGGCGCGAGATGTCCTTCGCCGCGTACTTCGCGCCCTGGATCGCGACCTGCGCGACACCGGGCAGGGAGTCCAGGGCGATCATGTCGCCGAGGACGTAGACCTCTGGATGGCCCGGCAGGGTCAGATCGGGCAGCACGTGGATACGCCCGGACCGGTCGAGGGTCGCGCCGGACTGCTCGGCGAGCTGCTGCCCGAGCGGTGAGGCGGCGACGCCGGCTGCCCAGATCTTGGTGGCCGCCTCGATCCGTCGCCGGGTGCCGGAGGCGTCCTCGACCTCGATCCCGCCGGCGTCGACGTCGACCACCTTGGCGCCGAGCTGCACCTCGATCTTGATGCGCCGCAACTGCGCCGCGGCCTTCTCCGACAGGTGGTCGCCGAACGCACCCAGCACCTGTGGCGCCGCGTCGAGCAGGACCACCCGGGCGGTCCGCGGGTCGATCCGGCGGAAGTCGCCCGGCAGCGCCCGCCGAGCGAGTTCGGCGATCTGGCCGGCCATCTCGACGCCGGTCGGGCCGGCACCGACGACGACGAAGGTCAGCCAGCGGTCGATCTCGGCCGGGTCGTCAGCGAGCTCGGCGAGTTCAAACGAGCCGAAGATCCGCCCCCGCAACTCAAGGGCATCGTCGATCGTCTTCATCCCTGGTGCGTGGTCGGCGAACTGGTCGTTGCCGAAGTAGGACTGGGTGGCGCCCGCCGCCACGATCAAGCTGTCGTACGCCGTGACGGTGCTGCCCGTGGGCGCCTGTGAGGTGACCGTACGGGCGGCCAGGTCGATCTGCGTGACGTCGCCGAGCAGGACCCCTGCGTTCTTCTGGTGGCGGAGCACCTCCCGTGTCGACGGAGCGATCTCGCCCTCGGACAGGATGCCGGTCGCCACCTGGTAGAGCAGCGGCTGGAACAGGTGGTGGGTCGTCCGGGCGATGACCGTCACCTCGACCTTGGCGCGGCGCAGCGCCTTCGCGGCGAACAGCCCGCCGAAGCCGGAGCCGATGATGACGACGCGGTGCGGGGCGGGGTGGGTGGCCATGCGTCCATGGTGCGGCACCCGGCCCCCCGACCGACAGGGGAGCAGAGCGACGTGGCTCACATGAAACACGGGAAGGACTGGCGACGCGTCTGGTTGTAGTCGCAAGTAGACCTACTGGAGGAGTCCCATGACCGACCTGTTCGCGCCGTACCAACTCGGCAGTCTCGAGCTCGCCAACCGCCTGGTGATGGCGCCCCTGACCCGAAACCGGGCCGGCGCCAACGAGGCACCGACCGAGCTCGCCGCCGAGTACTACGCCCAGCGGGCCACCGCCGGGCTGATCGTGAGCGAGGGCACGCAGCCCTCCGCGATCGGCCAGGGCTACCCGCACACCCCCGGCCTGCACACCGACGAGCAGGTCGCCGGCTGGCGCCTGGTCGCCGACGCGGTGCACGCCCGCGGCGGCAGGATCGTCGTCCAGCTGATGCACGCCGGGCGGATCAGCCACCAGGCCATCATCGGCCAGCAGCCCGTCGCGCCGTCCGCCGTCACCGCCGCGGGCGAGGTCTACACCGAGCAGGGCATGAAGGCGTTCGAGGCGCCGCGTGCGCTCGAAACTGCTGAGCTGCCAGGTGTTGTCGCGGAATACGTCGACGCGGCCCGCCGGGCGGTCGAGGCCGGCACCGACGGTGTCGAGCTGCACGCGGCCAACGGCTATCTGCTGCAGCAGTTCCTGTCCGACAACACCAACACCCGCACCGACGGCTACGGCGGATCGCCGGAGAACCGGGCCCGCTTCGTCATCGAGGTCGCCACTGCGGTCGCCGCGGCGATCGGCGCCGACAAGGTCGGCATCCGCATCTCCCCGGCCGGTTCGTTCAACGACATCGCCGAGACCGAGATCGAGCGGACCTACGCCGCGCTGCTCGACGGGCTCGCGCCGCTCGGCCTGCTCTACCTGCACGTGGCCGAGGGTCCGGACACCGACTTCCACGAGCAGTTGCGCAAGCAGTGGCAGGGCGCGTTCATCTTCAACACCGGCTTCACCGGTCCGTCGGACCTCGCCACCGCCCAGGAGGCAGTCGACACCGGCGCGACGGACCTGTTCTGCATCGGCCGCGACTTCCTGGCCAACCCCGACCTCGTCGAGCGGCTCCGGACCGGCGCCGAGCTGAACGAGCCGGACATGGCGACGTTCTACAGCGGCGGCGCCAAGGGCTACACCGACTACCCGACCCTTTCGGCGTAGTCCGGGCAGCGCTGCGGCTGCCTCCCGACGACGAGCCCGGCCCCTGCGATCCAGGGGCCGGGCCGTCATCGGTTCGGGTCACCGCTGCTGGACAATGCCGGGATGGAGTTGCCCCTGCTGGACTGGCGCCGCGAGATCGCGGACAGCTACGCCGCGGTGCGCGCCGCCGCCGACCCGGCCCAGGGACACGCGTTGTGGCGGGAGCGCCGCGATGCGCTGTTCCGGTCCTCGCCCGCGTCGCCGCTGACCAGCGACAGTCCGCTGCGAGCCACCGGGTTGCCCGTCCCGGCGTACGACGCGGGGTGGCGGGTCGAGGTGCCACTGGAGGCGGCCGAGCCGCAGCGGCGCGACGCGGGCGAGGCCGTGCTGGAGCGGGTCGGTCGGCTCCGCACGCCGTGGGGGAGCCTGGATGCGTGGTGGGTGACCGGCTACGCAGGCGGGTTGTTCGTGCCGGTGCGAGACCGGTCGGCGGGGCGCACGTCCTACGGCGGTGGGCGATATCTGCTCGACACGGCCAAGGGCGCCGACCTCGGCAGCACCCCGCGCGGCCTGGTCCTTGACCTCAACTTCCTCTACCACCCCTCCTGCCGGTACGACGGGGCCTGGGCGTGCCCGCTGGCACCGCCGGGCAACGTGCTGGAGGTGTCGGTACCCGTCGGTGAGCAGCTCGGCGAAGCCGTCGACTCGTGAGGCCGCGACCCGACGTGGCAACGTAGGAGGGTGTTCGACCCCACCGGTGCCCGCGTCCTGTTGCAGGCCGGGCTGCTCGCCCCCGGCCGCCCCGACCGGTTGCTGGGGATGGCGCTGGCGCTCGCCCGCTGGGGGGTGACACCGGCGACCGGCTACGCGGCCGGCGCCGCCCGGCACCCCGACCGGGTTGCCCTGATCGACGATGCTGGTCCGCTGACCTGGCGCGAGGTCGACGCGCGGACCGACCGGATCGCCGGCGGGCTGCGCGAGCTCGGCGTCCACGAGGGCACTGCCGTTGGCCTGCTCGCCCGCAACGGGCGGGGCTTCATCGAGGCGGCGGTCGCGGTCGCCAAGTGCGGCGCCGACGTGGTCTACCTCAACACCGGCTCGGCGCCCCGGCAGCTCGCCGAGATCCTCGACCGGGAGGGCGTCACAACGCTGCTGCACGATGCCGACCTGGCCGAGTCCCTCGCTGTCGCGGCGCCCGGCCGGCTGGTGCTGACGACGGAGCAGCTCGGCGTCCTGGCTGGCGAGCCGGGGCCGGGTGCCCCGCCCAAGAGCGGCCACGCGCCACGCCAGGTGATCCTCACCAGCGGCACGTCGGGGGCGCCGCGGGGCACCGCCCGGGACCACGTGGGCATCGAGGCCGCCGTGTCGATGCTGTCGCGGATCCCGCTGCGCGCCGGGCAGACCACCGTGATCGCAGCGCCGGTGTTCCACGCCTGGGGGCTCGGTCAGCTCTCGCTCGCGATGCTGCTCGGGTCGACCGTCGTGCTGCCCCGGCGCTTCGACCCGGCGGCGGTCCTGGCCAGCGTCGAGCAGCACCGGGCGAGCGCGCTCGTCGTCGTCCCGGTGATGCTCGACCGGCTGCTCGCGGCCGATCCCGGCAGCTACGACCTGTCCAGCCTGCAGGTGCTCGCGAGCTCCGGCAGCGCCTTACCGGGCGGCCTCGCGACGAGGGTGCTCGAGGCATTCGGGCCGGTGCTCTACAACCTCTACGGCTCGACCGAGGTGGCCTACGCAGCGGTGGCCGGCCCCGGGGACCTCGCCGCCGACCCGCAGACTGCCGGCCGCGCGCCGTACGGCGTCCGGCTCCGGGTGGTGGACGTCGCCGGTGCCGATGTCCCGGCCGGCACGCCTGGGCGGATCTTCGCCGGCAGCGGCCTGGCCTTCAGCGGCTACACCGACGGTTCGGATAAGGAGCGGCTGGCCGGTCTGGTGGCCACCGGCGACCTGGGTGTCATCGACGCCGACGGCCGCCTCACCGTCCTCGGTCGCGATGACGACATGGTGGTGATCGGTGCCGAGAACGTCTACCCGGGGCAGGTCGAGGATGTGCTGCTCGGCCACCCCTTCGTCGAGGACGTCGCCGTCACGTCGAGCCCTGACCCGGCGTACGGCGTCCAGCTCGTGGCGCATGTCGTGACGAGCGGCCCGGTCGAGGTCACCGAGTTGCAGGAACTCGTCCGCGGGCAGCTCGCGACGTACGCCGTGCCGCGGGTGGTCCACTTCGTCGGATCGCTGCCCCGCAACGCAACCGGCAAGCTCGTCAAGCGGGAGCTGCAGCCGTGACGGCGCCGGCGCAACTGGA
Organism: Mycobacteriales bacterium; assembly: GCA_046595615.1. Taxonomy (GTDB): domain Bacteria; phylum Actinomycetota; class Actinomycetes; order Mycobacteriales; family SCTD01; genus JAYSQK01. The sequence goes on along the minus strand of JBKJOO010000056.1, from coordinate 23,536 downwards.
TCGGCCGGAGACAGAGGAACTCGTCGACCGGCCGTGGGTGACCATCGTCTGGAACGATCCGGTCAATCTCATGAGCTACGTGGCGTTCGTGCTGATGGAGTTGTTCGGCTATGGCAAGGATAAGGCGACCGAGCTGATGCTGGCGGTGCACCACGAGGGCCGGGCGGTGGTGAGCAACGGGACGAGGGAGCAGATGGAGAGCGATGTGGCCCGCTGCCACGCCAAGGGCCTGTGGGCCACGCTGCAGCAGGACTGAGCGTGCGCTTCAAGAAGGCCAGGGGCGCCATGGTCACGGCGGGCGCCGACGAGATCGAGGCACTGGTGTTACGGCAGTGCGTCGGTGAGCTGCTCGAGTTGCTCGGCGAGGCCGACCAGGACCGGGGCCAGGACCCGCTCGCCGCCCTCGTCGGGATGCCGACCGGGGAGGTCGCGCCGCCGGCTGACCCGGCGCTTGCGCGGCTGCTGCCGGACGCCTATGCCGAGGACCCCGCGCGCGCCACGGAGTTCCGTCGCTATACCGACGCCGACCTGCGGGCCGGCAAGCGGGCGGCCGCCCGGACGGTGCTCGCCACGGTGGCCGAAGGTGGTGGCGAGGTGCTGCTCGACCGGGACCAGGCTGACGCCTGGCTGGGTTGCCTGAATGATCTGCGCCTGGTGCTCGGGACCCGCCTCGAGGTCACCGAGCAGACCGACGTCGACGACCTGGACCCGGACGACCCACGGGTGCAGCCGCTGCATGTCTACGGCTGGCTGGCATACCTGCAGGAGTCGCTGCTGTCGTGCCTGCGGCCACGCAGCGGCTGAGCGGGGCCCGCGAATAGGCTGTCCGGATGCTCGAGTTGCCCCGCGCCATGATCGACCAGGTGATCGCCCACGCCCGGCGGGACCATCCCGACGAGGCCTGCGGCGTGATCGCCGGCAAGGACGGCGCGGCGACCCGCGTCGTGGAGATGGCCAACGCCGAACGCTCGCCGACCTTCTACCGCTTCGACGCCGTCGAGCAGCTGCGGGTCTGGCGGTCCATGGACGACGCCGATGAGGTGCCGCTGGTGATCTACCACTCGCACACGGCGACCGAGGCGCATCCGTCGCGCACCGACATCAGCCTGGCCGCCGAGCCGGACGCGCACTACCTGCTCGTCTCGACCCGGCAGGAGACCGATGAGGTCAGGTCCTTCCGGATTGTCGACGGGGTCGTCACCGAGGAGCCGGTCTCCGTGCGGTGAGGTCTGCGCCACCCCCGGAATGCATCGGGACGCCGTACCGGTTCACACTGATAGGCACCGCTGACAACACAGGAGACGCTTCCACCATGGCCATCGAGGTCCGCATCCCGACCATCCTGCGCTCCTATACCGGGGGCGAGAAGGCCGTCGAGGCCAAGGGCGACACGCTGCAGGGGCTCATCGACGACCTCGACAGCCGGCACGCCGGCATCAAGGACCGGCTGATCACCGGCGAGGGCAAGCTGCACCGCTTCGTCAACGTCTACGTCAACGACGAGGACGTCCGCTTCCTCGGTTCGCTGGGGACGCCGATCAAGGACGGCGACAGCGTGACGGTGCTGCCGGCGGTTGCGGGCGGAGCTGCGCGCGGGTGAGTCGCTTCGACTCGCTGATCGAGTCCGTCGGGCGCACGCCGCTCGTCGGGCTTCCTCGGCTGTCGCCGTCGCCGGACGTGCGGCTGTGGGCGAAGCTGGAGACCAACAACCCGACCGGCTCGGTCAAGGACCGCGCGGCACTGTCGATGGTCGCGCAGGCCGAGCAGGAGGGGTTGCTGCGGCCGGGTGTCACCGTGCTCGAACCGACCAGCGGCAACACCGGCATCTCGCTGGCGATGGTTTGCCGGCTGCGCGGCTACCGCCTGGTCTGCGTCATGCCGGAGAACACCTCGATCGAGCGCCGCCAACTGCTCACGATGTACGGCGCGGAGATCGTCACCTCGCCGGCGGCCGGCGGCTCGAACCAGGCCGTGGCGCTGGCCAAGGAGCTGGCTGCGCAGAACCCCGACTGGGTGATGCTCTACCAGTACGGCAATCCGGCGAACGCCCGGGCGCATTACGAGACGACCGGTCCGGAGATCCTCGACGACCTGCCGACGGTGACGCACTTCGTCGCCGGGCTCGGCACCACCGGCACGCTGATGGGCACCGGCCGGTATCTGCGCGAGAAGGTTCCCGGCGTCCGCATCATCGCCGCGGAGCCGCGCTACGGCGAGCTCGTCTACGGGCTGCGCAACATCGATGAGGGCTTCGTGCCCGAGCTGTACGACGAGTCGGTCCTGACCTCCCGGTTCTCCGTGGGCCCCCGGGAGGCGCTGCGGCGTACCCGCCAGCTGGTCGAGGAGGAGGGGATCTTCGCCGGCATCTCGACCGGCGCGATCCTGCACGCCGCGCTCGGTGAGGCGATGAAGTGCGTCAAGGCCGGCGAGCGAGCCGACATCGCGTTCGTGGTCTGCGACGGCGGCTGGAAGTACCTGTCCACCGGCGCCTACGCCGGCACCCTCGAGGAGGCCGAGGCCGCCCTCGAGGGCCAGCTCTGGGCCTGAGCGGGCTGGGGCCGCGGCCGCTGCGCAAAGATCACCGGGCGGCGGCTGGAGGTGGCCCCCGCACCGCGCCGCTCAGCACCGCCGCGCCGTAGGGTGATCCGGTGCACAGCGACGCGCCGATCGGGGTCTTCGACTCCGGCGTCGGGGGGCTGACGGTCGCGAGGGCGCTCCTCGACCAACTGCCCGGCGAGCCGTTGCTCTACCTGGGCGACACCGCGAACGGCCCGTACGGCCCGCTGCCCATCGCCGAGGTGCGCCGACACGCCCTCGCCGGGCTCGACGCGCTCGTGGCGACCGGCGTGAAGATGCTCGTGATCGCCTGCAACAGCGCCTCCTCCGCCTGTCTACGGGACGCCCGTGAGCGGTACGACGTCCCGGTCGTCGAGGTCATTGCCCCGGCGGTCCGGCGGGCGGTGTTGGCCACCCGCACCGGCCGGGTCGGCCTGGTCGCCACGACGATGACGGTGGCGAGCGGCGCCTACGACGAGGCCTTCGCCGCCGCGCCGCAGATCACCTTGACGAGCGCGGCCTGCCCTGCCTTCGTGGAGTTCGTGGAGCGCGGGATCACCACGGGCCGGCAGCTGCTGCAGCTCGCGACGCACTATCTCGAACCGGTGCTCGAAGCCGGCGCCGACACCCTCGTGCTCGGCTGCACCCATTACCCGCTGCTGACCGGGATGCTGTCGCTGGTCGTCGGCGACGGGGTCACCCTGGTCAGCAGCGCCGAGGAGACCGCCAAGGACGTCTACCGGGCGCTTGATCTCGAGGGGCTGTTCCGCGACGAGGATGCGCCAGAGCCGGTGCACCGGTTCCTCGCGACCGGCGACCCGGCGCCGTTCGCCCGGGTGGGTCGGCGGTTCCTCGGCCCGGAGCTCGGGCGGGTTGCGACGATGCAGGCGCAGCCGGCGGGCTGAGCGGGCGAGGGTCCGGTTAGCCTCGCTGGATGACCCGTGAGGACGGCCGCACCCCAGACCAGCTGCGCAACGTGTCGATGACCCGGCGCTGGCTCGACCATGCCGAAGGCTCGTGCCTGGTGGAGTTCGGCCGGACGCGGGTGCTCATCGCCGCGTCGGTCACCGAGGGGGTCCCGCGCTGGCGCAAGGGTTCGGGCCTTGGCTGGGTGACTGCGGAGTACGCGATGCTGCCGCGCGCGACGCACACCCGCAACGACCGGGAGTCGGTGCGCGGCAAGCTCGGCGGGCGCACCCACGAGATCAGCCGGCTCGTCGGGCGGAGCTTGCGGGCCGCGATCGACCTGAAGCTGCTGGGTGAGCACACCATCGCCATCGACTGTGACGTGTTGCAGGCCGACGGTGGCACCCGCACCGCCGCGATCACCGGCGCCTGGGTCGCCCTGTCCGACGCCTGCGCCCACCTCGGCCGGCCGGAGGCGGTCGTGCGCGGCGTGTCCGCGGTGAGCGTCGGCATCGTCGACGGCGAGCCGCTGCTCGACCTGGCCTACACCGAGGACGTCCGCGCGGGCACCGACATGAACGTCGTAGCGACCGGCACCGGCGAGTTGATCGAGGTGCAGGGGACGGCCGAGGGTGAGCCATTCGCCCGCACCGAGCTCGACCGGCTGCTCGACCTCGCGCTGGCCGGTTGCCGGTCGCTCACGGCCCTGCAGGAAGCCGTGCTCGCGCAGCCCCTTTCGTGACGGTGACCCGGGTCGTGCTGGCCACCCGCAATGAGGGCAAGCTGCGCGAGTTGCGGCGGATCCTGCTGCCGTACGACGTCGAACTGGTCGGTGCCGACGGCTACGAGCCGGGGCCGGAGACCGGTGAGACGTTCGCCGAGAATGCGCTCGCCAAGGCGCAGGAGGCCGTCCGCTCCACCGGGCTGGCTGCCATCGCCGACGACAGCGGGCTGACGGTCGACGCCTTGCGCGGCATGCCCGGGGTGCTGTCGGCACGGTGGGCCGGCCGGCACGGCGACGACCTGGCGAACCTGCACCTCGTGCTCGGCCAGCTCGCCGAGGTGCCGGACGGGCGGCGCGGCGCCGAGTTCGTCTGTGCCGCGGCGTACGCCCTGCCGGACGGGCGCTCGCACGTCGTCGAAGGGCGATTGCGGGGCCGGCTGCTGCGCGCCCCGCGGGGGGGCGGTGGTTTCGGCTACGACCCGATCTTCGTGCCGACCGGGGGTGAGCAGACCACCGCCGAGCTGACCGCGGCCGACAAGGACGCGATCAGCCACCGAGGGCTGGCCTTCCGCCGCCTCGCGCCGCTGCTCGCCGAACAGATCAGCCGGCAGCCACCCGATTGACCGGGCGACGCTCTATCGTCGGTCCCGGAACTGTCATCAGGAGACGCGATGGACTCGGCTGAGCGGTGGCGCGCCGACTTCGGGATCGTGTTCGAAGGCGCGGATCGGGGGCTTTCGGTCGCGGACCGGCTCTGTCACGCCTGCGTCGACCTGCTCCAGGTGGACGGCGCGGCCGTGTCGCTGCTGCATGACGGGGCCACCCAGGGGACGTTCGGTTCCAGCTGCGCGCTGAGCCGGCAGCTGGACGAGTTCCAGTTCACCTTCGGTGAGGGACCGTGCCTGGACGCCGTCGGGCAGGGCACCCCGGTGCTCGTCGCGGACCTCACCAGCCCGGGCGCGTCGCGTTGGCCGGCCTTCACCGATGCGGTGCTGGGGCAGGGGGTTCAGGCGGTGTTCGCACTGCCGATCACCCTGATTGCCACGCCGGTCGGGGCGCTGGCCCTGTTTCGCTACGAGCCTGGTCCGGTGACCCCGGATGCGTTGTCCGGTGGACTGCTCGCGGCGGAGCTGGCGGCCTTGCCGCTGCTGGATCTGATGACCGCGGACGTCGACTGGGACAGCGCGGCGCAGGGCGGCGGTGGCTGGGAGGAGCTCGCCTCGCTCGAACGCGTCGAGGTCTACCAGGCCACCGGCATGGTGATGGAGGCTTTCGGGCTGGGCTCCACCGACGCGCTGGTCCGGCTCCGGGCGCATGCCTACGCCTCCGGCCGGGCCGTCGGCGAACTCGCGATCGCCATCGTCGAACGCCGGTTCCCGCTGGACGACGACGACTGGCGGCGCCGTCCGGACGACCCGGCCCGGCGCAGATGACCGGCGACCGGGAGGCCCAGGCTGCTCGCCGACCCGCTCGGGGTGCTGCACGTCATGGCGGCCTCGTCGGAAGGCACCCGTCAGCTGGAGGTGCTCCAGCTGCAGCGCCAGGAAGGCCCGTGCCCGGAGTGCTTCCTCGGCGGCGCACCGGTCGCCGTCGCCGACCTGCAGCACACGGTGCTGCGCTGGCCGCAGTTCGTGCCGGCCGCCCGCGCGGCGGGCTTCGCGAGCGTGCACGCCCTGCCGCTGCGGTTACGGGACAACGTCCTGGGCGCGCTGGGGTTGTTCGGGACCGAGGTCGGAGCGCTGACCGACGAAGACCTGCGCTTGGGCCAGGCGCTGGCCGACGTCGCCAGCGTGGCCCTCGTGCAGGACCGGGCGGCAACCGACTGGGCCGCCGTCAATGAGCAGTTGCAGACGGCACTGACCAGCCGGGTGGTGTTGGAGCAGGCCAAGGGGGTGCTGGCCCAGCGTGGCGGCCTGGAGATGGCGGCGGCCTTCTCGGTGCTGCGCAAGTATTCCCGGGACCACAACGTCCGGCGCACCGACGCCGCGCAGGCCGTGGCGTCCCGCACGTTGCCTGCGCAGCTGCTCATCGAGCACGCCCAGTCCGGGGCGTAGGTCCGGTCACCCGAGGCGACTCCCGCACCGGCCCGCTGTCGACTGAGTTGTGCGCACGGGGGGACTCGAACCCCCACGCCCGAGGGCAACGGCACCTAAAGCCGCCGCGTCTGCCATTCCGCCACGCGCGCGCCCGTCGAGCCTACGGGTCAGTCGTGTGGCAGTTGGTCGAGCAGCCGGAGCCAGACCTCGGACAGCGTCGGATAGCTCGGTACGGCGTGCCAGAGCCGCGTCAGCGGCACCTCGCCGACGACCGCGACGGTGGCCGAGTGGATCAGCTCGGCCACCCCCGCGCCCACGAAGGTGGCGCCGACCAGGACCTGGCGCTCGCTATCCACGACGAGCTTGGCCCAGCCGTCGTAGCCGTCGGCGTAGAGCGCCGCACCGGCCACCTGGCCAAGTTCGTAGGTCGCGGTCTGTACGACGAGTCCGGCCTCGACCGCCCGGGCCTCGGTGAGGCCGACCGAGGCGGCCTGCGGCGCGCTGAACACGACCTGTGGCACGCACCGGTCGTCGGCGGTGGCGGTGACCGAGCTCCAGGGCACCGCGTCGACGGCTCCGCCTGCCCGGGCGGCGATGACCGTGCCGGCGGCCCGGGCCTGGTACTTGCCCTGGTGGGTCAGCAGCGCCCGGCGGTTGACGTCGCCGGCGGCGTAGAGCCAGCCACCGTCGACAGCGGTCACCTGCAGGGTGTCGTCCACCTCGAGCCAGGACCCTGGTTCGAGGCCGATCGACGCCAGCCCCAGGTCGTCGGTGCGGGGGGTCCGGCCGGCCGCGACGAGCAACTCGTCGGCCTCGACCTGCCGGCCGCCTGCGGTGATGGTCAGCGGCCCGCCCGGTGTCGCGCGGTGCACCGCGGTCACCGCGACCTCGGTGCGGAGGTCGACGCCGAGTCCGCGCAAGGCGGCGCCGACCCGCTCGCCGACCTCCGGCTCCATCGTCGACAGCACGCGTGGGCCCCGCTCGAACAGGGTCACCTCCTGCGCGCCGAGCGCCGTCCAGGCGGTGGCCATCTCCACGCCGACCACGCCGCCGCCGAGGATGGCGAGGCGCCGCGGAGCAGCTTTCGCGCTGGTGGCCTCACGGCTCGTCCAGGGCTGCGCGGCTGCGAGCCCGTCGATCGGCGGGATCAGGGCGGCGCTCCCGGTACACACCACGACGGCGTGCCTGGCGGTCAGGACCACCGTGTCGCCAGCCTGGCCGGTCACCTCGACGGTCCGCTCGCCGGTCAGCCGTCCGGTGCCGCGGACCAGCGAGATCCCCGTGCTGTCAAGCCATTTTACCTGCCCGCCGTCGTCCCAGCGGCTGGTGAAGCTGTCCCGACGGGCCAGCACCGCGGCCGCGTCGAGCGAGCCGGTGACGGCCTCGCGCGACCCGGCGAGGCCGCGTGCGTCGGTGAGGGCCTCGACCGGCCGGAGCAGCGCCTTGCTCGGCATGCAGGCCCAGTAGGAGCAGTCGCCGCCGACGAGCTCGGCCTCCACCACCACCGCGGTCAGGCCGCCGCGGACGGCGTAGTCGGCGACGTTCTCCCCGGTCGAGCCGCCGCCGAGCACGATTACGTCGTACGACGTGCCGGAGAGCGAGCCCGGCGGGTGGTCGGCGGGGTGCGGGGCGGTCATGGCGCTCCTGTCCGGGGTGGGTCCCTAGATGTTGTCACGCGATGCTGACAGACCGAGGTCGCGGACCAGCTTGGCGACGTGCCCCTTGGCCTTGACGGCGTACGCCGCGGCGGTCAGCCGCCCCGCCTCGTCCAGGACGAAGGTGGAGCGGATCACGCCGGTCACGGTCTTGCCGTAGAGCTGCTTCTCGCCGTACGCGCCATAGGCGGTCAGCACCTCGCGGGAGGGATCGGACAGCAGCGGGAAGGTCACGGCCTCGGCCTCGCGGAAGGCAGCGAGCTTCGCCGGTGGGTCGGGGGACAGGCCCAGGACGGCGTAGCCCGCGGTCGCGAAGGCCTGCAGATTGTCGCGGAAGTCCGTGGCCTGGGTCGTGCACCCGGGGGTCCCCGCGGCTGGGTAGACGTAGAGCACGACCTTGCTGCCGCGCAGGTCGGCCAGGGCGTGCAGCCGGCCGTCGTCGCCGGGCAGGGTGAAGTCCGGCGCCAGGTCACCGACGACCAATCGCGGGGTCGGGGCCATCAGCACCCAGCCACGGTTACCCGGCCATCAGCGGCTGGCGGTCGCGAGCGGGACGGTGGCTGGGACGTCGTGGTGGTCGTCCAGGCCGGCGGTTCGCTTGAGGCCGCGCCCGCCGGTGACGGCAAGCACCACCACGAAGACCGCCGCGTTGACCAGCACGATCGTCGTGCCCGACGGAATGTCGATCTGGAAGGAGAGATACATCCCGACGCCGCCGCAGACCGCACCGATCGCGGTCGAGAGGTAGAGCATCCGGCTGAAAGAGTCCGAGAGCATCCGGGCGACGACAGCCGGGATGACGAGCGTGGCGGCGACGAGCGTGACGCCGATGATCGTCAACGAGGACAGGATCGACAGGGTCAGCACGACCATCAGCAGGCTGTCCATGCGCTTGACGTTCACCCCCGAGACGTCGGCGACCTCGGGGTCGAACGTCGAGAACAAAAACGCCCGGTAGAGCGCGGTGAACACCACGACCGCGAACAGCAGCGCCCCGACCAGCAGGTAGATGTCGCTGTCGGCAACGCCGTTGATGCTGCCGAACAGCGCCGCGTCGAAGGTCGCGCCCTTGTTGCCGAACTTGGTGAGCAGGGCGACACCGAGCGCGAACGACGCGGTCGTGATGACGCCGATCGCGGCGTCGGCGCCGATCTTGCGCTGCCGGGTGACGCCGTTGATGGCCAGCGCCGAGGCGAGCCCCCACACGCCTGCGCCCAGTACGGGGTTGACGGCGAGCAGCGGCGCCGCGGCAAACCCGCCGAAGATGGCGTGTGAGAGACCGTGCCCGATGTAGCTCATGCCGCGCAGCGTGATGAAGACGCCGATCAAGCCGCAGAGCGCGCCGGCCAGGATGGCCGCGACCAGACCCTTGAGGAAGAAGTCGTAGTTGAACGGGTCGAGCAACGTCGCGAACGTCATCCCGCGACCCCCCGCAGCAGCACGTCACTGGCGCTGTCCACGACGACCGGCATGCCGAGGTGCTGCAGCACCTCCATCCGGGCGCCAAAGGTCTGCTCCAGCACGCTGGGCACGATCACCTCCTGCGGGGTGCCGCTCGCGATCACCCGCGTCTGCAGGGCCACCAGGTGTGGCAGGTGGGCCGCCATACCGTTGAGGTCGTGGGTCGTCAGGACGATGGCCAGGCCCTCGGCGTTCAGGTCGTCGAGCAGGTGGAGCACCTCGTGCCGGGTCCCGACGTCGACCCCGGAGGTCGGCTCGTCCATGAGCAGCAGCTGCGGTTTGCGCAGCAGGGCCCGGGCGATGAACATCCGCTGCTGCTGACCACCGGACAGCTCCCGGATGTGCCGGTGCCCGAGCTCACCGATGCCGAGCCGCTCCAGGACCCGCTGCACGTCGGCCCGCTCGTCGCGGGTCGCCCAGGGCAGCAGGCGCCGGGTGCTGCGAGCCATCAGCACGCATTCGGCCACGGTGACCGGAAAACTCCAGTTGACCGTCTCGATCTGCGGCACGTAGCTCACCGCAACGCCCGGGCGATAGCGCACCGCCCCGTGTTGCGGCGTGACCGTGCCGAGCAGCAGCTTGAGCAGGGTGGTCTTGCCCGAGCCGGACGGACCCACGATGCCGGTGAAGGCCCCCTGCTCCACGGTGTAGTCGACGTCGCGCAGGACCGCCGCCCCGCCGTAGCCGAACGACACGTGTTCGACGCTGATGAGCGGTTCGGCCCTGGGTGATGCGGGGGGGCGCGGCACAGTGAGAATTTACCGCCGCCCCCTCGTTGTTGCAACCGATGTGCAGCAAGCCCACTGCTGTCGGGAACAGGGCAGGATGCAAGGGTGCGACCACACGAACCGCGGCTGCTCATCGAGGACCACGCCGTCATCGGCGACACCCACACGATGGCGCTGGTCGCCCGGGACGGTTCGATCGACTGGCTGTGCCTGCCGCGCTTCGATTCGGCCGCCTGCTTCGCCTCGCTGCTCGGCGACGAGCGCAACGGCCGGTGGCAGCTGTGCCCGCGTGGGCTCGCCGACGGCGTCGTACGCCGGGTCAGCCGGCGCTACCGGCGAGGCACCCTGGTGCTCGAAACCGAGTGGGAGACCGACACCGGCGTCGTCCGCCTCATCGACGCGATGCCCGTTCGGAACCGCCACGCCGACCTGGTACGCCGGGTCGAGGGCGTCTCCGGCGAGGTCGACATGGCCATGCGGTGGACCGTCCGCTTCGCCTACGGGCAGGCGATGCCGTGGATGCGCCGGGTCGTCGACGACCAGGGGCTGCCGGGCCTGCTGGCGGTGGCCGGTCCCGACGCGCTGATCCTGCGCGGCGGCGTGCTCCCTGAGCCAGACAATGACACCTCGCATCACGCGCATTTCGTGGTGCGGGCCGGCGAGACAGTCGACTTCCACCTGGCGTGGTTCCCATCGCACGAACCGATGCCGCACTGGCACGACGTCGGCCATGGCATCGCCGAGACCGAGGCCTACTGGCGCGAGTGGTCGGCGCGGTCGACCTACGACGGTCCGTACGCCGAGCTGGTCGAGCGCTCGCTCATCACCCTCAAGGCCCTGACCTACGCCCCGACCGGTGGCATCGTGGCCGCCCCGACCACCTCGCTGCCCGAGCAGATCGGTGGCCCACGCAACTGGGACTACCGCTTCTGCTGGCTGCGCGACGCCACGTTGGTCTTGCTGGCGTTGCTCTCGGCCGGCTACACAGACGAGGCTGCTGCCTGGCGAGACTGGCTGCTGCGGGCGGTCGCCGGGTCGCCCGCCCAGCTGCAGATCCTCTACGGCCTTGCGGGCGAGCGGCAGTTGCCGGAGTTCGAGTTGCCGTGGTTGCCCGGCTACGAGGGGAGCGGACCGGTCCGCGTCGGCAACGCCGCCGCCGAGCAGTTCCAGCTCGATGTCTACGGCGAGGTCATCTCGGCCCTGCACGCCGGCCGGACGGCCGGTCTCGGCGGTGACGGGGTTGCGTGGCAGGTGCAGCAGGTGATCCTGGCCCACCTCGAAACGGTGCTCGGCCAACCGGACTCCGGCCTGTGGGAGGTCCGCGGACCGCTCCGCCACTTCACCCACTCGCGGGTCATGGTCTGGGTGGCCTTCGACCGCGCCGTCAAAGATGTTGAGATGCACGGTCTGGACGGTGATGTCGAGCGATGGCGGCAGCTACGCGACCAGGTCCACGCCGAGGTCTGCGAGCGGGGCTGGAACCCCGCGGTCGGTGCGTTCACCCAGTACTACGGCGGCACCGGGCTCGACGCCGCGGTGCTGATCATGGCCTCGGTCGGCTTTCTGCCCGGCGACGACCCGCGGGTGCTTGGCACGATCGACGCGGTCTGCGCGACGCTCAAGCGGGGCTGCCTGGTCGACCGCTACGAGACGACCGAAGCGATCGACGGTCTGCCACCGGGGGAGGGGGCGTTCCTCGCCACCTCGTTCTGGCTGGTGACGGCCCTGGCGCTGGCGGGGCGGGTCGAGCAGGCGCAGGAACTGTTCGGCCAGCTCGCCGCCCTCGCCAACGACGTCGGCCTGCTGGCCGAGGAGTACGACCCGGTGGCGGGCCGGATGACCGGCAACTTTCCCCAGGCGTTCAGCCACCTCGCACTGGTCGACGCGGCCACGACGCTGGCCTGCGCCATGGGTTCTGCCGCCACCCCATGGGGTACGCCGGGCCGTAGGGGATGATCGGGTCCGAACAGGCCCGGAGCCGGACGACGACAGGGAGATCTCGGGTGGCGAGCGCGACTGGCAAGCAGCCTTCGGACGGCACCGCAGCAGGGGGACGCGCGCGGCCAACCGCCTCGTCGACCGGTGACCCGGCCGCCCTGGCCGCCGAGATCGAGAAGACCAGAGAGGACCTTGCGGGGACCCTCGATGCAATCGCCGACAAGGTGAGCCCGAAGCGGGTTGCCAAGCGGACCGGCAAGAAGGTCGCGGCTTCGGTCAAAGAAGGAGCGACCGCCGCGAAGGAGTCCGTCGTCGAGGGCGCCGCCGCAGCCAAGGGGGCGGTGCGGGACCTCGCCGGCAAGCCTTCGCTGACCGCCACGCCATGGATCGACAGCCTGACCGGCCCGGATCCGGAGACGCTGCCGATCGCTGGCCTGCCGCCGGTCGAGGCGGTCGTCCTGCCCGGGCTCGCCCCGGTACCGGCGTACGGTCCGGCGGGATCAAAGCTCACGAAGGAGTACCTCGTCGCCGGCGCCCTCGCCCTCGGCCTGCTGTTGCTGCTCCTGCGGCGCCGCAGCCGGTGACCCGGCCGGTCCCGCTGCCGGCCGGACCGGGGCAGGAGTCGGTCTGGGACTACCCCCGGCCGCCACGGCTCGTGCGGTCCGGCCGCCTGGTCACCGTCGTGCTCGGCGGCGTCGAGGTGTGCCGCTCCAGCCGGGCGATGCGGGTGCTGGAGACGAGCCACCCGCCGTCGTGGTACCTGCCCCGCGGGGACTGGCTTCCCGGGTCCCTGGTGCCGGCCACCGGAACGTCGTTCTGTGAGTGGAAAGGTGTCGCGAGCTATCTCGACGTGCTCGGCGGCGGGCAGCGGGCCGGGCGTGCGGCGTGGACCTACCCGTCGCCGGCAGCTGCCTACACCGATCTCGCCGGCGCGGTTGCGGTCTACCCGGCCGCGATGGACTCGTGCAGCGTCGACGGTGAGCCGGTCCGGGCGCAGGACGGTGGGTTCTACGGCGGGTGGGTCACCGCCGACGTCGTCGGGCCGTTCAAGGGAGTCGCTGGCTCCAGCGGCTGGTGACTAGTTCGTCAGCGTGTCGCGGAGCTGGTCCTGGCAGACCTGCTGGGCCGTCCGGTCGGCGCCGGCCTGATTGATGCAGTCACGGAGCTTTTGGCCACTGCCGGAGTACAGCAAGCCGACCCCGATGGCCACGAACGCGATGGCCAGCACCAGGCCGACCGCGCCGGTGATGAGGCCGGCCAGGGCGATCCCGCCGTTGGTCGCCACACCCCGCTTGGCCCGGCTGCGCCCGATCGCGCCGAAGATGATGGCCAAGATTCCCAGCAGCACGCCGCCGATGATGGTGACGGCGCTGGGGATGGCCAGGATACCGAGCACCAGGGCGGCGGTCCCGAACCCGTTGCGGGCGGCGACGACCGGGGCGCCGTATCCGGCTGCGTAGTCCGGTGCGGCGTACGGCTGGGCCTGGAACGGCTGCTGGCCGCCGGCGGCGGGCTGCTGAACGGGGTGCCCAAAGGGATCGTTCGGTGTCGACATGGGCGAGTCCTTCCCCGAAATCGTGCCGGCATCCTCGCACCGGTCGCCCGACGTTACGGTGTCGGCGTGGCGACGGCTGGGTGCGTGCGGGCCAACGACTGGATCTGCCCGGCGTACATCTCGAGCGACGCCGACGCGATCCTGGCCGCGCTGCGCCAGCACCTCGTCCTGACCCTTGCGAGCGTCGCCCTGGCGGTCGTCATCGCGCTGCCGCTGGCATTGCTGGTCCGCCAGTCGCGGACCGGCCGGCTCGTCGCCCTCGGCGTCGGTGGCGTCGTCTACACCATTCCCTCGCTCGCGCTGTTCGTGCTGCTCGGACCCGTCTTCGGCTTCACGAGCAGCCTCCCGGTCGTGGTCGCGCTCGCGGCGTACAACGTCCAGGTGCTCCTGCGCCAGGTCCTGGTTGGCCTGGACCAGGTGCCCGCCGAGGTGCGGGAGGCGGCGGTGGGGATGGGCTACGGCCCGCTTGCGATGCTGCGCCGGGTGGAATTCCCGTTGGCCCTTCCGGCGGTCCTGGCCGGGCTGCGGCTGGCCGCGGTGTCGACCGTCGCGCTCGTCACGGTGGGGGCGGTCATCGGATCGGGGGGGCTCGGGAGTCTGCTCTACGCCGGCTTCCAGAACGACTACCACCCGCAACAGCTCACCGCGCTGGTGCTGGTGGTGCTGCTGGCGTTGACCTTCGAGGTGCTGCTGCAGGGCATCGAGCGGCTCGCCACGCCCTGGCAGCGGGCCGGGCGGCGGTCAGGGTGACATTGCTCGGCGATACCAGCGTGTGGTTAGGCGATCTCGCTCATTACCGGGGTGCCGATGGCGTGCCGGCGCGGCTGACCGAGCACCTGGTCATCACCGGCATCGCCGTCGGCGCCGCCGCCCTGCTCGCGCTCCCGCTCGGCGTGCTGCTCGGGCATCTGCGCCGCGGCGGGCGGGTCGTCACGGCCATCGCCAACGCCAGCCGGGCCGTGCCCACGCTCGGTGTGCTCATCATCTTTTCCGGCATCGCCAGCATCGGGATCGGCAACCGTGCGGCCGTGGTCGCGCTGACGCTGTTCGCAATCCCGCCCCTGCTCACCAACGCCTACGTGGGCATCAGCTCGGTCGATGCCGACGTCATCGAGGCGGCCCGCGGGATGGGCCTGACCGGACTGCAGACGGCGCTGCGGATCGAGCTCCCGCTGGGGCTCGGCCTGGTGGTCGCCGGGCTCAGGAACGCCACCGTGCAGGTCATCGCCACGGCCACCCTCGCGGCGTACGTCGGGGGCGGTGGGCTCGGGACGTTCATCAACCAGGGCTACGGACAGCAGGATTACCCGCAGGTCCTGGCTGGCGCGGTCTGGGTGGCGGCCCTGGCCTTCGCCGCCGAGGTGAGCCTGTCGATCGCCCAGCGACTGGTCACCCCGGTGCCGCTGCGGGCTGTCCCTGGGCCGGGCTCGCCTGCTCGCTGAAACCATGCTTAGACTGCTTGCGCGGGCCAGGCCCGCCCGACACGCGCACGGCGACCAGCTGTGCGGGACACAGAAGGCGAGCGTTCGATGGCCACTTCCCGGTCTTTCCGGCTCCTCACCGCGCTCGTCGCGCTGCCGCTTGCGCTCGCCGCCTGCAGCGACTCAGGCAACAAGGGCGGCACGGGTACCGCCACCGTCAAGGGACCGGTGGCTACCACGGCCGCTACCACCTGCGCCCCGGTCGCCGGCGCGAAGCTGGTCGCCCTCGAGGACGACAAGCAGCTCCAGAACAGCGACAACGTCACCCCGGTCGTTCGCACCAAGGTGCTGACGCCGGCGCTGCGCACTGCGCTCGACAAGGTGTCGGCGGCGCTGAGCCAGGACGCGCTCAACGGGCTCAACAAATCGACCGACCTCGATCGCCTGCAGCCCAAACAGGCCGCGGCGGCGTTCGTGAAAAGCGCGGGTCTCGCCGCTGGGCTCTCCGGCGGGCAGGGCCCGATCCGGGTGGTGGCGGCCAACTTCAGCGAGAACCAGACCCTTGCCAACGTCTATGCCGATGTGCTCACCGCGGCCGGCTTCACCGCGTCGGTGAAGCAACTGACCAACCGCGAGTTGTACGAGGCCGCGCTCGAGCGCGGTGACGTCGATGTCGTCCCTGAATACGCGGCGACGCTGACCGAATTTCTGAACAAGAAGGCCAACGGCAAGGCGGCAGCGCCCAAGTCGAGCGGCGACATCAAGGCGACGATCGCCGCCCTGACGCCGCTCGCTGCGGCCAAGGGGCTGACCCCGCTCACGCCGGCGGCTGCCACCGACCAGAACGTCTTCGTCGTGACGAGCGCCTTCGCCGACAAGTACGCCGTGAAGTCGCTGTCCCAACTCGCCAGTACCTGCGGCGGGGGCGTCCTGCTCGGAGCGGCTGCGGAGTGCCCAACCCGGGCGTTCTGCCAGCTGGGGCTTGAGAAGATCTACCAGCTGAAGATTGCCGGCTTTACGGCGCTCGACGCGGGCGGCCCGCTGTCGAAGAACGCGCTGAAGACCGGCAAGGTCGCACTCGCCGAGCTCTTCAGCTCCGACGCCAGCCTGACCGCCGCGTCCTGAGGTGGCCGCGGCTGCGCCGGAGGCCATGATCCGTTTCGACGGGGTCAGCAAGACCTACCCGGACGGCTCCATCGGCGTCGGTCAGCTCCACCTCGACGTCGCGCGCGGCGAGCTGCTGTGCCTGGTCGGGCCGTCGGGGTGCGGCAAGACGACCACCATGAAGATGGTCAACCGGCTGGTCGAGCCGACGACGGGACGGGTGCTGCTCGAAGGCCACGACGTCGCCGAGGTGCCGCCTGCGGAGCTGCGTCGCCGGATTGGCTATGTCATCCAGCAGGTCGGGCTCTTCCCGCACCAGCGGGTGGCCGACAACGTCGCGACGGTGCCGAAGCTGCTGGGCTGGGACCGGCGCCGGTCGGCGGCCCGCGCGGACGAGCTGCTCGAGCTCGTCGGGCTGGATCCGGCGATCTACCGCGACCGCTGGCCGTCGCAGCTGTCCGGTGGCCAGCGTCAGCGCGTCGGTGTCGCCCGCGCGCTCGCCGCCGACCCGCCGGTGCTGCTCATGGACGAGCCGTTCTCGGCGATCGACCCGATCGCCCGCGGCCGGCTGCAGCAGGAGTTTCTGCGGGTGCAGCGCACCGTGCGCAAGACGATCGTGTTCGTCACCCACGACCTCGATGAGGCGGTGTTGCTCGCCGACCGCGTCGCGGTGCTCGGGCCGGGGGGAGTGCTCGAGCAGCACGCCCCGCCGGCTGACGTGCTGGGCGCGCCCGCGTCGACGTTCGTCGCGGACTTCGTCGGGGCCGAAGGCGGACTGCGTCGGCTCGGCGTGACGCCGATCGACGTGACGGCGCTGGAGGACCGGCCGGTCACCTGCTCTCCCGACGGCGCCCCGAAGAGCTGGGACGACGCAGGCACCGAGCGTGAACTGCCCGGCGTCGTCGAGGCTGACGCAACCCTCAAGCAGGTCCTCGCCCAGGTGTTGAGCAGCGACGCGGGCTGGGTCGCGGTGGTCGAGCCGGCGTCCGGCCGGTACCTCGGCGCACTCAGTGCTGCCTCGGTGCATGCGGCGCTGCGCCACTCGGTCGCGGCCCAGCAGCCGACCCGACCCCTGTCCTAGGCGCTGGGCTTCCGGTCGACCCTCGGGACGCCTTCGCCCCGTCCCGAGGGGTCATCGGTGGCGGGGCGAAGGCAGAGCGGGGAGCTCAGACAGCCGGGGCCGGGGCCGGAGCCGGGGCGGGCGCCGGGTCGACCGGGGCCGGAGCCGGAGCCGGGGCGGGCGCCGGGTCGACCGGCGCGGGGGCGGGAGCCGGCGCGGGAGCCGGCGCGGGGGCCGGGGCCGGGGCCGGAGCGGGAGCCGGCACCGGCGCGGGGGCCGGCACCGGCGCGGGGGCCGGCACCGGTCCCGAGGCGTTCATCCGGAACACGGTCAGCGTGAGGTCCGTGCCGCGCATGCCCTTCATGGCGATGTGGTCACCTGGCGCGATGGCGTCGAGCCCGACCGTCATGTCGTTCCGGCGAACCACCGCGTCGGCGGCCACCGCGAAGGTCACGGTCATCCGGTGCAGCGCGCGGGTGCCGCCCTTGACCTTCACCGTGATCGTGCGCGCGGTGGCGTCGACGGCGACGACCTTGCCGACGGCGGTGAACTTCATCCGCGGGTGGCGGTGCTTCATGCTCTGGCCGTGGTCGGTGCCGGCAGCCTGGCTCCGTTCGCCGTGCTGCGGGCTCGCGGCCGCCGGCCCGGCGAGGACGGCGACGCCTCCGCCGGCCAGGGCGAGGGTCAAGGTGCAGGACAGCAGTCGGGTCGAGATGGTCACGGGAACTCCGGGTCGTGAGGAGGGGATGCTGTCCCTCTTGTCATCGTGCGCGCGGACCCGGCACCGCAGACCCGTCCGGGTGATCTCCCCCTTACGCCGATCAAGGAACTTGTGCGGTCGCGCCACGCTCAGCGGCCCGGCACATGTTCCATGATCGGCGGGCTGTCAGGCGGCAACGCGCTGCAGGGCCGCCAGCACCGTCTGCACCAGCGCGGACGGAGCGTGCAGGTCCGCGGCGGTGAAGCGCAGCACCACCCAGCCGGCTCGGACCAGCGCGTTCTGGCGCTGCCGATCCCGGGTGAACACGTCCGCCCGCTCGTGGACCGCCCGGCCGTCGTACTCCACCGCGACCCGCATCGCCGGGAACGCCAGATCCACGCGGGCCAGCCAGCTACCAGCGGCATCGCGTACGTCGTACTGCGACACAGGTTGCAGTCCAGCGGACACCAGGATGAGGCGCACCCTGGATTCCGGCGGCGACTCGGCCGCTGGATCGGACAGCTCGAGGGCGCGGTAGGCCCCACGCACCCCTCGGAGCCGGGCATGCCGGGTCAGCTCGCGGTGCAGCTCGTCGGAGCTGCACAGCCCGGCGTGCAGGACCGCGTCGGCTACCACGACCGCCTCGACGAGGGGCAACATGCGCAGCAGGTCGGCGACCGCGCGGGCCGGCCGCAGGACGCGTATCCCGGCGTACTCGGTGCGGTCCTCGAGGGGGAGATGCGCCTCCCGGAGCCGCATGCCGGACCGCCTGGGGACGACCGTGCCGCGCGGCACCACGCCCTCCAGCACCGGCGAACCGGATGGCAGGACGTCCACGCCGTGCAGCCAGAGCAGGCACCGGTCGCTGAGGTGCGCGTGGTCCGGCAGCAGCCGAGCCGCGGCCCTGGCCCGCACCGCCAGGTCGATCGTCACCTCGACCGGGACGTAGGCACCATGCAGCACGCGTTGCCACGACACGCCGAGCGCCCGGTCCAGCGCATCACGGCTGCCGAGCCGGGTCAGCAACTGGGTACGGCTGAGGACTTCCATGCCCGCAAGGGTGCCGCTCAGCGCGCCAGCGGGTCGGCGGCTGTCCACAGGGCACGGGCCAGGCCGCGCCGATCATGGAGTTGTTGCGGTCGCGCCACGCTCAAGCGGGCAGCACAAACTCCATGATCGGCGTGGAAGTGGTCGGCGTGGAAGTGGTCAGGCGGTCGCACTCCTCGAGGCCGACGATCAGCAGGCCGCGGAGCAGCCCGTCGATGTCGGGGGCACACGCCTCGGCCACGCCCAGCGCCGCGGTGCGGATGGCCACCGGTGCGCCGTACCGGCTGAAGGCCGCCAGCGAGCGGTGCGCGGCGGCCCGGTCGATCGCCGACCGGGCCCGGCGGGCGGTCTCGGGGACGTGCGCGAGCGCCTCAGCGGTCGCCACCTCGAGCCGGGGGTCGGCGAGCAGCTCGGCGCTGGTCAGGATCGCCAGCGCCAGGAGCTGCTGGCGCTCGGCGGACACGACGGGCAGGGCCGTCGTCGCGCAGCGCCAGGCGATCCGCGCATCGACCTCGGGCCCGCCCCCGAATCGGCCGATCACCGAGGGGATGAGTGGGGCGAGGGCGCGCCGCCCGGCGTCGGACGACAGGTCGTTGACGCGTCGCGCGAGGTCAGCGAGCAGTGGGTGGGTGCATGGCGGATGATCACTCCAGCGTTCGCCGGCGAGGTAGGACGCCAACTCCATGAAGCAGGCGCCGCGTCGCGGGTTGCGGTGCCGACCGCGCGAGAGCACTGGCATCGAGTCCGGTGCGAAGTTGGGGTGCTTGGCCACGAGACGCCTCCGAGGGTCCGGCCCAGTGTGCGCCCGCACGGGGCGTCGCTCAAGTGGTGAGCTCGAGCAGGACGGCCTGTTCGGGGTGCAGCACCGGGAGGCGCAGACCGCTCAGTGCGAGGGCTCGTCCGCTGAGCCGCACCTCGCCATCGGTCCACCACGGCGGGTCGACCCGGCCCGCGCCGGTGTGGCCGCCAGCCAGCACGAGCGGACGCACCAGGTAGTCGTGATCGCGGTCGAGGCCGGGCAGCAGCGCAGCAACCGGCACCTCGTACGCCGAGGCGGTCAGCTGGGCGTAGCAGAAGACCGCGGCGCTCCGGTCGGCAGCGACCACGCCGTGCAGGCTGGCCGACGGATCGGCCAGGTCGGCGTGCACGACCCGTCCGCTGTGCAGCAGCCCCCGCAGCCGGCGGTAGGCCCGCACCGCGTCGGCGGCCCCGGCCAGCTCCTGCTCGTCGGCCGAACAGAGGTCCCACTCGAAGCCGAAGTGGCCGAACAGGGCGGTCGCCACCCGGAAGGCGAGCGAGCCGGTGCGCCCGGTCGTGTGCGAGCGCGGCGGGCCGACGTGCGAGCCGACGAGCTCGGGCGGGAGCAGCAGCGAGGTCCAGCGTTGGATGCTCTGGCGTTCGAGCGCGTCGTTGGTGTCGCTCGCCCAGACCCGGTCGGTTCGCTGCAAGATGCCGAGGTCGACGCGGGCCCCGCCGGAGGAGCAGCTCTCGATCTCCACGCCGGGATGGCGTTCGCGCAGCGCGTCGAGCAACCGGTAGACGGCACGGGTCTGGTTGTGCAACGCCGGCCGGCCGCCGAGGTCCGCCGCCTCGACCAGGTCGCGGTTGTGGTCCCACTTGAGGAAGCTGATGTCGTGGGCGGCCAGCAGCGCGTCGAGCCGGTCCAGGATCAGCTGCCAGGCCTGCGGCACGGTCAGGTCGAGGACCTGCTGATGCCGCCAGGGCAACGGGAGCCGCCCGGGCACGCCGAGGACCCAGTCGGGGTGCGCGCGGTAGAGCTCGGAGTCCAGGTTGACCATCTCGGGCTCGACCCAGAGGCCGAAGCCCATGCCGAGCCCGGTGACCCGTTGCACGAGTGGGGTCAGGCCGGTTGGCCAGACCTGCTCGTCGACGTCCCAGTCGCCGAGCCCGGCGGTGTCGTCCCGCCGGCCGCGGAACCAGCCGTCGTCCAGGACGAAACGCTCCACGCCGACCGCCGCAGCCGTCTCGGCCAGCGCGAGCAACCGCGGCAGGTCGTGGTCGAAGTAGACCGCCTCCCAGGTGTTCAAAACCACCGGTCGGGGGGTGCGGGGGTGCTCCGGGCGGGCCCGGAGCCAGTCATGGAAGGCGTCGCCGATCCCGTCGAGACCGCGACCGGACCACGCTGCGTGGACCATCGGCGTGGTGTACGACGCGCCCGGGGCCAGCACGATCTCACCCGGGGCGAGCAGCTCTGCCGCGCCGAGCACGGGGCCGAGCGCCGGCCCCCGCTCGGCCCACGTCGCGGTGTCGCCGCTCCAGGCCAGGTGCACCGCCCACACCTCGCCGGACCGGTTGGCGAACCCGGGGGTGCCGGCGGCCAGCACCAGCGTCGCGTCGTGCCCGGTCCGGCCGCGTCGCCCCTCGCGCAGGAAGGTCCCGTCCACGAACGGATGTCGCTGGGGCTGCCGCTCCCGCAGCCACCGACCGGTCAGGTCGAGCAGCTCGACCGCCCGGGTGGGCACCGGCAGCAGGCAGGCCAGCTCCTGCACGGCGTACGACGTCGGGCCGTCATTGCGCAGGGTGTGCTGGAGCAGCAGCAAGCCGCCGGCGGCGGCGAGTTCGAGCTCCACCGTCAGCGTCAGCGCGGCAGCGGCGTCGCGCGCCGTGACGAC
The DNA here is from genome assembly GCA_046595615.1 of Mycobacteriales bacterium. GTDB lineage: Bacteria > Actinomycetota > Actinomycetes > Mycobacteriales > SCTD01 > JAYSQK01. The sequence goes on along the minus strand of JBKJOO010000056.1, from coordinate 2,012 downwards.
GACCCGCTGGCCCGTGTGCTCGACCCCGGCCAGCGCGAACGACGGCGAGAAGTCCTTGCCGGCGCGGCTTCCGGAGATCCCGGGCCGGCCGCGATGACCCGCCGAGCGCTCTGGCGACAGCGACAGCGGCACGGGCACGTCGAGCGCGGAGCGGGCCACCGCAGGCACCCTCGCGCGGGCCAGTGAGGCAGCATCGACGTCGCCGAGATCAGCTCCCCAGTGCAGGATCTCGGGCAATCCAGGACCGCGTACGTCGAGCAGCAGGCTGGTCCCGGCCGCGTGCAGCTGGACGAAGCCGCCGGTCATGCCGCCCCGAGCACGGACGCGCCCGCGCTGGGCGGGCACAGCCAGGCGCGAGCCGGCCGGCCGGTTGCCCTGACGTAGGCAGCCACCACCTCGTCGCGGGCGGTCTCGGCTCGGTCGCGCTCGACCAGCGAGACGGTGCAGCCGCCGAAGCCGGCGCCGGTCATCCGGCTTGCCACGACGCCAGCGGTGTCGCCGGCCAGTTGCACAAGCAGATCAAGCTCGGGGACGCTGACCTCGAAGTCGCGGGCGAGGCTGTCCTGCGAGGCGGCGAAGGCGGCCCGCAGCGTCGGCCGGTCGTCCTCGCGCAGCGCCTGCACCGCTGTCAGCACCCGGGCGTTCTCCGTCACGACGTGCCTTGCCCTGCGCCGGGTCACGTCGTCGAGGGAGTCCCACCGGTCGTCGAGCAGCGCCGGGGTCGCGTCGCGCAGGACGCGGACACCGAGCTTGCTGGCCGCCAGTGCACATTGGCGCCGCCGTTCGTTGTAGGCGCTGGACGTCAGGTTCCGGCTGACCGCGGAGTCGACCATGAGGACCATGAGGTCGGCCGGCACGGGCACCTGCTCGGTCTGCAGACTCCGGCAGTCCAGGAACAGCGCCGAACCGGCCTGCGCACCGGCGCTCGCGAGCTGATCCATGATGCCGCTCTGCACACCGACCCCGTCGTTTTCGGCGCGCTGGCACAGCTGGGCGAGCCGGGTCGGCGCGATCGGTTCGACGAGCAGCGTCAGGGCGATTGCCACCTCGAGCGCAGCCGACGACGACAGACCTGCCCCGAGTGGCACGTCGCTGGCGACGACCCCGTCGACGCCGTGCAGGGCCAGGCCCGAGTCGCGCAGGGCGCCGACCACGGCTGTCGCGTAACGGCCCCATCCGGTCGTCGGTCCCTGCCCGGTCCGAAGATCCACCTCGACCACCCCTTCGTCCGGGAGGTCGAGTGAGCGCAGCACCAGGCGGTCGGCGATCCGTCGGCCGGACACCACCGTGGCCAGGTCGAGGGCGACCGGCAGGACGTAGCCCTCGTCGGCGTCGGTGTGCTCCCCGATGAGGTTGGCGCGGCCGGGCGCCCGAACCAGCACGTCGGTGCGGCTTGCGTGTTCGACGAGCCGTCGGGCCGGCGAGGTCATCCCTTGGTGGCGCCGAGGGTGAGCCCGCCGATGAACTGCTTCTGGAGCAGGAAGTAGACGAACACGGTCGGCAGCGCCACCATCAGCGACCCGGCCGCAACCAGGTTGTTGTCGGTGAAGAACTGGCCCTGCAGGTTGTTCAGCGACGACGTGATGGGTCGTTTGTCGCCGGTGACCATCAGCACCAGCGCCCAGAAGAAGTCGTTGTAGATCCAGGTGAACTCCAGCGTCGCCAGGGCGGCGAGCGGTGCCCGGCACAGCGGCAGCGTGATCTGCCAGTACTGCCGCCACGCCGAGGCGCCGTCGACCCGCGCCGCCTCCGTCAGCTCCTGCGGCAGCGTCTTCATGTAGTTGCTGAGCACGAACGTGCAGAAGCCGCACTGGAAGGCGATGTGGATGAGGATGATCCCCCAGAACGAGTCGAACAACGAGCCCGAGTCGCTCATGAACATCGGCAGCGGGATGCTCTTGTAGAGCCGGTAGAGCGGCGTGATGATGACCTGCGGCGGCAGCAGGTTGCCGGCGGTGAAGAGCATGAGGAGCGCGACGCTGCCGCGGAACTCGAAGCGCGACACGACGAAC
>JBKJOO010000338.1:0-7529 GCA_046595615.1 Mycobacteriales bacterium | reverse complement strand
CTCCTCCGCCCGCACGCACCGGGTGGTCCTCTACAGCGACGACCCGGCGATCCGCGACGGCGTCCGGGTCGCTGTCGGGCGGCGGCCAACCGGCGACCTCGGTCGGCTCGAATGGGTCGAGTGCACGACCGGTCCGCAAGTGCTCAAAGCGGTCGACGCCGGTGGGGTGGACCTCGCGGTCCTGGACGGGGAGGCCTGGCCGACCGGCGGGTTGGGGCTCGCCAAGCAGCTCAAGGACGAGCTGAAGGACTGCCCACCCACGCTGGTACTCGTGGCCCGCCGCGACGACGCGTGGCTCGGCAGGTGGTCGCTGGCCGACGCGGTGCTGCCCCAGCCGATCGACGCGCCGGACCTGACGGCCGCCGTCGTGGCGCTGCTGCGTCAGCGTGCCGGCGGGCTGCCGGTCCGCCGCGCCGTCGGCTGAGCCGATGGCCCCGACCTGGCCGACGCTGCTCAGCACGCTGCTGGGCGGTGGATCGCTCGACGCCGCTGACACGGCCTGGGCGATGCGCGAGGTGATGCAGGGGGACGCCTCCCCGGCGCAGGTCGCCGCGTTCGTGGTCGCCCTGCGGGCCAAGGGTGAGACCGCGCAGGAAGTCGCCGGCCTGGTCGAGGTGATGCTCGAGCAGGCCCTGCCGGTCGAGGTCGCCGGGCGGGTCGTCGACACCTGCGGCACCGGCGGGGACCGCTCCAACACGGTCAACATCTCCACCATGGCGGCGCTGGTCGTCGCGGGCACCGGCACCCCGGTCTGCAAGCACGGCAACCGGGCGGCCTCCTCCGCCTGCGGCTCCGCCGACCTGCTCGAGGCCCTCGGCGTGGTCGTCGACCTGCCACCGACCGCGATCGGCCCGTGCGTCGCGCAGGCGGGGATCGCCTTCTGCTTCGCGCCGGTGTTCCACCCCGGGATGCGGCACGCCGCGGTACCCCGTCGTGAGCTGGGGATCCCGACGGTGTTCAACGTGCTGGGGCCGCTCACCAACCCGGCCCGCCCGGCGGCGCAGGCCGTCGGGGTATCCGACGCGCGGTTGGCCCCGGTGATGGCCGGGGTGCTCGCTGCGCGTGGCGTGGACGCGCTGGTCTTCCGCGGCGACGACGGGCTCGACGAGCTCACCACCACCGGGCCGTCGACGGTGTGGGCGGTGTGCGCCGGCGAGGTCGTCCGGTCGTCGTTCGACCCGGCCTCGATCGGGCTGCCGCCTGCTTCGCTCGCAGACCTTCGCGGTGCGGACGCCGCCTACAACGCCGGGGTCGCCCGCGCGCTGCTCGACGGCGCGCTCGGTCCGGTCCGCGATGCGGTGCTGCTCAACGCCGCAGCCGCCCTCGCGGCGTACGACGGGACAGTGGCGCCGCTCGTGGAGCGGCTCGCCGACGGGCTGGTGCGTGGCGCGGCGGCGCTCGACAGCGGCGCCGCGGCGGCGGCACTGGAACGCTGGGTCGAGGTCAGCCAGCGCCTGCGGCACTAGCCGGCCCGCCCCCGGCCCCAAGGATCCCGCCCCGAGGGTGATCAACAGGACATCACTGCGGGACACGCGCGGTGGTTCGCGCACCAATGCCCTGATGATCATGGCGGCGGTGCGGCCGGGCGGGGCCCTGGCTCAGGGCAATGACGCCCGGCCGTGCGGGGCGGTCCAGTCAGTGTGCGGGCCCTTCGGGATGATCCCGGTGGGGTTGAGCTGCTCGTGGGTCCCGTAGTAGTGCGCCTTGATGTGGCCCAGGTCGGTGGTGTCGCCGAAGCCCGGCGTCTGCCACAGGTCGCGGGCGTACGCCCACAGTGCGTCGTACTCGCTGAGCTTGTGCCGGTTGCACGTGAAGTGGCCGTGGTAAGCGGCGTCGAAGCGGGCCAGCGTGGTGAACAGCCGGACGTCGGCCTCGGTGAGCTGGCCCCCGACGAGCCAGCGCTGGCCGCGCAACAGGTGCTCGAGCTCGTCGAGGCGGGCGAACAGCGCGTCGTACGCCCGCTCGTAGGCATCCTGGCTGGTCGCGAAGCCGGCCTGGTAGACGCCGTTGTTGACCGCGTGGAAGTTGGCCTCGGCGACCTGGTTGATCTCTGCCCGCAGGCGCTCGGGATAGAGGTCGGGGGCGCCCGCGCGGTGGTGCGCCGACCACGCCATCGACAGGTCGAGGGTGAGCTGCGGGTAGTCGTTGGTCACGATGCGTCGCTCGACCGTGTCGTCGACGAACGGCACGGTTGCCCGGCCCTCGAAGGCCGGGTCGCTTGTGCGGTAGAGGTCCATCACGAACTCCGCGCCGGTCACCGGGTCGCGGCCGCCCTCGTCGAGGGTGAAGCGCCAGCCGCGGGCGTCGCGCAGCGGGTCGACGACCCGCAGCGCGATCGCGTCCTCGAGACCGAGCAGTCGCCGGACGATCACCGACCGGTGCGCCCACGGACAGGCCAGGCTGACGTAGAGGACGTAGCGGCCTGCCTCGGGATGGTCGAGCCGGCCGGTGAAGTGGTTGGGCTGCCGGACGAACTCACCCCGCTGGCCGGCCTCGGTGGCGAACTGGGCGGTCACGGCTGCGGGCCCAGCGAGAAGGTGGACTCGAGGTCGTGCCGGCTGTAGGCGCGGAAGGCGATCAGCGTCTGGGTCGCGAGCACCCCCGCGACCTTGTTGAGTCGGCCAGCGATCACCTCGGCGAGATCGTCGTGCTGGCGCACCCGGACGATGGCCACCAGATCGACGTCACCGGCGACCGAGTAGACCTCGCTGACACCGTCGAGCGCGGCGATCGCCTCGGCGACCTCGCCGATCCGGTCGACCGCGGCGTTGATGTTGACGATCGCGGTGATCATGCCGGCCCCGCCGTGGGTCCAGCGGCTGCGGGGCGCGATTCGGGCAGGGCGTGGCGCTGCGGGTCGACGGGCATGCGCGCTCCTCGCGGTCGGGGTGGCTTCGAACCTAGGCGGTGGCGCGAGCCGGCCGGGCGACGGGGCGCAGCCCGCGCCGGTCGTCGAACGGCCGGACCTGCGCACGGGCCTGCTCCAGACCGCCGAGCCAGCGCCGGTGTCGGCCGGCCCCCCGGGCCGGGGAGGCGAAGGTGCCGTCCAGCCGGACCAGCCTGGTGCCGGGCAGCTCGAGCCAGCGAAGCACGCATTCGACCTCCTCGGCGTGTGCGGCCGGCAGCGGACCGGGACTGGGCAGGATCGTCTCGGCGGTCGCGACGAGGGCGTCGACGTACGGCCCCGGATGGGCTCCGCGGGGGATGACGCCGGCGGCGACGAGTCGGCCGCGGCGGACCACCGATACCTCCCAGCCGAGGTCGTCGGTCGGCCGGGCGGCGACCAGTTGCGCGACGCCGGTCAGGGTCTGCAGGCGCTGGAGCCTCGAGGTGGCCCGGACGAGCGTGGCGAGCCGGTCGCGCTGGGCGGCGGCGTCCTCGTATCGCTCCGCGGTGGCGAGCGCCGCGATCCGGGCCCGCAGCACCTCCACCAGTGCCCCCGGGTCGGCCAGGAAGGCCGATTGGACGGCGAGCGCGTGCGCGGCGTAGTGCTGGACGGTCTCACTGCCGTCGCAGGGCGCCCCGCAGCGGCCCAACTCGAACAGGACGCAGGCGGTCGACAACGTGCGGACCGACAGCCGGCGGGTGCACTGGCGCAGCGGCACCGCCTCGTGGACGGCGGCAACCGCCAGCTCGGCCAGCCGGGTGCTGCCGAACGGGCCGAGGTAGACCGCGCCGTCGTCGAGCACCTTGCGGACCATCGACAGCCGGGGGAACGCCTCGTTGGTGAGCTTGACCCACGACGCACGCTCGGGGAACTTCGAGCGCCGGTTGTAACGCGGCCGGTGCTCCGCAATCAGCCGCAGCTCGCGGACCTCCGCCTCCAGTGGCGTCGCGCAGACGACCGGGTCGACCCGGTCGGCGAGCCCGACCATCTCGGCCATCCGGCTGCGCTGCTCGCTGGCGGTGAAGTAGGTGCGGACGCGCGAGCGCAGGTTGGTGCTCTTGCCGACGTAGAGCACCCGGCCCTGGGCGTCCCGGAACAGATAGACCCCGGGCGCGGCCGGCAGCGCGTCGGCGAGGTGGCGCTTCCTGCGCTGGGCCGGGCTCACCTGCGCCGAGAAGGTCCGCAGCTCCTCCAGGCTGTGCACACCGAGCCCACCGAGCCGGGCGAGCAGCCCGTGCAGCACATCGACGGTGGCCCGCGCGTCGGCGAGTGCCCGATGGCACGGTTCGGTGTCGGCGCGGAACAGCCGGGCCAGTGAGGACAGTTTGCAGTCCGGGGCCTCGTCGCGGGTCAGCACCCGGCGGGCCAGCCGAGCGGTGTCCACCGACGTGGGGGCCGGCCAGGTCAGATCGAGCTGTTCGCATCCGGTCCGCAGAAAGCCCAGGTCGAACGGGGCATTGTGCGCGACCAGCACGCAGCCCTGGCTGAAGGCGAGGAAGTCCGGCAGCGCGGTCGCGAGCCGGGGCGCGCCAGCGACCATCGCGTCGGTGATGCCGGTGAGCACCGCGATGAACGGCGGAACGGCCACACACGGGTTGACCAACGTCTGGAACTCGCCGAGCACCGCACCGCCACGGACCTTCACAGCGCCGATCTCGGTGATCGCACAGTCCTGGTGCGAACCACCGGTCGTCTCGAGGTCGACCACGACGAAGGTGGTCTCGCGCAGTGGGGTCCCCAACTCGTCGAAGCTCGCCTGCGTCATGCGTTCGAACGTAGGTGCGACCTCCGACACATTCTGGCCGGACCGGGTACGACGCGCCGGTGTCGGTGCCGCACCATAGGGTTGTTGCATGGCGAAGCGGCTCGGCCGGAGGGGACAGGTCGCGCTCGCCGCGGGGCTGATCGTGGTGCTGGCCGCCGGTGTCCTGGCCGCCGCGACCGGCGGCGGTGGTCCCGCGGTCCACACCGAGACAGCGGTCGTCGAGCTGCCGGGCGGGCCGACCGAGGCCCAGCCGGTGCGGATCGACACGACGCTCTATCTCCCGGCGAGCGCGACCCGGGCCCACCCCGCGCCGGCCGTTGTCCTCTCGCCCGGCTTCGGGCAGAGCAAGGACGGGGTCGCCGCCGATGCCCGCGACCTCGCATCGCACGGCTACGTCGCGCTCGCCTGGAGCCTGCGCGGCTTCGGCCGGAGCACCGGCAAGATCGCGCTGGACGCCCCGGATGCCGAGGTCGCCGACCTGCGCGCGCTGCTGGACCGGCTGGCCCAGCGCGCCGAGGTGCTCCAGGACGGACCAGGCGACCCGCGGGTCGCGCTCATCGGCGCGTCCTACGGCGGCGGGGTGAGCTTGCTCGGGGCGGCGTACGACCGGCGGGTCGACGCCACCGTCCCGGTGATCACCTGGAATTCGCTGCAGAGCGCCTTCCTGCCGGGAGGGGTGTTCAAGGCGCAGTACGCCTCGGTGTTCTTCGCCGCCGGGCCGGGTGGGGTCTGCGCGCGCTTCGTCCAGCGGGTCTGCGAGGCCTACCAGCGGCTGGCGCAGGCCGGGACGCCCACCGCCGCGGATCGGGCGGTGCTCGCCGGATCGAGCCCGGCGGGCGTCATCGCCCGGATCACCGCGCCGACGCTGCTCATCCAGGGTGAGGACGACACGCTGTTCCCGTTGCAGGAGTCGCTCGCCACCGCGACCGCGCTGCAGGCCCGGGGCGTGCCGGTGCACCTGGCCTGGCTCGAAGGCGGCCACGACAAGCCCTTCGGCGACACGGGCGACGCGCAGATCCGCGAGCTGACCCGGACCTGGTTGGCCAGGTGGCTGCACCGGGACACCTCGGTCGGCACCGGACCGGTCTTTCGCTGGCACCGCTCGACGGGCGGGGACGGCTCGGCGCGGGCCCTGCCACCGGCGGCCGGCGCCGGCCGGCTCGCGGTGCAGGGTGCGGCCCTGCAACCGGTGGCCAACCCGCCCGGTGGCCGGCCTGCCTCGATCAGCAGCGTGCCCGGTGCCGGCGCGCTCGGAGGCGCTGCGGCCGGCCTGGGCCTGGACGTTCTGGGGCAGACGGCGTCCTGGCAGAGCGCGCCGCTGCCGCGTGGCCGCGAGCTGCTCGGTGCCGGGCAGGTCACCGTGACGGTGCGCTCGACGACGGGGTCGGCGGTGCTGTTCGTCAAGCTCTTCGACGTCTCGCCGGGCGGTGCCGCGCAGCTGCCCGGTGGCCAGGTCGCCCCGATCCGGGTGGCCGCCCTCGGGTCCGCCGGCCGCGCGGTGACGGTCACCCTGCCGGCGCTCGCGCACGTCTTCCCGGCCGGTCACCGGGTCCGGATCGCCGTGTCCACCACCGACCTGGCGTACGCCGGGCCGACGGCGCCCGCGTCGTACACGATCGGCCTCGACCCGGCGTCGGCGCTGCAGCTGCCGCTGCGACCGGTCACCGGTGGTGGCGGCTACGGCACGCTTGCGTTGGTCGTCGCCCTGATCCTGCTGGGCCTGCTGGTGCTCGCGGTCCTGGTGCTGGCCCGCCGCCGCCGGGCCCCCGACCTCGGCGACGACGACGTGCCGCCGATCGTGATTACCGGGCTGGCCAAGTCCTACGCGGACGGTTTCCGGGCCGTCGACGGCGTCGACCTGATCGTGGAACAGGGGCAGGTGCTCGGCCTGCTCGGGCCCAACGGCGCCGGGAAGACCACCACCCTGCGGATGCTGGCCGGACTGATCACCCCCTCGGCGGGGGAGGTGCGGCTGTTCGGCCGGCCGGTCCGCTCCGGCGCCGCGGTGCTGTCCCGGGTCGGGTTGTTCATCGAGGGCCCCGGTGTCCCACCGCACCTGACCGGGATGGAGCACCTCACCCTCTACTGGACTTCGACGGCGGCTTCGATGGAGGGCTCCTACGTCGAGGAGGCGCTCGAGTTGGCCGGTCTCGGCGACGCGGTCCACCGGCCGACCCGGACCTACAGCCAGGGGATGCGGCAGCGGCTCGCGATCGCCCAGGCGATGCTCGGCCGCCCCGACCTGCTGGTCCTGGACGAACCCACCAACGGGCTCGACCCGCCGCAGATCAAGGAGGTCCGCGAGGTGCTGCAGCGGATCGCCGCGACCGGTCGCACCGTGCTGGTCTCCTCGCACCTGCTGGCCGAGGTGGAACAGACCTGTTCGCACGTGGCGGTGATGAGCCGCGGCAAGGTCGTCGCCGCCGGGACGGTCGAACAGATGCTCAGCGGCGACGGCGCGATCAGGGTCGACGTCGGCGATCCTGCCGGCGCGCTGCCGGTTGTCCGGGCCCTTGCCGGGGTGCGCTCGGTCGAGGCCGTCGACGGGGGGCTGATGGTCGACCTCGACGGCATCAGTCGGGCCGGACTGGTGGCCGAGCTGGTCGGGGCCGGCGTCGCAGTCGAGGGGCTCGCCGCACGCCGCCGGCTCGAGGACGTCTTCCTCGAGTTGCTGGGGCAGCCGTGATCGGGGTCGAGGTCCGGCGCCAGGCCAAGCGCCGCCGGACCCTGTATGCGTTCCTGGCGCTGCTGGCCATCCCGGCGGTCGTGCTCGTCGCGCTCGTCGTCAACGGCAGCCCCGCGCCGGACGGCCGCCAGCCGCAACTGGTCGACGTGGCGAGCTCCAGCGGGCTCAACTTCGCGCTGTTCATGCTGCTC
>JBKJOO010000325.1:0-19258 GCA_046595615.1 Mycobacteriales bacterium | reverse complement strand
GACCACCTGCTCGCGCTGCATGCCGAGGGGGTGCGCGAGGCCGTGATGGTGCCGATCGGGTTCACCAGCGACCACGTCGAGGTCGTACAGCACCTCGACGTGGTCGCTGGTGAACCCGATCGGCACCATCACCGCCTCGCGCACCCCCTCGGCGTGCAGCGCGAGCAGGTGGTCGCCGACGTCCGGCTCGAGCCACGGCACCTGCGGCGGGCCGCTTCGTGACTGGAAGACCAGGTCCCAGGCGTACGCGCCGCCGAGCCGCCGGGCGACCGAGGCGGCGGCGGTGCGCAACGCCTCGACGTAGGCCCCGTCGACCTCGGGCGGGCCGCTCGCGGCGTTCATCGACAGCGGGATCGAGTGGGCCGTGAACACCAGCCGGGCATCGGGAGCCGGGTCGGTGGCGCGTACGCCGTCGGCGACGACGTCGAGGAAGCCGTCCTCGGCCCAGTGGTGCCGCAGCTTCGAGATGATCGGCGCACCGGGCACCTCCGCGCGGGCCCGCCACCAGTCCTCGCGGTACTGCCGGCAGCCGCTGTAGGACGGGAACGAGCTCGTGACCACCGCCAGCGCGTGCCTGCGGCCGTCGCGGGCCATCTCCTGCACGGCGTCGACCAGGTACGGCGTCCAGTTGCGGTTGCCCCAGTAGACCGGCAGGTCCGGGCCACGCTCGGCCAGTTCGGCCTGCAACGCGGCGACCAGGTCCCGGCATTGCTGGTTGATCGGGCTGACGCCGCCGAACAGATCGAGGTAGTGCCGGCTGACCTCGACCAGCCGCTCGGCCGGGATGCCTCTGCCGCGGGTGACGTTCTCCATGAACGGCAACACGTCGGCCGGGCCCTCCGGGCCACCGAAGCCGACGACCAGCAGGGCGTCCACCGGGGGCGGATCGGTTGGTCGGGTATCGATGTCGGTCACCAGCCCATCCTCCCGTGACGGCCGGCCCGCGGCACGTCGTACCGTCCACGCATGACCAAGCAGCAGCGGGTGGCCCTTGTCACCGGGTCGTCCTCGGGGATCGGCGCGGACATCGCCCGCCGGCTCGCCGCCGACGGGTTCGCGGTGGTGGTCAACAGCCGCAGCTCCGTCGAGGCCGGGGAAGCGGTCGCGGCCGAGGTCGGCGGCAGCTATCTGCAGGCCGACGTCGCCGACGAGATGGCGGCCCGCGACCTGATCGCCCGGGTGGTCGAGCGGCACGGCCGGCTCGACGTCCTGGTCAACAACGCCGGCACGACCGAGATCGTCGCCCACGCCGATCTCGCCGGGGCAACCCCCGAGATCTGGCGACGGCTGTACGACGTCAACGTGATCGCGCCGTTCGTGCTCGTGACGGCCGCCGAGCAGGCCCTGCGCGCGGCCAGGGGGTGCGTCGTGAACATCACCAGCCTGGCCGGGGTCAAGCAGCTCGGCAGCTCGATCCCCTATGCCGCAAGCAAGGCGGCCTTCAACCACCAGACCCGGCTGCTGGCCAAGGTCCTCGGGCCCGACGTCCGGGTCAACGCGGTCGCCCCCGGCCTGGTCGACACCCCCTGGACGGTCGGCGACTACTGGGACGAGATGCGAACGCTCGTCGACGCGATCGCCCCGCTGCGCCGCTCAGCCACCCCGGACGACGTCGCCGAGGCGGTGCTGTTCCTCGTCCGCGCCAGCTACGTGACGGGCCAGGTCGTGGTCGTCGACGGGGGCCTGGGGCTGCTGCCGTGAGCGGGCCGATCGCCCTGGTCGGCAGCGGGGAGTACCTCCCGGTGATGACCGCCCTCGAGGGCGCGCTGCTCGCAGGCCGGCCACCCCGCTACGTCCAGGTGCCGACCGCCGCGGCCCTGGAGGGCGAACAGTCCCTCGCCCGCTGGGTCGCGCTCGGGGGCGCCCAGGCCGACCGGCTCGGGGTCGAGGCGGTGCCGGTCGTGGTCCGCGACCGCGGCGAGGCCGACGACCCGGCCCTGGCCGGGCTCGTCGACGGGGCCGGGCTCGTCTATCTCTCCGGTGGCAACCCGCCGTACTGCGCCTCGACGCTGCGCGGAACGCTGGTCTGGACCGCCATCCTCGCGGCCTGGCGCGGCGGTGCGGCGCTCGCCGGCTGCAGCGCCGGCGCGATGTCGCTGACCGCGCACGTGCCGGACATCCGGCACCCCCTCAAGGGCGCCGACCCCGGCCTCGGCGTCGTCCCCGGGCTACGGGTCATCCCGCACTTCGACCGCTTCCTCGGCTGGATGCCCGAGCTGGTCGGGCGCTTTCTCGCCCGCGCCCCGCAGGGCACCGAAGTGGTCGGCATCGACGAGGACACCGCGCTCGTCTGGGACCACCCGGACGCCCCGGGCAGCTGGACCGTCCATGGCCGGCAGTCGGTCTGGGTGTTGCGCACGGGCGGTCGGGAACCGTTCGGCGAGGGCGCCACGGTCGCCCTGCCACCCCCCGCTTCGTGACCCCGGGCCACGGCGCGCTGCTGGCGGTGGCGGGCGCGGTCGCCGGCGCGGTCAACGCCGTGGCCGGCGGTGGCTCGCTGCTGTCGTTCCCCGCGCTGCTGGCGGTCGGCTTGAGCCCGCTGGCCGCCAACGTCACCAACACCGTCGGCCTGCTGCCGGGCTACCTCGGCGGGATGGTGGCCTACCGCGACGAGCTGGCCGGCCAGCGGCAACGGGTGGTCGAGCTCGGCGTCGCCGTCGCGATCGGCGCAGGGCTTGGCTGCGCCCTGCTGCTGCTCACCCCGGCGGCGGCGTTCAGCGCTGTCGCGCCGTACCTCGTGCTGACCGCCTGCGCGCTGCTGGCCGCGCAGCCCCGGCTCAGCGCCGCCCTGCGCCGCCGCGACGGGGGCGACGTCCGCCACCGACCCTGGCCGCTGCGCGCCGCGGTGCTGCTCGGCGGGATCTACGCGTCCTACTTCGGCGCTGCCGTCGGGGTGCTGCTGCTCGCGGTCATGGGCGTGTTGCTCAACGACTCGCTGCAGCGCGTCAACGCCGTCAAGACGACCCTCAGCTCCATCGCGACCGTGCTCGGGGCGGCGGTCTACCTGCTCCTCGCACCGGTGCACCTGCCTGAAGCCGGCGTGCTGATGGTGTCGAGCCTGGTCGGCGGCCGGGTCGGTGGCGGGCTCGCGCGCAGGCTGCCGGACCAGGTGCTGCGCGGGCTCGTGCTCGTCGTGGGGGTCGGCGTCGCCGTACGCCTGCTGCGATGAGGCCTGACCATAGGCCGATGTGCCTGGGCGTGTTCGGCCTGCTGGGGATGCTGCTGCCGGTGCAGCTCCTCCTGAGCGCCGTCCGGGCGCTGGGTGCGCAAGGACCCGCCGGCTGGCTCCTCGCGGCCCTGCTCGTCGCCGCCGTGCTCGCCGTCTCGGTGTGGCTGGCCAACCGGACGCTCGCCTGGTGGCGTTCGACGAAGGCCCCCGAGCGGGTCTGACGCCAGGCCCTGTCAGGACCTCCAGAGGTTTCCCGAAGGCCGTCCCTCGACGGTTCGCCCCAGCAGGTCCTACGACCTGCGTCGTACGACCTGCGTCGTACGGGCGTCATCGAGCCACGGGGGGGTTGCCATGTCGTCAAGGGCGGACTGGAACGGGGTGCCGGCTGGGTTGCGGTGGTCCCTCGGGGGGGCGCTGCTTGCCGCGGCGGCCGCGCACCTGCCGGTGATCCCGATGCATCTGCGGGAGGCGCCCTACCTGGGCCTGGGCTTCGTGGTCTTCGTCCTGGCCGCGACCGTCGTGGCGGGCGGCGTCGTGATCGGTGGCTCCCGACGCTGGTTGCTGGCGGCGGCGGCCCTGTGCACCGCCGCGGTCGCGGCGTACTGCGCCACCCGGCTGGTGGCCTTCCCGCAGCTCGCCGACGACCTGGGCAACTGGTCCGAACCGGCCGGCGTGGCCGCGATGCTCAGCGAGCTGGCCGCGGTCGCGCTGGCACTGGCCGGCCTCAACGCAGCCGTCAGCCGAAGCTTCCGGACCCGGCGCGTCCCGGTCCGGCTGGCCGCCGGCAGTGCGCTCGTGTTGGGGTTGGGCAGCCTCGTGACGCTGCCGGCCGCCGCTGGGACAGCCCCCATGGCGGCAATGGGGACCACGAGCGCGACCGGAACGCCGGCGCTCGCGAAGTTCACCGAGCAGCTCACCGTGCCACCTGCTGTGGATCTCACCGCCGGGGGCGCGGTGACGCTGAGCATGCGGGGCGGCGCCCACCGGTTCGCCGCCGCCCTACCCGACACCCCCACCCTCGGGTACGCCGTCGGAGGGTCCTCCGGCACCGACGTGTTCGGTGGTCCGACGCTGATCGCCCGGCGCGACAAGCCGGTCACGGTCACCGTGTCGAACGACCTGGGGGCGCACCCGCTCGCCGGCTCGATGGACCATGCCCTGATGGGGATGCAGTCCACCGACGCGACGATGCCGCGTGGGACCCTGCACCTGCACGGCGCCCACGACGCGGCCGCGATGGACGGCTTGCCCGCCTCGACCTTCAAGCCCGGCAGCAAATTCAGCTACACCTACGGCAACGACCAGGACGCCACCGGACTGTGGTACCACGACCACGCCTGGGGCATGACCCGGCTGCAGGTCACGGCCGGCCTCGCCGGTCAGTACTGGCTGCGCGACAACTACGACACTGGCGCAGCGGACAACCCGCTCGGACTCCCGTCGGGCGCCAACGAGCTGCCGCTGACGCTGCAGGACCGCACCTTCAACGCCGACGGGACGTTCTCCTACCCCGTCGGTGCCTTCGCGGGGCTGGCCAACCCGACCGGCTACCCCGACACCTGGGCGCCAGAGTCCTTCGGTGACACCGCGATCGTCAACGGCAAGGCCTTCCCGAACCTGAACGTCAACCGGGGTCTGTACCGCTTCCGGGTGCTCAACGGCTCGAACGCGCGCTTCTACAACCTCAGCTTCGACACCGGCGCGACCTTCTACCAGATCGGCAGCGACGGCGGTCTGCTCAACCGGCCCGTCCCGCTGACCAGCCTGCGGCTCGCCCCGGCCGAGCGGGCCGACCTGCTTATCGACTTCCGGGGCCTGGCCGCAGGCACCCAGCTGCAGCTCACCAACAACGCTGTCGCGCCCTATCCGACCGGGGCCCGGGCCGCCGTCAAGGGCGGCAACCCGCTGCACCAGATCATGCAGTTCACCGTCACGAGCGCCCCCGGCCTGCTGCGCCCGGTCCCGGCGACGATCCGCGGTGGCGCCCACCAGCCGGCCGCGCTGCCGGTGCTGCACGCGAGCACGACCCGGACCATCATGCTGAACGAGATCGAGGACCCGGCGCAGCCCGTCCACGTGATGACCAACAACCAGTTCTACGCCGACAGCACCGGCATGGCGCCGCGCACCACCGGGATCGAGACCCCACGGCTCAACACGGTCGAGGAGTGGGACATCGTCAACGCGACCGAGGACGCCCACCCCATCCACCTGCACCTGACGCAGTTCCGGCTGCTGAACCGCCAGACGTACGACGTGACGGCCTACACCGCTGCGGTCAACCAGCGCCTCACCGGGCCCGGGCTGCCCGACCCCGGCTCAGCCGGCCAGGGCCCGTTCCCGGCCGTCCAGGCCACGCCGTACCTGCTCGGCACACCCACCGGACCGGCGCAGAACGAGAGCGGCTGGAAGGACACCATCGTGGCGCCCCCGCACGAGGTCACCCGGATCCTGGTCCCCTTCGGCGGGACAGCGGCCGGGATCCCGGCGCCGTTCACCGGCGACGTGCCTGGTGCCACCCAGCACTTCACCGGGACCTATGTGCTGCACTGCCACATCCTCGAGCACGAGGACAACGACATGATGCAGCCCTACCAGGTGCAGTAGCGAGCAGCCCGCCGGTCGCTCGGCGACATCCCGTACGCGGAGCGGACGGCCCGGCTGAACGACGTGAGGTCGGGAAAGCCCCAGCGCCGGGAGATGTCGGTGACGGAACGGTTCCGGGCGCCCGGGTCGAGGTGCTCGGGTCGGACCCGGTCAACGACGGCGGGGTGGTGCGGTTGACCTGCACACCGACTCACTGCCTGACCGGGCTCATGCGGTGACGCTGCATCCGTCACGCGTCCCGCGTGCAGCCAGGTCGGTGGGATGGCCGCTACTTCCACCGGTTGATGAACTCGACCGTCGCGGGGTTGACATCGTCGGGGTTGGACGCGCTGAGGAAGTGCTGGCCACCCTCAACGATGTGCAGCTCGGCGTGCGCGGCGTTGACGAAGCGCTTGATCTCGTCCTGGGCATTGGCGACGGAGTAGACCGGGTCCGCGGTGCCCTGCATCCACAGAACCGGGCACCTGACGCTGTCCAGACGTCCGTGCAGGCCGTCACGGTCACGCAGGTTGATGGAGCTGAGCCTGAGACGTTGACGCCCCGCATCACCGGTGTAGTTCTGCTGATACGTCGCGTGCCAGAACGAGCGCTCCTCGGGTGGCACGGCCTCGCCGAAGCCCTCTTTGAGGACGGCGTCCACGAGCTCGCCCGGGATCACCCAGTCGTCGCCGACGCTCTCGGCGAGCGCGTCGATCGGCGGGGTGCAGAAGCCGATCCCGTCCCAGCACCCGAGGTCGCGGCTGCGCTGGCTCTCAAAGTCCATCGAGGTGCCGAGTGTGATGATGCCCTGCACGGCGCCGGGGGCGAGCATGGCCATGCGGGCGGCCACCCATCCGCCTTGCGACGTGCCCAGGACGAAGGCCTCGCGGATCCCGAGCGCTTCCAGGGCCTGCAGGTTGGCGACCGCGGAGTCCCAGTAGGTGAACTGCTCGTACGAAGCGCGGGTCTGGCCGTGGCCGTACGGCTCGAGAGCGAGCAGATTCGCGGTTCCGCTGAGCTCCTCATGAGCGAACTGGGGCCGATACAACTCGACCGAGGTGCTGAAAGAGTTGACCATGACCAGCGTCGGCAGCGCGTCGTCATAAGGCTTGCCGAACCGGTGACCGATGGTTGAGCTGCCGAGGTGGGGCACCGTCACTGTCGCTGCGTTGCTCATGATCATCCATTCTCGGCGCGTCTGACGCCCACCAGGTCGGCCCGCGTCGTGGTCGCGTGTTGTCATGCTGGCCTCGGGCTCGACCCGGGTCAATCGCCGGGCCCGAGGACATCGTCCCGAACCGAAACAGCAGGGTGCGCAGATGCGCTACCCGGTAAGGCGTGGGCACCAGGCGGCTCGGCTGTTCCCGAGCACCATCAGGTCACCCTCGGTCAAGCCCGGCGCAACCGCCACGTCGTACGTCGCCTCCGAGGGCTCGCCGTGACCCGGCTCGCCGGCCCGCGAGCAGTCGGCGACGATCTTGACCCAGCGGGCAGGAACGGGGGCACCGGTGTCCGACGGGTGGCCCGCGGCCGCTCCCCACCAGGTGTACGCCTTCCGCGGTTGCTGCGAGCGGATCTGCGTTCAGGGCGGTTCCCGGCAGCATCGGGCCAGTCGACGCCGCTGAGCGTGACGTGCAATCAAGTCAGGCTGCGCAGTGTCCTGCTGTGAGGACGACCGTCCATGAGGGGGAAGCAGATGCCCACACCACCCGACGCCGCCACCGGGGCGACCCCGCACCGCGTCGCCGCACCCGCGCCGCTGCCGCTTCCGTCGGCGCGTAGTTTCGCCCAGGGGTTGGCGCTGCTACGCGGCTTCATGGGGCTGGTGTTCCTGCTCAACGGGCTGGCGAAGCTGCTTGACGTTCACGCGGTGAAGGTCGGACCGTACGTCGCCAACCTGATCAACCGAGGTGACACCCGCTTCATCCTGAATGTCGAGGCGAACAAGAACGCCCGCCACCCGCTACCCGGAATCCGGTCGCTGGTGAACGACGTGTTCCTGTCCCACTTCGGCTTCTGGCAGTTGGTGTTCACCGCGGCCGAGCTCGGCATCGGGCTACTCCTCGTGCTGGGCCTGGCCAGCCGGCTCGGCGCGCTGCTCGGGCTGCTGCAGACCGGCTTTCTGGCGGCGCTGTACCTCAGCAACGACCGCTGGCTGTTCGAGCAGCCACTGGAGATCGTGCCGCTGCTGCTTCTGATCTGGCTGCCGTCCGGTCGGGTGTGGGGCCTCGACGGGACCCCGGCGGTGCAGCGTCGGCTGCGCGGACGGTGGCCGTCCTGACCGCCCGGTCATCGGTGGCGGCCGGCGCGCCGTCCGCGCGGGTGCGGCTGCTGGGTGCTGGTTCGGCGCCGCTGGCCACCCGGCCGTATTTCGCGGACGGCGATCCGGGACCGATAGCGGCCTCGTTGGCGCACCTGCCCGACCTCCTGCCGTCCGCGCTGAACTTCATCGGCGCGGCCCTGACCGGGTCGTGGCTGCCGACCCGCACCATGGAGATCGTCATCCTGCGGGTGTCGGCGCAGGCGGGGTGCCGGTACTGCACGTCGGCGCACACGGTGGTCGCGCTGGCCAGCGGCCTGACCCATGACGAGGTCCGCGGCCTGCGTGGTGAGCTGCCGGCCGCTGCGGTCTTCGCCGATCCGGTCGACCTCGCCGTGATCGCCTGGTCCGATGCGGTGCACGCCGGCGGCGAGCAGGAGTTGGCGGCCGCCCGCACGTTGATCGCGGCGCACTACGAAGACGGCGCCGTGGTGGAGCTGACCGTGTGCGCAACCGCGACCCTGATGCTCAACCGGTACGCCACAGCGTTGGCCCTGCCGGTCGACGCTCCAACGCTGGCCCGGCTCGCCCGGGAGGGCCTGCCCGCGTGAGCACCGCCACCGCCACGCGGCTCTCCGGTGCGATCACGGCCGAGACGGTGTCCGGGCGGCTGTGGCTGTACAGCAATTACCACTGCAACCTGGCCTGCGCCTACTGCCTCACCGAGTCGGCGCCGAAGGTGCCACGCCGCGAGCTGGCCGGGCAGCGCATGGAGCAGCTCGCTCACGAGGCGGGACCGCTGGGCTTCACCAGCCTCGGCGTCACCGGCGGCGAGCCGTTCCTGCGTACGGAGTTGCCCGAGCTGCTGCGCGAGCTGGCCGGTTGGCTCCCCGTGGTCGTGCTGACCAACGGCACGCTTTTCACCCGACGGCTGCTGGACCGGATGGCCCCGCTGATCGACCAGCCGGTGGCCGTGCAGATCAGTCTGGACCGTCCCGACCCAGACGACAACGACCTGCTGCGAGCTCCGGACAACTTCCGCAAGGTCGTCCAGGCCATCCCGCGGCTGGTCGAGCGGGGACACGAGGTCAGGATCGCCACCACGCTCTTGGCTGAGGACGCGGCCGAGCTGGCCCGGCTCTGCGACCTGCACCGCAGCCTCGGGGTGTCCGACGAGCATCACCTGGTCCGTCCGGTGGTCCGCCGCGGGCGCGCCAGCACGGGCGGGATGGGCGTACCGGCAGTCGACACCGACCTGCCCCCCGAGCTCACCGTCACCGTCGACGGGGCGTTCTGGTCGCCGTTCGGACCGACCGTCACGGGCGGCGTGCTGGACGTCGACTTGCTGGTGACCCGACGCACTGACCCGCTGTCGTACGCCGTCGACCGGCTGCTGGACCTGGCCGAAAGCCGCCCCCCGGGCGATGACGGGGTGCTGAACATTCGTTGAGCGTGAGCACAGCGCGCCCGGTCCGGGCGCCCCGCTCCCTCCTCGTTCGGGTGGCCGATCGGCCCCTCAGGTGACGTCCAGGGCACGCGCGACGGACAGCACGAGTTGCCGGTCCAGGCCCAGGACCAGCAGGGCGTGCGGGCTGCGCGCGCAGAGCACCGTGACCCCCTCGGTGGTGGCGATCCACGGACCGTCAGGGCCGGTCAGCCGCTGGGCCCCGACGGCGGTCGGAAACGGCTCTCGGGACAGGTAGACCACAAGGTCTCGACCGGCCGGGTCTTGGTAGCTGTAGGCCGTCACGGTCCGGCCGCCGACGACACCGGTGGCTGCCCCCATCGGGTGAAGCTGGACCTGGGTGAGGTCAGGCGCCGCGGTTCGGGGTACCTGGGTGCCGGGCAGCCGCAGCGCGCGGAAGTCGCCGACAGCGGCCCTGACCGCGGCCGGCTGTCCAGGAGCACCGCCGCTGCGGCCTGCCCCAGGGTGCACGACGCCCCCGAACACAAGGGCCACCAGCGCGGCTGCCGCGAACGCGAGGCCGCCCACAGCCAGGCGCCAGGGGCGGCGTGACGTGCGCAGCGTTGCCCGCGACCCCCACCTGGGTCGGCCGGGTCCGGCCGCGGCCAGACCGGACTGCGGGGCCACCGCGGACGCCGTGGCGCTGACCTCGCCGGCGATGACCGCGCGCAGCTGTTCGCGCAGCTCCGGCGGGGCGACCTGCCGGGCCGACTCGGCGAGTCGACGGCCGGCCCGGCCCAGCTCGGCGTCCTGCCAGCACTGCTCGCAGTCGAGCAGGTGGCGTTCGAACGCCCGGGCCGCGCGTGGGCGCAGGCCGCCGCCGAGGTAGTTCGCCGCGGCCGTCTCGCTGTCGTGGGTCGCCCCGCGGCCGGCCCCCGGACGGTCATCCCTGGTCACGGGCGCGCTCCGTTCCGGTCCGCTGCGGGTCCTCGGGGGCGTGGGCGCGCAGGACGGTGGCCAGCGCCTTGCGGCCTCGGTGCACGCGGGCGAGCACGGTGCCGCGGGGGGCGCCGGTCAGCCCGGCGACCTCCTGGGCGGTGAACCCAGACAGGTCCATCAGCGTGATCGCGACCCGCTGCACCTCGGGCAGCGTCCACAGTGCTTCGTGCACCGCGTCGGCCCGAATCCGCCCGATCGCTTCGGCGGCCGGGTCTGCGGTGGCGGCCAGGGTCGCTCCCGGGTTGCTGGCGAGCAGCTCGGGTCGGGCGGCGGCTCGCCGGTACCACGAACGGGCCGTGTTGAGGCAGATCGTCACCAGCCAGGCGCGCGGGTCGCGGGGCGGTGTGCCATTCCAGGCGGCGTACGCCTTGAGCCAGGTCTCCTGGACCAGGTCCTCGGCGTGCTCGCGCACCAATCGCCGGGCCAGGGCATGGACGGCGTCGAGGTGCGCCAACGTCATCTGCAGGAACTCCTCGGACGCCTGCGCTGTCACCTGTCACCTCCTCCCTGTCAAGGACGCCGCCCGGCGCTCCTTGATTGCAGGCCGTCGGGGTCGCCCGGCTACGTCCCGCTGGCCTCGGTCCCTGCGCGGCCTGCAATCAAGGATGCCCCGCGCGTGTCCTGACAGGCACCGGGCCGCAAGCGGCAGGAGCCTGCATGGCCACGAACGACGATCGGCGAGCCCGCAAGCGGAACGTCGCGCAGCGCCGCGCTGCTGCCAGCAGGTGAACTTCCTCGGGGTCAACCCGCAGAGCAACGACAGCGACAGCGCGCAGGCCGACAACCCCGGCAGCACCGGCGGCCCCGTCCCGGCGTTCGCATCGCAGCTGTGCTGGATCGGGCCGCGACACGCCCGTGTGTCTCCGGCTCGATCCAGCACGAGGGAGGCCGTCAGGCGAGTTCCTGCTCGACGTCGTTCGCAACGGCGGTCACCTTGGGACATGGGCACCACTCGTCGTGCCAGGCCCGGCGGCAGCCCGGCGGGTAAACCAGCGGGCGCACGACCCGCGCCGGGTTGCCGGCGACCAGGACGTCGTCCGGTACGTCGCGGGTGACGACGGCGCCCGCCGCGACCAGGACCCGCTTGCCGATGGTGACCCCCGGCATCACCATCGACCGCGCGCCGAGCCAGGTGCCGGCACCGATCCGTACCGGCGCCTCGACGTGGGCCTGGCCCTCGACCCCGTGGCTGTTGCTGTCCATCAGGTAGACCTCGTTGGCCATCGCCACGTCGTCGCCGATGACGATCTCGACGACCGACAGCACGGTCGCCCCGACGTTGATGAACACCCGGTCGCCGATCCGGATCCGGCCCCAGCCGCTGACGACCGTCGTGCGGTGCGCCGACCAGATCTTGAAGTCGTCGCCGATCTCCAGGTCGCTGGCGTCGACCACCGGACGGCCGAGCACCCGCGCCCGCCGACCGACCTTGGCGACCTTGCGCAACCGCCAGCGGGCGGTCAGGGCCTGCCGGACCGCGGCCCGACGCCACCGCCACTCGATCCGCTTGCGCGCCAGGTCCACCGGCGCACGGTACGACGTGCCGCCGCCCCTGCCCCGACGTACGGTCAGGAGGTGGTCACCCTGGTCGCCCTGCACGGCAACGGCGGCGGCGGCTTTCGCTTCTCACTTGTCGGCGCGCACCTGCCGGACGACGTGCACCTCGTCGCCCCATCGCTGCCGGGCTTCGCCGGCGGCCCGCCGATGGCCGACACCTCCCTGGCCGCGCTCGCGCGCCACGTGCTCGCCCTGCTGGCCGGGTTGCCCCGGCCGCTCGTGCTGCTCGGGCATGGCATCGGCGGCTCGGTCGCGCTCGAGGTCCTGCAGCAGGACGCCTCGGCCGTCGACGGGGTGATCCTGCACGCGCCCGTCGGCGCCCGGCTGGACACCCGGCTGTTCCCCCGCCTGATGCGGCTGCCCGGCGCGACGTCGCTGCTGCGCTGGGGGATCAGCTCGCCGCTGACCCGGCCGTTCGTCCGCCGCCGGCTGTTCACGCCCGGCGCCGTCCCACGGGCCACCGCCGACCGGTTCCTCCAGGCCTACGGCGAATGCCAGGCGTTCGGCCCGATGTTCGAGGTGATCACGCCCACGTGGTGGGTCGGCCTGACGCCGCACGACACACCCTCGGTGCTGCTGTGGGGCAAGGGCGACGGGGTGCTGGGCGCTGACCAGGTGCACGACTACCGCCGGCTGCTCCCCCGGGCCTCGGTCGAGCTCGTGGAGGACTGGACGCACTGGCCGATGCTCGAGCAGCCGGCCGGTTACGCCGCCGTCGTTGCCCGGCTCGCCCGGTCCCTCGGATGACGCTCGTGCGGTTCGGTGACCCGTTGCCGCCCGCGGTCGGACCGAAGGCGGCCTTGCTGTCGCGGTGCGCCGGCGCCGGCGTGCGGGTGCCAGCCGGGGCGGTGCTGCTCGACCAGGGCGGCCCGGAACCGACCACCGCCGCGCTGGGGCCGCTGCGGCCCGGCGAGCGGATCGCCCTGCGATCGGCCTTCGACGGCGAGGACGGCGCGGTGCGCAGTGCCGCCGGCCGCTACGCCAGCGTGCTGCACCTGAGCACCGACGACCCGGCTGCGCTCGCCGGGGCGCTGCACGCCGTGTGGGCGAGCGGGCCGGGCACCCGCCGCGACCTGCTCGTCATGCGGATGGTCGACGCCGTGCACGCCGGGGTGGCCGTGCTCCAGGAGGACTTCGAAGACGATCTCGTCGAGGCCGTCGAGGGCACCGCGGAAACCCTCGTGGGCGGGACCGCCACCGAGGTGCGGCGGCTGCTCGTGCCGCGCCTTCGGCACAGGTGGGAACGCGCCCACCGTGGGAGCGACCACTGGCGCACCCCGCTGCCGCCCTGGGCGATGCGGCTGGCCCGGCTGCTGCGCGGCGTACGCCGGGTCGTCCCGGCCGGTGATTGGGACCTCGAGTGGGCCGACGACGGACAGCACTGCTGGTTGCTGCAGGTCCGCCGGCTCACCCGGCCGGTGCGCCGCGACGAGGTCTACACCCTTGCCAACCACAAGGAGATCCTGCCGCCGCTGCCGTCGGTGCTGATGGCCGGGCTCATCGCCGAACGCGGGCGGGAGCTGTTCGCCTTCTACCGCCGGTTCGACCGGGCGCTGCCGGCCGACCGGTCGATGATCGGCGTCTTCGAGGGGCGGCCCTACCTCGACCTGTCGCTGCTCGAGGACATGGTGCGCATGCTCGGGCTGCCCACCCCGCTGCTGGCCGACTCGATGGGCGGTCACACCGCTGTCCCGGCGGGTCTGCGACCGCTCCGGATGCTCACCAAGGCGCCCGTGCTGCTGCGGATGGCCCTGGACCAAGCAGCCGCCCCTGGTCGGCTGCCAATGATCATCGCGGAGATGGAGCGCCTGCAGGACAGGGCATCTCGCGCCGGCACCGCGACGGAGGTGCTGGCGGCCGCGGGTGACGCCTACGTGCACCTGGTGACCGGGATGATGTCGCTGTCGACCGCGATCGGGCCGCCGCTGGCCCTGTTGCGCACGGCCGGCACCTTGCACCAGCACGCCGCCCGGAGCCGGTCCGCCGGCACCGTCTTGTGGGACGACCTCGACGACGTACGCCGGGGCACGATGACCCTGGACGCCTGGCTGATCCGGCACGGCCACCGGGGCGTCTACGAGAGCGACCTGGCCGAACCGCGGTTCGCCGAACGGCCACCCGTGTCCGGCACCGGCGGGGCCGCCCGGCCGGCGCTCCCCCCGCGGACCGTTGCCGGCGTGCTCACGCTGCCGCTGTGGTGGCAGGCCGACCGCGCCGTGCAGGCCCGGGAGCGCTGGCGGGACGAGGCGATGCGCACCTTCGCCGTGCTGCGCCGTCGGCTGGTCGAGCTGACCCCCGTCGAGCCGTGGCTGCTCACCCCGCAGGAGGTGCGAGCGCTCGACCGCGGCTGGCGGCCTGACGACGCCTTCTGGGCGGCCCGGCAGGCCGAGCGGGCCCGGCAGGAGCAGTGGGACCCACCCGACCTGATCGGGGCCCGCGAGGACACCGACCGTTGGCGACGCGGCTCCAGCGGTTCGGGACCCGGCGACGGCGCCCGGTTCCGCGGCCTCGGCCTGACCACCGGCACGGTGACCGGGCGGGCCTGGGTGCTCCGCACCCCCTCGACCGAGCTGCCCGAGGGGTGGGACCCCGCCTCCACCGTGCTCGTCGCGAGGGCGGTCGACGCCGGCTGGATCCCGACCTTCGCCCTGGTCGCAGCCGTTGTCGTCGAGACCGGCGGCGACTTGTCGCACGGCTCGATCATCCTGCGCGAGATCGGGCTCCCCGCAGTCACCAACGTCGCCGGCGCCACCAGCGCCATCACACCGGGCACCCGGGTCGAGGTCCGGGCCCGGCCGGGGATCGTCCTCATAGGATCGCCGGGTGGATGACGACGAGCCGATCTGCTCGGCCAAGGGCTGCCGGGAGGTGGCCCGGCACGTCATCGTCTGGAACAACCCAACGCTGCACACGCCCGACCGGGAAAAGACCTGGGGGGCGTGCGACACCCATCTGCCGAGGCTGTCCGAGCATCTCGATGTCCGCGGGTTCCTGCGCCGGGTCGACCCCGTCTGACGGCTCGGCGGGTGGCAGTCGCGCGAACGACCTGCGAGCAGGCGGACCGTCGGGCATGATATCGGCGTTCTCCCCGACCGGGGCGTTTCGTGGCTCGCTGCGACGGGAGGCGATCGGGCCTCGCCAGCTGAAGAACCGGGTGTGCGCACGTTGTCAGGTGAAGACACCCGAGGGTTGGGGGAGGCTGCCCGGCCCCAGCCGGTCGCGGCCGGTCCGGACCGCCCCGCGCAGGCGGTTGGCGGACCGAGCCTGCGGAGCGCGTTCGACAACGCCCCGATCGGGATGGCGGTGGTCACCCCAACGGGTGTGATCATCAGTTGCAACGATGCGCTGAGCACCTTGTTGGGGCGGCCCGCAGGCGAGCTGGTGGGCGGCACGTTCTTCGACGTCACGCATCCAGAGGATCTGCCGGAGGCCCATCTGCATTGCGAGGCGATGCAGCGCGGTGGCGCCCGCGTGCTCGGACACGAGTGCCGCTTCGTCCGAGCCGACGACCTGACCCTGTGGGTGCTGGTCAGCACCTCCCGGGTGCCCGAGGCGCCGGGCCACCCAGCCCACCTGATCATGCACATCCAGGACATCAGCGACCGCAAGGCCCTCGAGGCCGAGCTGACCCATCGGGCGTTGCACGACCCGCTGACCGGCCTGCCGAACCGGGCGCTGCTGATGGACCGGCTCGAGCATGCGCTCGGCCGCAGCCGGCGCAGCTCGAACCCGACCTGCGTGTTCTTCCTGGACCTCAACGAGTTCAAGACCGTCAACGACACACACGGCCATGGCGCCGGTGACGCCGTCCTGCAAGAGCTGGCCGCCCGACTCAGCAAGATCCTGCGTCCCGGGGACACCGCCGCGAGGCTGGGCGGCGATGAGTTCGTGATCCTGTGCGAGGACACCGACACCGAACAGGCCGCAGTGGTCGCCGGACGCTTGCGCGCCGCCGCCGCCGAGCCGTTCACCCTGGACGGTCATACGGTGCTGTTGACCGCCGCGGTCGGCGTGACCACCTCCGACGTCGACCCTGATGGCCTCGGGCAACACGATCCTGAGACGGTCCTGCGGCGGGCGGACCGGCAGATGTACGCCGCGAAACCTGGGCGCGGCGCGGGCTGAGCAGCCTCACGGCTCGAAGCGGTAGCCCATCCCCGGCTCGGTGACCAGGTGCACCGGATGGGCCGGGTCGGGTTCGAGTTTGCGACGCAACTGCGCGATATAGACCCGCAGGTAGTGGCTCTCGGTCTCGTACGCCGGGCCCCACACCTCCTGCAGCAGTTGCTTCTGGGCGACCATCCGCCCTGGTGAGCGCACGAGCACCTCGAGCAGGTGCCACTCGGTGGGGGTGAGGCGGACCTCACCGCCGGCCTTGGTCACCCGGCGGGCCGCCAGGTCGACGGTGAAGTCCACGGTCACCACGATCGGCAGGTCGCCGGCGGTCGGGGCGGTACGCCGTACCGCGGCGCGCAGCCTGGCCAGCAACTCATCCATCCCGAACGGCTTGGTGACGTAGTCGTCGGCGCCGGCATCGAGGGCCGCTACCTTCTCGGCCTGCTCCTCCCGGGCCGAGAGCACGAGCACCGGCACGTTGGTCCAGCCGCGAAGGCCCTGCAGCACCTGCAACCCGTCCAGATCGGGCAGGCCGAGGTCCAGCACGACGACGTCCGGCGGTCGGCTGCTGGCACTGGCCAGCGCCTCCGCGCCGGTGAGGGCGACGTCGACGTCGTACCCGCGGGCCTTGAGGTTGATCGACAGCGCCCGGGCCAGCGCGCGGTCGTCGTCGACGACGAGCACCCGGGTCACGAGGGCAGCACGACCGTCATGGTCAGGCCACCGCCGGACGTCGTGGCGCGTTCGAGCCGACCGCCCATGGCGTCGAGGAAGCCGCGGACGACCAGCAGGCCGAGCCCGACCCCGCCGGAGTTCCGAGCGCTGCCGAACGGCGGCGGCACCTCGGCCATCCCCGGCCCGTGGTCGATGACCTCGAGACGACCCGGCGTCGCCTGCACCAGCACCTCCCCGCTGTTGTGCCGCAGCGCGTTGTCCACCAGGTTCGCGACGACCCGCTCGAGCAGACCCACGTCGGTACGCACCGGCGGCAGCGAGTCGGGGACGTCGACGACGACCCGCTCGCGGCCGGGCAGGCCGACCAGAGCCCGGGCCACGACCTCGTCCAACCCGACGTCGTCCATCGTGACCGAGAGGGCGCCAGCCTGGAGCCGGGAGGCGTCGAGCAGGTTGCTGACCAGGCCCTGCAGGCGGTCGGCCGAGTCCTCGATGGTCTCGAGGAGCTCGGCGGTCTCCGCGGGTGTCCAGCTGACGTCGTCCTGGCGCAGCGAGGACACCGCGGCCTTCACCCCGGCCAGCGGGGTGCGCAGGTCATGGCCGACAGCGGCGAGCAGCGCGGTGCGCAGCCGGTCCACGGCCTCGGCCTGGGAGGCCTGCTCGGCCAGCCGCCGTCCCTCCAGGGCGGTGGCCGCCGCCTCGGCGAAGGCGGTGAGGACCCGCCGGTCCCCGGCGAACAACTGCGGGCCGCGGACGACGAGCACGGCGCGGGCGCCGGCCGGCACGACCTGCTCGGCGTCGCCCTCGGCCGGTGCACCGACGGTGGCCACCGGCACCTGGATGCCACCGACGGTGTCGAGCATCACGACCTGCGAGGCGCCGAAGGCGGATCGGACCCGTTCGAGCAGGGCCGGCAGGGTCTGCTGGGCCCCGAGTGTCGAGCCGGCGACCGTTGACAACGCCTGCGCCTCCGCGGCCGCGCGGGCCGCCTCGGCGGTGCGGCGGGCCGCGAGGTCGACGACGACGCTGACCGCGACCGCGACCGCGAGGTAGACGCCGAGCACGAGCAGATCCTGCGGCCGGTCGACGGTCAACTGGCGCACCGGCGGGGTGAAGAAGTAATTGAGCGACAGCCCGCCGACCAGCGCAGCCGGGACCGCCGGCCGCAGCCCGCCGACGAGCGCGACCGCCACCACGAGCAGCAGCACCAACAGCACGGGCGTGGCGTAGGTGAGGTCGCCCCGGTTCGCCACGAGCGCGACGGTCGTGACCGGCAGCCCGACGGTGGCGACGCCGGCGCCGGCCCACTGCCGACGCGCCGGCAGGCCACGAGGTGGGAGGGCGGACACGACCCCAGCCTGTCAGCCCGGCGACGGCCGCGAGTCCCCGGCGTATGGATGCCGTCAAGAAGGTCCGCGCGGCCGTCAAGAAGGCGTCAACAGCCCAGCCGAGCCCCGCTGACGCGACGAGGCTACCGCCGTTCGCCGGCGTTGCCGGACGCGAGGAAGGTCGCCATGCACACCGAACGAGACATCGTTGCAGCGCCCGCCCCCGAGACCGCGCCGCTGGCCCGGCTGCAGTTGCCCGGCGCGCGCCTGTCGGCGGAGCTGCGGCGCGACGGCGACCTGACCTACCTGTGGCTGCGCAACCCGGTCGACGCCGCGCAGAGCGTGCTGCTCCCGGTCTCGCCCGAAGCGCCGCCCCAGGGGTTGTCGCTTTCCACCAGGCTCGGCCGCTGGCACGCCCTGTACTGGGCGGTGGTGTTCGGCTGCCATACCGCGCCGCCGCGGGAGGTGCGCTTCGCCTCGGCGGACCTGCGCTTCCGGCAGGAAGCCGTCGCCATCCCGGTCCCACTCGGCCCGTGCTGGATCGCCGAGGCACGAGGCACCTTCGCCACCGCCACCGTCACGCCGGCCATCGGTACCCCCGCAACCGTGACCCTGGCGAGGCAGTGGTGAGCACCGGTCCCGCCGGCACGCAGCCGCGGACCGCACCCGCCAGCGACGTCGTCAAGCGTCTGTTCATCGGGCGCGCCCTCGCCAGCAACCGGCTCGGCGACACCCTGTTGCCCAAGCGGATCGCCCTGCCGGTCTTCTGCTCCGACCCGATCAGCTCGGTCGCCTACGCCACCGAGCAAATCATCCTGGTGCTCGGCACCGCCGGCGCGGCCTCCACGCTGGGCCTGGCCGCCCCCATCGCCGCCGCGGTCGCGCTCCTGCTGGCGATCGTCGTCGCGTCCTACCGGCAGACCTGCTTTGCTTACCCCAGCGGCGGTGGCGCCTTCATCGTCAGCAAGGTCAACCTCGGCGAGACGGCCGCCCTCACCGCCGCCGCAGCACTGCTCGTGGACTACGTCATGACCGTCGCGGTGTCAGTGGTGTCCGGGGTCGTCGCCATCACCTCGGCGGTGACCTCCCTTGCGCCGCATGCGGTCCTGCTGTCCGCCGGGTTCATCGTGCTGCTGGCGCTGGTCAACCTGCGTGGGGTCAGG
>JBKJOO010000389.1:0-12579 GCA_046595615.1 Mycobacteriales bacterium | reverse complement strand
TCCGCCTCCGGGTCGGTGACTCGATCGAGCGCGACAAGCTGCTGCGCAAGTTCGTCGACGTCCAGTACACCCGCAACGACCTGGCCTTCACCCGCGGCACGTTCCGGGTGCGCGGGGACACCGTGGAGGTCTTCCCGGTCTACGAGGAGCTGGCCGTGCGCGTCGAGATGTTCGGCGACGAGATCGAGCGGGTGATGACGCTGCACCCGCTGACCGGTGAGGTGATCACCGAGCATGAGGAGGTCTTCGTCTTCCCGGCCACGCACTACGTCGCGGGACCGGAGCGGATGGAGCGGGCGACCAGGGGGATTGAGCTCGAGCTCGCCGACCGGTTGGCCGAGATGGAGGGCCAGGGCAAGCTGCTCGAGGCCCAGCGGCTGCGGATGCGCACGACCTACGACCTGGAGATGATGCGGCAGGTCGGGTTCTGCAACGGCATCGAGAACTACTCCCGGCACATCGACGGCCGTGCACCGGGCACCGCGCCGCACACGCTGCTCGACTACTTCCCGGACGACTTCCTGCTCGTGCTCGACGAGTCGCATGTCACCGTGCCGCAGATCGGGGCGATGTACGAGGGCGACCGCAGCCGCAAGAGCACCCTGGTGGACCACGGCTTTCGGCTGCCCAGCGCAATGGACAACCGCCCGCTGAAATGGGAGGAGTTCCTCCAACGGGTCGGCCAGACCGTTTACCTGTCGGCGACGCCAGGGCCGTACGAGCTGACCCGGGTCAAGCACGATGTCGTCGAGCAGGTCATCAGGCCCACCGGCCTGGTCGATCCCGAGATCGTCGTGAAGCCGACGAAGGGACAGATCGACGATCTGGTGCACGAGATTCGGGTCCGGGCCGAGAAGGACGAGCGGGTGCTGGTCACGACGCTCACCAAGAAGATGTCGGAGGACCTGACCGACTACCTGCTCGACCTCGGCATCCGGGTCCGCTATCTGCACTCCGAGGTGGACACGATCCGCCGGATCGAGCTGCTCAAGGAGCTGCGCCAAGGCGTGTACGACGTCCTGGTCGGCATCAACCTGCTGCGTGAGGGCCTCGACCTGCCAGAGGTGTCGCTGGTGGCGATTTTGGACGCCGACAAGGAGGGCTTCCTGCGGTCCGGGACCTCGCTCATCCAGACGATCGGGCGGGCCGCCCGAAACGTCTCGGGGCAGGTGCACATGTATGCCGACTCGATCACCCCGTCGATGGCGAAGGCGATCGATGAGACGACCCGCCGCCGGGCCAAGCAGGTGGCCTACAACACCGAGCGGGGGCTGGACCCCCAGCCGTTGCGCAAACGGATCGCCGACATCCTCGATGACATCGTCCGCGAGGGCGCCGACGGGGAGCTGGTCGGCGGGACGGGCCGAAACCAGTCTCGGGGCAAGGCCCCCGTGCCGGGTGCCTCGTCCCGGTCCAGCAGTGCCGGCAAGCACGCCAAGGAGCTGGCCGGTCTCCCGCGCGCGGAGCTGGCCATGCTCATCCAGCAACTCGGCGACCAGATGCACGAGGCCGCCCGTGGGCTGTCCTTCGAGCTCGCCGCCCGGCTACGCGATGAGGTCAACGAGCTGAAGAAGGAGCTCAGGGGGATGGATGCGGCGGGCGTGCGATAGCCGGGACCGCGGCAGGGGCGACGGAGCGTTACCGCTGCTAACGTGCCGAGCTTCGGAGCGAGGGGCGGGGCGCGGGGCATGGGGGATCCACAGGTCGACGCAGGTCGGCCGCTGCGCATCGCGCTGCTTTCCTACCGCAGCAAACCGCACTGCGGTGGCCAGGGCGTCTACCTCCGGCACCTGTCCCGCGAGCTGGTCGCGCTCGGCCATACGGTCGAGGTGCTCAGTGGCCCGCCGTACCCGGAGCTCGATCCCGGTGTCGAGCTCACCGAGGTGCCTTCGCTGGATCTGTATCGGGAGCCCGACCCGTTCCGGGTCCCGCACTGGCGGGAGTTCCGCTCGCTGGTCGACGTGCGCGAGTTCCTGCTGATGTGCACCGCGGCATTTCCCGAGCCGCTGACCTTCAGCCTGCGGGTGGCCAGACTCCTGCTCGCGCGCACCGGGCGGCCCGACATCGTGCACGACAACCAGAGCCTCGGCCGGGGGATGCTGCGGCTGCAGCGGGCCGGCTTCCCGGTCGTCGCCACGGTGCACCACCCGATCACGGTCGACCGGGCCGTCGACCTCGCCGCCGCCCGCGGCGTCCGCAAGCGACTGTCGACCTGGCGGTGGTACTCCTTCCTGCGCATGCAGACCAGGGTCGTCCGGCAGCTCCCGTCGATCCTCACGGTCAGCCAGAACTCCCACGACGACATCGTCCGTGACTTCGGGGTGGACCCGGCCCGGCTGCGGGTGGTGCCGGTCGGCGTCGAGCACGACGTGTTCGTCCCGCCGACCGAGCCCCGGGTGGCCGGCCGGATCGTCGCGACGGCCAGCGCCGACGTCCCGCTCAAGGGGATCGTGCCGCTGCTCGAAGCGGTCGCCAAGCTGCGCACCGAGCGCGACGTGGACCTGGTGATCGTCGGCCGGGCCAGGGCGGGCGGCGCGGCCGCGCTGGCCATCGACCGGCTCGGGCTGACGGGCGTGGTGCGCTTCGTCACCGGTGTTAGCGAGGCCGAACTGGTGCGGGTCTTCGGCTCCGCCCAGGTCGGGGTGGTGCCGAGCCTCTACGAAGGGTTCAGCCTGCCCGCGATCGAGCTGATGTCGTGCGCGACGCCGCTGGTCGCCACGACCGCGGGCGCGCTGCCCGAGGTTGTCGGCGACGCTGCACTGACCGTCCCACCGGGCGACGCGGAGGCGCTTGCCGTCGCCATCGGGCGGGTCCTCGACGACGACGAGTTGGCGGCGTCGCTGGGCGCCGCCGGCCGCGAGCGGGTGATGGCCCGCTACACCTGGAGCTCGGTGGCCGAGCAGACCGTGCGGTGGTACCGCGATGTGCTGGCCGCGAGACCTGCGTGCTGACCGTCGATTTCGACCGTTTCCCGGTCGGGGCGGGGGACCGGGTCCTCGACATGGGTTGCGGCGCCGGCCGGCATGCCTTTGCGCTCTACCGACGCGGCGCCGACGTCGTCGCCCTCGACAGGAGCGAGCCGGACCTGCGCGAGGTCGAGGTGATGTTCCGGGCGATGGAGCTCGAGGGTGAGATCCCGGCCGGGGCGAGCGCGACCGCCGTCCGTGGAGATGCCTACGCTCTGCCGTTCCAGGACGCGTCCTTCGACCGGATCATCGCCGCCGAGGTGCTCGAACACCTGCCCGAGGACACCGACGCGATGGCCGAGCTGACCCGGGTCCTCAAGCCCGGTGGGCTGATCGCGGTGACGGTGCCGCGCTGGGGGCCCGAGAAGGTCTGCTGGGCGCTGTCGGACGCCTACCACGAGGTCGAGGGCGGCCACGTCCGGATCTATCGCGGCAGCGAGTTGGTCGAGCGGTTGACCGCGACCGGCCTCACCCACGAGGGCGAGCACCACGCGCACGCGCTGCACGCCCCCTACTGGTGGCTCAAGTGCGCGGTCGGGGTCACCAACGACCACCATCGGCTGGTCAAGGCCTACCACTCGTTGCTCGTCTGGGACATGGTCAAGCAGCCGCTGCTGACCCGGGTCGCGGAGCGGCTGCTCCAGCCGCTCGTCGGCAAGTCGCTGGTCGTCTACCTGCGCAAGCCGGAGCCAGCCCGTGCGGCGGCCTGAGCTGCGCGGCCTGCCCGGCCTGCTCAGCCGGACCCAGCTCGAAGCGACGGTCGAGGCGATCGCCGGCGCCCAGCAGCCGGGCGGGTCGCTGCCGTGGCCCGACGGCCACACCGACGCCTGGGACCACGTGGAGTGCGCGATGGCGCTCGTCCTCGGTGGCCGGCTCGACCAGGCCCGGGCGGCCTACGCCTGGCTCCGCCGCACCCAGGCGACCGACGGTTCCTGGGCCACGTCGTACGCCGGGGCAGTGGTCCTCGATCCGAAGGTCGACGTCAACCAGTGCGCCTACGTCGCGGTCGGGGTGTGGCAGTGGTGGCTCGTCACCGCCGACCGCGCGCTGCCCGAGCAGATGTGGCCGCATGTGCGCCGCGCCCTGGACCTGGTCTGCGATCTGCAGGCCCCGGCCGGCCAGATCTTCTGGGCCCGCGAAGGCGGCGTCACCCGCCGCGAGGCGCTGCTGACCGGATCGTCGTCGATGTATCAGTCGCTGCGCTGTGGCATCGCGCTGGCCGAACTGGTGGGGGAGCCGCAGCCCGAGTGGGAGCTCGCCGCCGGGTTGCTGCAGCATGCGGTCGCCCAGCATCCGGAACTGTTCCTCGACAAGCGCCGCTTCTCGATGGACTGGTACTACCCGGTGCTCGGCGGCGCCGTCCGCGGCCCGGCCGCCGAGGCGCTGCTCGCCGCCCGCTGGGACGAGTTCGTGGTCGCCGGGGTGGGCTGCCGCTGCGTCTCCGATCGCCCTTGGGTGACGGGCGCCGAGACGGCCGAGCTGGCCCTGGCCCTGCTCGTGAGCGGCGACCCGGACCGGGCCCGCCAGCTGCTCGCCGACGTCCAGCACCTGCGCGAGCCGGACGGGTCGTACTGGACCGGGCTGGTCTTCGACGAGGGCGTCCGCTGGCCGGTCGAGCGGTCGTCCTGGACGTCGGCTGCGATCGTGCTCGCCGCGGACGCGCTGGCCGGCGGCCGAACATTGGCGCTGTTCGCCGGCGACGACCTGCCGACCGGCGCGCTGCTCAGCGCAGATGTGTGCCGGACCGAGGGAGCCCCCTGCGGGGACACCGTGCACAGCTGAGGTTCAGACCATGACCGCGGCGGGCGGGCAGAGACCGGCCAACGGGTCGGCTACCCCTGCCACCGCCACCGGACCGCAGACGCTGAGCTCCAGACGCGCCTCGACCACGACGTCGACGGCCCAGTCCTGCTGCGGGACGAGCGGGCTGAGTGCGACCGATCCGCCGCCGGCCTCGAGCAGGGCGGCCCGCAGCAGCGACTGGCCTTCGGCGGCCGAGCCGGCACTCAGGACCCGCACCAGCGTGCGCGACGCCCCGCTGAAGACCAGCGCGCAGCCGCGGTCGGCGACCAGCCAGCTGCCACCCTCGGCCAGCACGAAGGCGATGTCGTCGGCCAGGTGCGCCACGCCGACCCGCTCGGCGTCCCGCCCGACGTCGCCCGTACGGACACCGGAGTGGTCGCCCAGCAGCGCCGGGTCGACGACCCCGTTGCCGTTCAGCGCAGGCAGCAGTCGGAACCCGGCCCGCGCGTAGGCCCGAAGCGCCCGGGCGTCCCGCGACGAACAGAAGGTGCGCACCCCGCCGGCAGGCGCGGTCTGCAGGGCGGCCTCGAGCAGCGCCCGGCCCGTCCCGGCACTCTGCGCGGCTGGCTCGACCACGAGCAGGGCGAGCTGCCACAGGGTGCCCCGCACCGACGACAGGGCGACTCCGGACAGCGCGCCTTGCCCGTCGTACGCACCGAGGGCCGAGCCGCTGCGGTGCAGATAGTGGTGCTGGGCGGTGTGGTGGGCGGTGTCCTCTGCACTCGGTGGCTCGCTGGGGCGGCCGAGTCGCACCGACAGGTCGTCGAAGCTGCGGACGGCGAGCGGGTGGATCAGGTCGACCTCGGCCTGGCCCAACGGGCGGATCGTCAGCACCACGGCGACGGCGTACGACGGAGCACGCGCAGCGAGCCCTGGCCGGAAACGGGCTCGAAGGCGCCGCTGCCCAGCGCCCGGCAGACGACGTGCCATGGCGGGCGGCCGCCGTCGGCGGGATCGGGGAAGACGTCGTGGACCGCGAGCAGGCCACCGGCGACCAGATGCCGGGCGAAGGCCGCGTAGTCGTGCTGGGCGACCTGCTCGGTGTGGTTGCCGTCCAGGAACAGCAGGGTGAGCGGGCCGGACCACCAGCCGGCGACCTGCTGGGTGGTCGCGACCAGGACGCTGACCACCTCGTCCAGACCGGCGTCCCAGAGCGTCCGGCGCAGCGCCGGGAGTGTCTCCAGGCGAGCGGTGTGCGGATCGACGAGCGAGCCGTCGTGCCACTCCCAGCCGGGCTGGTTCTCCTCCGAGCCACGGTGGTGGTCCAGCGTCACCAGGTGCGCGCCGACCAGCCGGGCGGCTGCGCCGAGGTGCACCGTCGAGCGTCCGCAGTAGGTCCCGATCTCCAGCCACAGGCCGGGGCCGGCGGTCAGCGCAGCCTCGTGCAACGCGGCGGCCTCATCGTCGGGCAGGAAGCCTTTGGTGCGGCGGGCGACGTCGAGCAGGGCGTCGGGAACGGGCATGCGGCGGGGCTCCACGGGTAGGGTCGGAACGTCGGAGGGGAGTATCCCCGCAGCGCCACGGTCGTCAGCACGGTCCTTGCGGGGATCCGGCCGCGGTGTGGCCCGCAGGGGCCGGGAGAGACCTCCGGTCGGACCGTCCTGTCCTGACCGGAGGAGCGCCTGTGCTCGACGTCCAGCTCACCACCTGGCTCGCCACGATCGGTGGGCTCGTCGCGATCCTTGGCATCGACCAGTCGGTCGCGCACCGCAAGGGCGAGCACGAGTTCTCCGTCGGTGAGGCGACCCGATGGGTGCTGCTCTACGTCGGCCTGGCGGTGGCCTTCGGGACCGGCCTGTGGCTCGTCGCCGGTCACCGGGCCGGTGCGGAGTTCTTCGCCGGCTACCTCACCGAGTATTCGCTCAGCGTGGACAACCTGTTTGTCTTCGTCATCATCATGTCGAGCTTCGCCGTCCCGCGGGCCTACCAGCACAAGGTGCTGCTGTTCGGCATCGCGCTTGCCCTCGTCCTGCGTGGCGCCTTCATCGCGGTGGGCGCCGCGGCGATCAACCAGTTCGTCTGGGTGTTCTTCCTGTTCGGCGCGTTTCTGGTCTACACCGCCTACAAGCTCGCGGTGGCGACCGAGCACGACGAGCCGCAGGAGCGCAAGAGCCGGCTGGCCGAGGCGCTCGGGCGGGTCCTGCCCTCCACAGATGACTACGACGGGGCGAAGGTCACCACCCGGGTGGCCGACCGGCGGGTCGTCACGCCGATGCTGTTGGTGATGATCGCCATCGGGTCGACCGACCTGCTGTTCGCCCTCGACTCGATCCCGGCGATCTTCGGGTTGACCAAGGAGCCGTACATCGTCTTCACCGCCAACGCCTTCGCCCTGATGGGCCTGCGGCAGCTGTACTTCCTGCTCGACGGGCTGCTCGACCGCCTGGTCTACCTCTCCAAAGGCCTCGCGGTCATCTTGGGCTTCATCGGCGTCAAGCTCGTCCTGCACGCGTTGCACGAGTACGGCGTCGACTGGGCCCCCGACATCGGCATCGCCCCCTCGCTCGGGGTCATCGTCGGCGCCCTGGCGGTGACGACCGCGCTCTCGCTGCGGGCGACCAGCAGCCGGGCCCGCCGCTGACCCGGCGTACCGGACAATCATTGTGAGGAGCGTCACAACTGTGTAGCGTCCGAACTCCTAGACCCTGAACCGTCGGAGGTTGCTGATGACCAGATTGTCCAGACCGTGACTGCCGTGCAGGACGCGCCTGCGCAGGCCGCTACGAAGATCACCCCGCAAGGCACGATCAACATCGTCGACCCGTCACCGCTGAACTGGCTGTTCATCACCTGGAACACGATGGAGGAGCCGGTCCGCACCGACCAGGACGGCCGCATCGTCTACGCCCTCGCCGAGTCGAGCGAGTGGCTCGATGACACGACCTTGGAGCTCAAGCTGCGCGCAGGTGTGCGCTTCCAGAACGGCGAGACCTTCACGGCCGAGCACATCAAGATCAACTTTGACCAGATGCAGCAGTGGGCGGCGCCGCACCCCCCCGGTACCTGGCTCAACTTTCCGCCGGAGTCGGTGGCGGAGATCGTCGACGACCTGACGCTGCGGTTTCACTTCCCAGGTCCGGACGGGCTTGCGATCGGCAAGATGCGCGGTTTCCACATCACCAGCAAGGAGTTCTGGGGGCCCAACGGCCCGGGCTTCGGCTACAAGAAGTTCGGCAGCGGTGACGGCCACTGGTGAGTGATCGACGAGGCCGGTCCCTGGGGGACCGGCCCCTTCACCCTGGTTCAGGGTGAGTCTTCGATCACGACCCGCACCGTCATTATGTCGGGCGAGCCCTTCGCCTGCTCCCACCTGATCGAGAGCGAGCAGCGCAGCCCACAGCTCGTGCTCGAGGCCAACCTGGATCACTGGAACCGCGAGCGGGGTCCACGCATCGAGCGGGCGGTCTTCCGTAACGACCTCAGCCCCGACCAGGGCCTCGAGTTGTGCCTGGCGGGCGACGGCGAGGTGGACATCGTCACCGAGGTGTCGCCGGCCGACGCCGCGCGGGTGCTGGCCTCCGAGCACGCCAAGCTGGTCGCCTTCGATGCCAACCGGGTGCTGGTCGGCATCATCAACCGCGGTCAGGCCGACGTCCCGCTCGACACCGTCGCCGCCCGGACGGCGATCAACCTCGCCGTGGACCGGGCCAAGCTTGTGGCCCAGGGTCTTAATGGCTACGCCACGGTGATTCCGGCGATGACCCCGCCGTGGTGCAGTGGCCTGCCGGAGGGTGCGACACCGTTCCCGCACGACCCGGCCCGGGCTAAAGAGCTACTCCAGCAGAGCGGTTGGCCGGCCGGCCGGCCGTTGCGGCTCGCGGCCGGTGAGAACTTCGCCGGTATCGGTGAGTTGGTGGCCTGGGACCTGCGTGGTTCGCTGGGTATCGACGTCGAGCTCATCGTCGTGCCCGATGCCGCCATGCCGGCGGGCGCCCGACGGCTCATCGAGAACAAGCTGGGCCAGCCCTGGGACGTCCTGCTGTTCGGCTGGTTCGACCTGTCCAGCGAGGCGCCGCCGGCGGCCGTGCACCGGGAGTTCTTCGGCCGCGACGGTGCGTTCCGGGCCGGCCCGCTCGACGAAGGCTTCGATGCGCTGTTCGAGGAGATGAAGGTGCAACTCGACGGCGACAAGCTGGTCAAGGTCGCCGAACGGATCGACGCCTACGTCAAGGAGCAGGCGCTCGCGCTGTTCCTGTGCGCGCCGCAGGCGCTCTACGCGGTGAACAACCACGTCGAGTTCGGTCCCTACCGCACCACCTTCGAGATCGCCGAGGTCACCGTCGACGAGGGCCACTGGTCCCGGGTGAAGGGTGGCTCCGGCTACCACCCGCCGGCGAAGATCGAGGGCATGATCGTGACGACGCCCGCGATGCCGGTTGCTGGTGAGGGTGGCGGCGGCCCCGTGGCGGGTGATGCGAAGAAGGCCAAGCCGGGCTTTTCGGGCGCGGCCGGCAACGGCTGCTGAGTCAGCTGGCGCCGCAGGTGCGGGCCGGTCGTGGCGAACGCCCGGCCGGCCCGCACCTGCGAGCAACAGTCACGCCGTACGCCGCTGCTCGTCCTGGACGAAACAATGCGCCAGCAGCCGGGTCAGGTGTTTGCGAGGCCTTGGCACGTGGCTGCCGTCGAGCTCGATCGCGGCGATGTATTTGCTGAACGAGGTCGGCCGGACGCCCTGGCGCACCAGCGCCCGGTCGACATCGGTGCGCGGCCCGGCGGACTTCACCTCGAGCAGCACGAGCCCCGGCCGCAGGACCCGGTCCCCGAGCCGCAGGTCGGTGTCGGCCGTGACGCGCACCTGCTCGGTCAGGCCGACCAGGGTGGTGCGCCGACAGGTCATCGCGAGCACGGGCTCCAGCGCGGGCACAGCCGCTGGCAGATACGTCGGGCTGTAGCTCCGGTCGAGGGCGGACCGCAGGAAGCTGCGGCCCGCGCCGTCCAGGACCGGGGCCGCGCCGTCCAGCGCATGCTTGACCGTCTGCCCGCCGAGCCCTTTGGCTTTGAGCTCGAGCCGGACCAGGCCGCTCTCGACGTAGGTCCTGGTCCGGGCCTTGAAGCGGCGGCGGACCTCCTGGGCGTGCTGGCGGTAACAGAGCAGATCGGGCGTGTCGTAGTAGGTCGTCGCGTAGGTGCAGCCGCGCGCGCCGTCGACCTCGAGGACGGCAACCTGGCCGAGGAGCTCGGCCATCACCTGCTCGAGCAGGTGCTCGGACAGGACGTACTTGCGGTCCTGGCGGGCCTGCAGCGAACTGGCGGCGGACAGCTCGGCGAGGGAGAGCCCGGGCAGGTGCGCGGTGTCGACGCTCATCGCTGCGCGACCAGTTGCGCGGCCGGTGCGGCCGGCCGGTGCCGAACCTCGACCTTGGTGCTCTCCCGCAGGTAGTCGATCTCGACCACCTTGGTGTGCAGGACCTCGGCAGACAGCCGCGTCTCGAGGTCGAGCCGCAGCGCCGCTTCCCCGTCGTACACGCGGTCCAGGACCACCAGGCTGGTGGAGCTGCCGTCGTGCAGCGTCGGTGAGTCGACGAAGTACATCGTCAGCACGATCGCCACGTCGAGCGCGGCGGACAGCCCCAGCGGCCGCCCCGGCAGCGCATTGACGAGCCCGGTTGCCAGCGACAGGAAGAAGTAGGCGATCTCCACATTGTTGTAGGCCTCGCTGCGCAGCCGAATAATCGAGAGCACCCCGAAGACCCCAAAGCCGACCCCGGCCGAGAGTTGGCTGTTCGACAGGAACGTGAGGACAGCGAACAGGCCGACGTTGAAGGCGACGTAGACGGCCATCAGGTCCTGCCGGCGGTGCCGTCGCAGGAACAGCCCGGCGGCCAGGAGGCTGATGGTGGCGAGGTCCAGGCATGAGCGGATGAGCCCCTCGGCAAGGGCCTCCGAGCCGCTCATGCCCGCGCCCCCGAGCACTGCAGCCCCGACACGAGCATGATCGGATGGACCTCGACCTCATCCGGAGCGGCCCCGCGGGCGTTGTCGTCGACGGTGTCGCCGCTGTGCGGGATGTCCAGGAAGCGAACGCCGGTCAGGACGGCCTGGCCCACGAGCGGCCGCTTCTTGGCGGTGAAGGGGCCACAGGCGCGGACGACCTCGTCGCGGGCGGCGGCGAGCGCGGCCCGGTCCGCGGCGCTCGTCCCGGCGCGCAGACAATTGGCAGCCGGCAGCTCGGCGATCATGGTCTCGTCCGGTTTCCCGGGCGCGTGCACGACCAGCTGCAGGTCGCCGTCGTGGACGAGCTTGCCGTTGCTGAGCTCGACGGGCACCGAGATCGCCTGGGTCTCCCAATGCGCCAGGCGCGGGGTCTTGCCACCAACCGCTGGCGGTTGGGCGGTGCGCAGCTGCTGCACCGTCGTCGGCATCGCGGTGTGGTCGACGAACGCCGCCCCCGGGTCGGCGAGGGTCTTGACCGGCCACCGCGCGCCGGTGCAGCTGCCGCTGGCCGGGCGGGCCAGCACGCCAGCGGTGATCGTGGCACCGATGAGTGCTGCGACCACAGCGACGAGCTGCGTCTGGGTGCGGTGGCCCGGGGGCATGGGGCGGGGCTCCTCGTGGGTCAAGTCGGAATCGTGACCGCTGTATCGGCAATGGACGCCCAAGGGTTACGCGCGGTCTACCCTGTGTTCACCTGGCGTCCACCTTGTGCTCCGCCGAGAGGCGGGTGTCGGTGTCCTGTGTGATTCTCACGACGGAACTGTGGCCGCTCACGACTCAGGGGCAGGAGGACACCGTCGATGTCCCTCGGTCGTCCCGGTCCGCAGACCTGCACCGATGAGGTGCTCCGCCATGCCCAGCAGGGCCAGCCCTGGGCGCTCCGGGCGCTCTATGACGATTTCGCGCCCCGGATCGCGGGGTATCTCCGAGCCCGGGGTGCGGTCGACCCGGATGATCTGACGAGCGAGGTGTTCCTCGGCGTCCTGCCGCGGTTGGCGACCGTCACCGGTGGGGCGGCCGGGCTGCGGTCGCTACTGTTCTCGGTCGCACATGCCCGGCTCGTCGACAGCATCCGGGATCGGGCACGTCGTCCGGACCCGTTGGCGTACGACGCGGCGACCGACCCCCGGACGGCCCCGTCGGCCGAGGACGACGCCGAGCACCTGCTCGGGACCCAGCGGGCCGTGGCGATGCTCGCTGCGCTGCCGGCCTCGCAGCGGGAGGTGCTGTCGCTGCGCATCCTCGGTGACCTCACGGTCGAGCAGGTAGCGGCCGTCCTCGGTACGACCGAGGGCGCGGTCAAGCAGCATCAGCGCCGCGGCCTGCTCGCGCTCCGGGCCCTCGTGGCCGAAGGGGCAGTAACCCTATGACCGTCACCGGCGATGACTGTTTCGACATGACGACGATGTTGTGCGAGGACGCTGCCGAAGCCTTCCTGGCCACCGGCTCGAGCCCCTACGGTTTTGAGTCCGTCGCCAGCCTGCTCGACGAGCTCCGGGCGCTCACCGACAGGCCTGCGCCGCGTCCGAGCGCCGCCCTCGAAATGCTGTTGGACGGTTCGGGTGTCGTCGGGGGCAGCGAGCTCGCGACTCGCCGGGCCCGACGCGCGGCCGGCCTCGGTGTCACGGCCGCCCTGGTCGGTCTGGTCACGCTCGGCTCGGTGGGCGTCGCCGCCGCCAACGGACAGCTGCCAAGGGCCACCCAGGATGCCGTCGCGGCAGCGATCGAGGCGGTCACGCCGTTCTCGGTCCCGCATCACCGGCTCGAGGATCGCGATGTCGCACCGGCGGCCTCGGTACCGAGCCCGGTCGCCTCGGTGCCGAAGCCGGTCGTCGTCCCGGCTGAGCGACCGCGGTCGTCCGGGACGCGCGAGGAC
>JBKJOO010000364.1:0-2832 GCA_046595615.1 Mycobacteriales bacterium | reverse complement strand
GACTGCGCTCGGCGAAGGCCTCCCCGACGCCAACTGGAACACCGTGCTGCGCGACGCAGCGTGCGTCGACCTCGGCGATCCGACCGGCGTCTACCTCGGCACCCGCGACGGTTGCGTCTGGGTGAGTGCCGATGAGGGTGGCCACTTCCAGCAGGTCGCCGCGCACCTGCCTGACGTCCTCGTCGTCCGGGCAGTCGAGCTGCCGTGAGCGTGCGGGTCCTGCTGCCCGGGGTGCTGGCTGATCTCGCCGGCGGCTGTCGACACGTCGAGGTCGACCTGCCCCCGGGAACCCTGGCCGAGCTGTTAGACGCGCTTGGCGCGCTGCACCCGGTCCTCGTGCGGCGCCTGCGAGATGAAACCGGGGGGGTGCGCCGCTACGTGAACGTGTACGTCGACGGCGCCGACGTCCGCGGTGAGCAGGGTCTGCTGACCGCGGTGCGCGCCGGCGCCGTCGTGCACGTCCTGCCGTCGGTTGCCGGCGGCTGAACGGTCCTTGTCAGCCGTCAGTCGTCGTCCCGCTCGGCGTTCGGTTCGATCAGGCCGACGAGTCCGTGCTCGTAGACGTCCGGTCCGAGACCGCCAGCTGCGCTACCGATGCCGGCGGCGAACAGCAGCGTGCTCGGCGTCCCGATCGTGCCGTTGCCAAAGGCCAGACCCCACAGGCCGGGGTTGGCGATCGCCTTGCCCGTGGCGTCCTTCACCGTGCCGAGGAAGTGCCCGTTCCGGCGGTTGAAGGCATGGATCATGCCGTCGTCGACGTTGCCGACGAGCAACGCTCCGCCGAACTCACCCCACTCGTGCGGCGCGATGGCCATTCCCCACGGGTCGTTCAGCGGGCCTCCGGTCACCAGCCGCTTCTTGAACTTCCCGCCGCTGCTGAAGACGCTCACCGCTCCGCCACCGCTGTCGGCGACCGACGCGTACGCGACGTAGACCCGGTCCTTGAGCGCCGTCACGTTGTACGGCGCCAAGCCGTCGGCCTTGGCCTTCGGGTCGACGAACAGGCCCGGGGTCGTGACCTTGTTGAATGCCGCGTCGAAGACGAGGACCGCCCCGTTCGGGTTGTCGGCCACCAGCAGCCGCGGACCGCGCTTGCCGTCGCCCGGTACGAGCGCCAGCCCGGTGTGGAAGCCAGGATCACTGGACGCTGTGGTCAGCGTGGTCGTCGTCGGCGGTGGCGGTGGGACGTTGCTCCAGCCACTGACCACCCCTTTGGAGTCCATGCCGGTGGTGTTGATGAAGTTCTCGTTGAAGATGAACCGGGCCGGCGTCATCGTGCCGCCCTGGTTGATCGCAAACTGCGCGGTCGGGTTGAACACGATGCCCGTCGGCGCGGAGGCAGTCACCTCGAGGCGGACCTTGCTGAACGGGTCCTTGCCGTTCTCGCCGCGGTACAGGGTGATCTTCGTCAGCAGAGCGGCCGCCACCGGCTTGTTAAAGTCGAAGGCGGGGTTGAAGTTGTTGTTTACCCAGAGCGGGGTCGAGGGACCCATCGCGATGCCCCACGGGTTCTTCACCGCAGGATCGAGCACCTTGGCCAGGCCGGGCAGGTCTGACACGAGGTTGACCTGCCGGAAGCCGTCACCACGCTCGGAGGCCGACGCCGTGGCGCCGAGCGGCGGCGCCAGGACGGCCAAGCCGAGGCAGATCGCGACCGCGCTGACCAACCCCGCTCGGCGTCGATACCTTCGCCGGCCATGGCCCCCGGCGGCGTCCCATCCTGAGCTTCTTCGAGTGCTCATCACTGTGCCTCCCAGTGGCGCGCGACGCTGCGCGCCGATGACTCCGGTCGTGCGCAGGCGCCGCCACCATGAGAGCTCACCGTGTTGAAACGGCGTCAAGAGTCGTCATCCGAGTTATCAGGCTGGTGGGTTGTTGTCAACGCCCGACCACTGCGGTCGAGGTCAGCGCTCCGTGCATTGCACCCTGACGCCGGGCCACCTCAGTCGGGCTCAACCATCCAACATCGTCTTTTGCTGACTGATCAGCGCGTACGTGACGACCGGCCCGGCCCGGACACCGCCGGCGGCGGGAACGCCGAACAGGGCGCGGCTGCCAAGCGCCGCGGTGATTTCGGCTACGTGGTCGGCGGTGTTGCCGAAGATCCGGGCGTCTGATCCGTCCTTGATGGCGAGCAGAACCGAAAAGGTGCTTGTGAGCTGTTGGGCGCGGACAGTTACCAGCACGAGGTCGTACTGCCCGTCCAGGGCCCAGCTCGCTCACACAGCGCACAGCCAGCACGGTGCGCGTTCCGAACGTCGCGGAGTGCACCTGGTTGAGCACAAGCCGGTCGCCCAGCACCGCCGGCGACCCGGCCTACTGCCGCCGGAACATCGCCAGGCTGTGCTCTTTGCGCTCATGCACAGGGGCGTCGGGCACTGCCCAGGACCGCTGCCGCAGGCCGCCCACCAGTCCACGATCGCTGCTGCCTTCAGACCGCGCGCGGAAGGGATCGACAACAAGCCTGTCGCGCCCGTACGTTCGCCAGGGCTGCGGCAGTCAATGAGGTGCTGCTGGGTCCCTGATCTGGAGCCCACAGTGAAAAAGCTCATCAACAACCCGAACGACGTTGTGTCCGAGGCTCTGCTCGGGATGGCTGTCGCCCACCCGGAGCTGCGCATCGACCACGACCTGAAGATCATCTATCGCAGTACACCCACCCGGCCCGGCAAGGTCGCGTTGATCTCCGGTGGTGGCTCCGGGCACGAGCCGTTGCATGGCGGGTTCGTCGGCCTCGGCATGCTCGACGCCGCCTGTGCCGAGGCCGACGAACCCGCCATGCAACGGCTCGTGCCCGGAGCCACCACCGGAGATCAACGCGACCTTGCCGGG
>JBKJOO010000344.1:0-13066 GCA_046595615.1 Mycobacteriales bacterium | reverse complement strand
CTGGTCGGCACGATGAACCCGGAGGAGGGCGAGCTGCGGCCGCAGCTGCTCGACCGGTTCGGGCTGACCGTCGAGGTCGCGGCAACCCGCGACCCGGCCGAACGGGCCGACGTGGTCCGCCGCCGGCTGGCCTACGAGGCCGACCCGGCGGGCTTCGCCGCGATGTACGCCGAGCCGGACTCCGCGCTGGCAGCAAAGATCATCTTGGCCCGGGAGCGGCTGCCGGCGGTGTTGCTCGGTGATCACGCCCTGCGCG
The DNA here is from genome assembly GCA_046595615.1 of Mycobacteriales bacterium. Taxonomy (GTDB): domain Bacteria; phylum Actinomycetota; class Actinomycetes; order Mycobacteriales; family SCTD01; genus JAYSQK01. Next base: position 12,810 of record JBKJOO010000344.1, on the reverse strand, counting down.
AGATCACCACCCTGTGCGCGGCGTTCGACGTCGACGGGTTGCGGGCCGACCTGGTCACCGCGAAGGCCTCGATCGCGCTGGCGGCCTGGGCCGGCCGCGATGCGGTGACGACCGACGACGTCCGGACCGCGGCCCGGCTCGCGCTGCCGCACCGGCGCCGGCGGACGCCATTCGAGGCGCCGGGGCTCGACGAGCAGCAGCTGCAGGACGCACTCGACAGCGTGCCGCCCGAGGACAGCGGCCCGGGTGCGGGTGGCGTCGGTCAGGACCGGCCGGACCGCGTGGGCCTCGGTGACGGCGGCCCTGATGGCGACGGCCCTGATGGCGACGGCCCGGACCGCGACGGCCCGGACGGCGGGGGTCCCGGCGCCCGGGCCAAGCGTCCCCCCGGTGAGCCCGCGGCGGGTGATACCGGCGCCCGGCCGGCCGAGCCGGAGCTCGCCGGCACGCGCGCGGCCGCGACGCCCGGGGAGGTCTTCACACCGATTGCCCTGCGGGTGCCGGGGGTGAACCGGCGGGTCGGCGCGGCCGGTCGGCGGTCCCGCGCCGAGGGCGGGTCCGGCCGGCTCACCGGTGAACGCAGCCAGCACGGCCGGCTCGTCTCGTTGCACCTCGCCGCCACCCTGCGCGCGGCTGCGCCCCACCAGCTCCGGCGCGGTCGGGTCGGCGCCGGTGTCGTACTGCGGTCGACCGATCTTCGCGAGGCTGTTCGCGAGGGCCGCGAGGGAAATCTGGTGCTGTTCGTCGTCGACGCATCCGGTTCAATGGCTGCGCGGCAGCGGATGAGCGCCGTCAAGGGAGCAGTGCTTTCGCTGCTGCTCGACGCCTACCAGCGGCGCGACAAGGTGGCCCTGATCAGCTTCCGGCAGGCAGGAGCCGAGTTGGTCCTGCCGCCGACCTCGTCGGTCGATGCGGCCGCGACCCGGCTGACCGAGCTGCCGACCGGCGGCCGCACGCCGCTGTCGGCCGGCCTGCTGCGGGCCGCGGAGGTGCTCCGGGTCGAGGCCGTCCGTGATCCTGCCCGCCGGGCGCTGGTCGTGGTCGTCACCGACGGCCGCCATACGAGCGGCCCGGCGCCCGAGCTGGCCGCCGCGCACCTGGCCCGCTCCGGTGCGGCCTTCGTTGTCGTGGACTGCGAGAGCGGGCCGGTCCGGCTGGGGCTCGCCGCCCGGCTCGGCGTACAGCTTGGTGGACTGGCCCTGCGGATGGAGGAGCTGTCGGCCGAGACGCTCACGGCCGTGGTGCGGGCCGCATGAGCCCCCAGGGCGTGCCCGAGTCGGTTCCCGAGGACGGTCTGACCACCCGGCAGCGGCGCAATCGCGCGCTGTTGGTCGTGCACACCGGCGCGATGAAGGGCAAGAGCACCGCTGCCTTCGGGCTCGCCCTGCGCGCCTGGAATCAGGGCTGGCCGATCGGGGTCTTCCAGTTCGTCAAGAGCGCCAAATGGAAGGTCGGGGAGGAGGCGGCCCTGCGGGTCCTCGGTGCCAGCGACGAGGGCGGCAGCGTCGCGTGGTTCAAGATGGGGGAGGGCTGGTCCTGGACCCGCAAGCAGGGGACCGACGACGACCATGCCGCCAATGCCCGCGAGGGCTGGGCGCAGGTCAAGCGTGATCTCGCCGCGCAGACCTATGGCTTCTACGTCCTTGACGAGTTCACCTATCCGATGGCCTGGGGCTGGGTCGATGTCGACGATGTCGTCGAGACGTTGACCAACCGCCCGGGCACCCAGCATGTCGTCATCACCGGCCGCGACGCCGACCCCCGGCTCATCGCGGCCGCCGATCTGGTGCTCGAGACGACAAAGATCAAACACCCGATGGATGCCGGCCAGAAAGGCCAGCGGGGGATCGAATGGTGAGCCCTGGGCGACCGCCCGCCCGTGATCACCGGCGGGTCGACGTGGCGAGCGTCCCGCGGCTGGTCATCGCCGCACCGAGCAGCGGCGCTGGCAAGACCACCGTCGCGACCGGCCTGATGGCGGCACTGCGGGCACGCGGCCTTGCGGTCTCGCCGCACAAGGTCGGCCCCGACTACATCGATCCGGGCTACCACGGCCTCGCGACCGGCCGGCCCGGCCGCAACCTCGACCCGGTACTCGTCGGGGAGGACCTCGTCGCGCCGCTGTTCCTGCACGGTGCGGCCGGCGCCGACATCGCCGTCGTCGAGGGCGTCATGGGCCTGTACGACGGGAAAGGGGCGACCGGGTACGGCTCGACCGCGCACGTCGCCCACCTGCTGGACGCCCCCGTCGTCCTCGTGGTCGACGGTTCCTCGATGAGCCGGTCGGTCGCCGCGCTCGTGCACGGGTTCGCCTCCTACGACGAGGATCTGCGCCTCGCGGGGGTGATCCTCAACCGGGTGGCGAGCGACCGGCACGAGCAGTTGCTGCGCCAGGCGCTCAGCGGACTCGCGCCGGTGCTCGGCGTGCTGCGACGCGATGCCGACGTCGCCACGCCCAGCCGCCATCTCGGGCTGGTGCCGGTCGCCGAGCGCGCGCCCGAAGCCCTGACCAGCGTACGTCGACTGGGTGAGCTGTGCAGCCACGCGCTGGATGTCGATGCGCTGCTCGAGATCGCATGCTCCGCCCGGGATCTCGTGGCAAGGCCCTGGGTGCCCAGCCGGATCGAACGGAGCTCCCGCCCGGTCGTCGCGGTCGCCGGTGGCTCGGCCTTCACCTTCTCCTACGCCGAGACCGCCGAGTTGCTCGACGCGGCCGGCGCCGACGTCCGGGTCGTCGACCCGCTCCGCGACCGGGCGCTGCCCGAGGGCACCGCCGGCCTCGTGCTCGGCGGTGGTTTCCCGGAGGTCTACGCCGAACAACTCAGTGCCAACGACGAGTTGCGCGCCGACGTCAGTCGGCTCGCGGCGACCGGCGCCCCGGTCAGCGCCGAGTGCGCCGGCTTGCTCTACCTGTGTCAGACCCTCGACGGGCGACCGATGTGCGGGGTGCTGCCCGCCGACGGACAGATGACCCCGAAGCTCACCCTCGGCTACCGCCACGCCGAACCAGCCACGCCGAGCTGGCTCGCCCACGGCCCTGTCGTGGGGCACGAATTCCACCGCACCCAGGTCACCGGCACCGGCGCCGCGGCGTGGGGCAGCGGCGAAGGCTACGTGCTCGGCGGCGTCCACGCGTCCTACCTGCACCTGCACTGGGCCGGGGTCGAGGGCGCGGCGGAGAGGTTCGTGGACGCATGCGTCTGACCGGGGTCGGTGTCGGCCCGGGTGACCCGGAGCTGGTGACCGTCAAGGGGGTCCGCGTCCTGCGCGAGGCCGACCTCGTCGTCGTGCCGGTGATGGACCCGGTGGAGCAGGGCCGGGCCGAGGCGACCGTCCGGGCGCATGTCGACCACGATCGGATCGAGCGGTTGATCTTTGCGCTGGACGATCGCGGTGGGGCGACCCCCGCCCGTCGGGACGCGTGGGAGGCGGCCGCCGACCGGGTCGCCGAGGTGCTGCAGGACCACCGGTCCGTGGCTTTCGCGACCATCGGCGATCCCAACGTCTACAGCACGTTCACCTATCTCGCCGATGCTGTTCGCGAGCGGGTCCCGACGGTCGAGATCGCCACTGTGCCTGGCATCACGGCGATGCAGGACCTCGCCGCGCGGTCCGGCACCGTGCTCTGCGAGGGCACCGAGTCCCTCGCGCTGTTGCCGCTGACCGCCGGCATCGCGGCCTTCGAGGAGGCCATCACCAACTTCGACAGCGTGGTGGCCTACAAAGGTGGCCGGCAGATGGCCGCCATCCGCGAGGTGCTGGCCCGGCACGGGCGGCTCGACGAGGCCGTCTTCGGCGCTGCCCTCGGGCTGCCGGACGAGCAGCTCGGCCCGGTGCCGGAGGTCGCTCCCTATCTGTCGACGGTGATCGCACCGGCCCGGCGTACATCCCGTGGAGGGAAACTGTGACTGGGCTGGTTTCCTTTGTCGGGGCCGGTCCAGGGGCAGCAGACCTGCTCACCCTGCGGGCGGCGCAGCGCATCGCCGAGGCCGACATCGTCATCTGGGCAGCCTCACTCGTGCACGAGGACGTGCTTGCGCATGTCCGGCCCGGCGCGGTCGTCGTCAACTCTGCCGAACACTCGATGGAGGGCATCACCCACCTTTACGAGCGGGCCGCCCGCGAGGGCCTGCGGGTCGCCCGGATCCACTCGGGCGACCCAGCGCTGTGGGGCGGCACCCAGGAGCAGCACGAGTTGTGCACGTTGCTGGGCCTCGCGACCGAGGTCATCCCAGGGGTCAGCAGCTTCAGCGCGGTGGCGGCCATCGTGCAGCGCGAGCTGACGATCCCCGAGATCGCCCAGTCGGTAGTGCTCACCCGGCTCGAGGGCGGCAAGACGCCGATGCCGTCGCGCGAGACGGTCCGGTCGTTCGCCGCGCACGGCACGACGATGGCGTTGTTCCTGTCCGCGGCGCGCACGAAGCAGTTGCAGGACGAGTTGCTCGCCGCCGGGACGTACGACGAGGACACGCCCTGCGTCGTGGCCTATGCCGCGACCTGGCCGGACGAACTGATCTTCGAGTGCCGGCTCGGCGAGCTCGCCGCGAAGGTCAAGGAGCACAAGCTCTACAAGCACACGATGGTCCTCGTCGGCCCGGCGCTGGCGGCCGGCGGGACGCGCTCGCACCTCTACCACCCCGGGCATTTCCACGAGCACCGCAAGGTCGAGAGTGCCGCAGCCCGAGCCGAACTGAAGGCCCGGGACCGCGCGCTGGTCCAGGAGCAGCGGTGAGCGAGCCACCGGAGCTGCGCGAGCCGTCCCTGCCGCGCACCGCCCGGGTGCGCACCAAGGCGCTGCGTTCGGGTTGGACGACGGGTACCTGCAGCGCAGCTGCGGCCAAGGCGGCGGTCACGGCCCTCGCCACCCAGCAGCGGCAGGTGAGCGTCGAGGTTGGACTGCCTGCGGGGCAGCGGGTCTCGTTCCCGGTCGAGCGTTGCGACATCGAGGCCGAGCGAGCCGAGGCCGTTGTGGTCAAGGACGCCGGCGACGACCCGGACGTCACCCACGGCGCGCACCTCACCGCAACGGTCAGCTGGGCCCCGGCGTACGCGCTGGAGGGGGGCGTGGGTGTCGGGGTCGTCACCAAGCCCGGGCTGGGTCTGGAGGTCGGCGGCCCGGCGATCAACCCGGTACCCCGCGAGATGATCTTTGCGGCGGTGCACGAGGCCGTCGGCGACCGCGGCGTGCGGGTCGTCATCTCGGTCCCCGACGGCGAGCGCCGGGCCAGGAAGACGACCAACGCGCGGCTCGGCATCCTCGGCGGCATCTCGATTCTCGGTACGACGGGCATCGTCCGGCCGTTCTCGACCGAGTCCTGGCGGGCCTCGGTCGTGCAGGCGGTGTCGGTGATGGCCGCCCAGGGCCTCGACACGCTCGTCCTCGCGACCGGGGGCCGCACCGAGCAGGCCGCGATGCGGCTGCTGCCGGACCTGCCGGAGGTCTGCTTCGTCGAGGTCGGCGACTTCACCGGCGCGGCGCTGCGCCAGGCGGTGTCGGACGGTCTCACCGACGTGATCTTCGTCGGCATGGCCGGCAAACTCACCAAGCTTGCCGGCGGCGTGCTGATGACGCACTACACCAAGAGCAAGGTGGATCTCTCGGTGCTCGCCGCGATGACTCCGATTGGCCTCAAACCGGCTGTCCAGCAGGCCAACACTGCCCGGCACGCCTACGAGCTGTGGGAACAGGCCGGCGTGCTGCGCGAGTGTGGTGACCGGTTGTGCACGGCCGTCGCCGACGTACTGACGCGGTTCTCCGGGCTCACCGCGCGGGTCGCGCTGGTCGACCCGGCCGGCGCGCGGTGCGTCGCCGCGACGGAGGCGTCGTGGGTGGCGTGACCGTCCTGGGCATCGACGGCTCGCCGCTGTCGCCGCAGGCCCGGGCCCGGCTCGACGCCGCGACTCTGGTGGCCGGCGGGGAGCGGCATCTGGCCGCACTCGGGGTGCCCGACGGGATGATCATTGGCGATGTCCGGGCGGTGGCCCATGCCGCCCGCGAGCATGACGGGGAGGCTGTTGTCCTGGCCAGCGGCGACCCGGGACTGTTCGGCCCGGTGCGCGTGCTTCGGTCCGCAGGCGTCGAGCCGGACGTGCTGCCCGCGGTGTCGTCGGTCGCCTGGGCCTTCGCCCGCGCCGGGTTGCCCTGGGACGACGCGGTGGTGGCCAGCGCGCACGGCCGGGACCTGCGGCTGGCCGTCAACGCCTGCAAGGCGCATCCCAAGGTCGCGGTGCTCACCGCCCCCGGAGCCGGACCGGCCGAGCTCGGCGCCGCGCTGATCGGCCACCGCCGTCGGTTGTTCGTCGCCGAGGACCTCGGTACGCCGGGGGAGCGGTGCACCTGGCTCGCGCCGGCCCAGGCGGCGGAGCACCCAGCCTGGTCACCGCTGAACGTCGTACTGTCAGTCGATCTCGACCGGGCCGTCGCCGCGGACCGAGGTTGGCTGGCCGGTCGGGGGCAGCCGGCTGGGTGGGCGTTGCCCGATGAGGCGTTCGCGCACCGCGACGGGATGCTGACCAAGGCCGAGGTGCGGGCTGTGGTGCTGGCCCGGCTCGGACCGCGGCTGGGTGACCTCGTGTGGGACGTCGGCTCGGGCAGCGGGTCCGTCGCGGTCGAGTGCGCCCGGCTCGGCGCAGCGGTCGTCGCCGTCGAGCGGGGCTCGACCGAGCAGATCGAGGCCAACGCAGCCGCACATGCGGTTGACCTGCAGGTGGTGCAGGGCTCGGCGCTCGAGGTCCTGGCGGGCCTGCCCGACCCCGACGCGGTGTTCGTGGGCGGCGGCGGCGCCGACGTCGCAGCGATCATCTCGGCCTCGGTCGCCCGCGGGCCACGGGTCGTCGTCGTCGCCCTCGCCGCTCTCGACCGGCTTTCGGCTGTGCAGCAGGCACTCTCGCCCTACCTCGTGGATGGCGCGCAGCTCTCCGTGGCCCGCCTGCGCCCGCTTGGCACGGCCACCGGGCTGGCCGCCACCAACCCGGTGCTCGTGCTGTGGGGGACCCGCCCATGACGATCGGTCTGCTGTCCGTCACTGCCTCGGGTCGTTCGGCCGCCGAGCTGCTGCAGCAGGCGCTCCCGGACACGCGGCACTACGCCCTGGGCGACCTGCCGCGGGCCTGGCAGGACTGCGACGGCCTCGTCGTGTTCCTTGCCACCGGTGCGGTCGTGCGACTCGTGGCCCCGCTGCTGCAGGGCAAGGCCGCGGACCCCGGCGTCGTGTGCGTCGACGAGGGCCGGCAGTTCGCGGTCGCGCTGCTCGGCGGTCATGGCGGCGGAGCCAACGAGCTCGCGGCGACAGTCGCCGACCTCCTCGGCGCCCAACCGGTGGTCACGACCGCCACCGATGCCACCGGGCTGCCGGGTCTGGACACCCTCGGCTGGCCGGTCGAGGGGGCGGTCGCTGCGGTCAGCCGGGCGCTGCTCGACGGGGAGCCGGTGCGCCTCGACACGGACGCGGTCTGGCCGCTCCCGCCGCTGCCGGTCGGCGCCGACGGTGAGCACGTGCTCGCGGTCACCGACCGGCTGCTTGGCCTTGACTCCCTCACCGCGATCCTGCGCCCGCCGTCGCTGGTCGTCGGGGTCGGCGCCTCCAGGGGCGTCACGGCCGAGGAGATCGAGGAGCTGCTCGAACGCACCCTCGCCGACGCCGGGCTCTCGATGCGCAGCATCAAGGGGCTCGCCACCGCGACCGTGAAAGTCGACGAGCCAGGCATTGTCGAGTTGTCACGCCGGCGCGGCTGGCCGCTCACGGCGTACGACAGCGAGGTGCTCGCGGCAGTGGCGGTGCCCAACCCGAGTGCTGCGCCGCTGGCCGCGATCGGCACGCCGAGTGTCGCCGAGGCCGCCGCTTCATTGCAGGGCGACCTGATCGTGCCGAAAGCGAAAAGCGCGATGGCGACCGTCGCGGTCGCCCGGATCCGACCCCGCGGGCGGCTCGCCCTGGTCGGGCTCGGCCCCGGGGCGCGCGACCTGCTCAGCCCGCGGGCCGCCACCGAGCTGCGCCGCGCGTCGGTCTGGGTGGGCCTGGACCAGTACGTCGAGCAGGTCCGTGACCTGGCCCGACCCGGCACCCGGATGCTCATCACCGGCCTCGGTCAGGAGCAGGAGCGGGCCAACAGTGCCGTGTCGGAGGCTCAACTGGGCCACGCGGTGGCGCTGATCGGCTCCGGTGACAGCGGCGTCTACGCGATGGCCTCACCGGCCCTGGAGGCGGCCGGCGCCGACATCGACGTCGTCGGGGTGCCGGGTATCACTGCGGCGCTGGCGGCGAGCAACCTGCTCGGCGCCCCGCTGGGGCACGACCACGCGTCGATCTCGTTGTCGGACCTGCACACCCCGTGGCCGGCGATCGAGGCGCGGGTCCGGGCCGTGGCCGAGGGCGATCTCGTGGTCACATTTTACAATCCGAGGAGCCGCGGTCGCGACTGGCAGCTGGCCAAGGCGGTCACCATGCTGCTGGAGCACCGGCCTGCGACGACCCCGGTCGGCATCGTCACCGATGCGTCCCGCGCCACCGAGACCGTCGTCGTGACGACCCTGGGTGAGCTCGACGTGGAGCAGGTCACGATGTTGGCCTGCGTCGTCGTTGGCTCGTCCCAGAGTCGGCTCGTGGCAGGGCGTTTCGTCACTCCCAGGGGCTACACGTGGCATATCTGATCACCTCGGACTGCACGGCCTGCGGCGCGTGCCTGCTCACCTGCCCGGAGCACGCGATCGTCGCGGCGCTCCCCCTGGTCGTGCGCGAGGACCGCTGCACGAGCTGCGGCGAATGCGTCGAGGTCTGCCCGGCCGACGCGGTGTGGGAGCTGGTGTGAAGCCCGGAACCGTGGCGCTCGTCGGCGCCGGTCCGGGCGATCCCGGGCTGCTGACGTTGAAGGCCGCACAGCTGCTCGGCGAGGCCGACGTGGTGCTCACCGACCGCCTGGTCGGGCCGGGCGTCCTGGCACATGTGCGCGATGACGCGACCATCATCGACGTCGGCAAGACCAGCTGGACGGGCACCGCACCCCGTCAGGAGGAGATCAACGCCCAACTCGTCGAGCACGCCAAGGCGGGCCAGCGGGTGGTCCGCCTCAAGGGCGGTGACCCGTTCGTCTTCGGCCGGGGTAGCGAAGAGGCCGAAGCCCTTGTCGCAGCGGGCATCTCGTTCGAGGTGGTGCCAGGCATCAGCAGCGCGATGGCCGCCCCGGCGTACGCCGGGATTCCGGTGACGGCTCGTGGCTACACCCAGGATGTCTGCATCGTGACCGGCCACCTCGATCCGGACGACCCCGGCAGCTCGGTGCGCTGGAAGGCGCTCGCGACCGGGCCGGGGACACTGGTGATCCTGATGGGACACGACCGGTTGCCGACCATCTGCCAAGGGCTGATCCGGCACGGCCGGTCGGCGACGACGCCGGCGGCCTGCATCGAGCAGGGCACGACCGCGGACCAGCGGGTCGTCGTCAGCACGCTGGAACACCTGGCCGACGACGTCGACGCGGCCGGGCTCAAGGCCCCGGTCGCGACGGTCGTCGGCGAGGTCGTCCGGCTGCGCGAACGGTTGGAGTGGTTCGGGTGAGCCGGCAGCTGGTGCACGCCATCGAGGTCGAGTCGTTCGCGATCCTGCGGTCCCGGGTCGACCTGACCCACCTCGCGCCGCTGACCCGCGCCGTCGTCGAGCGGGTCGTGCACGCGAGCGCCGACCTCGGCTACGCAAGCGATCTCGTTTGCGACGAGGCGGCCCTCGAGCGTGGCTGGGCCGCGCTGGAGTCGGGCGCGTCGGTCGTCGCCGACGTCCAGATGGTCGCCGCCGGCATCACCAGCCGCGACGTCGTCTGCCGGGTCCGCGAGGCGGTCGCCGCCGGTGGGCTCACCCGGTCCGCCGCCGCGGTGCGGATGGCCTACGACGAGGTCGGCCCCGGAGCGGTCTGGGTCGTCGGCTGCGCCCCCACGGCGCTGTTCGAGCTGATCTCGCTCGAGGTCGACCCAGCCCTCGTGATCGGCCTTCCGGTCGGCTTCGTCGGCGCTACCGAGAGCAAACTGGCCCTGCGCGACAGCGGCCTGCCGTCCGTGTCCAACCTCAGTGAGAAAGGTGGGTCCGCCGTGGCCGCCGCAGCCCTCAATGCTCTGCTGTACACCGGATGAGCGCCCTGCTCATCGTCGGCCACGGGACCAAGAGCGGCCCTGGCGTCGAGCAGTTCGCCGCCCTCGTCGACCGGGTCCGGCTCGCCCATCCCGAGCACGACGTCGAGGGTGGCTTCCTCGAGCTGGCGCCGCCGCCGATCCAGGACGCGGTCGGCAAACTGGTCGCCGCCGGGCACCGGAGCATCGACGTCGTGCCGCTCGTGCTCGTCGCCGCCGGGCACAGTAAGGGCGACATCCCGGCGGCGCTGGCCCGCGAACGCAGCCGCCACCCGGGTCTGTCCTTCCGCTACGGCCGGCCGCTCGGTCCGCAGCCGTTGCTGCTGACCGATCTCGCCGACCGACTGCGCTCGGCCATAGCGGATGATCTTTGGCAGGACACTGCCGTCGTGCTCGTCGGCCGCGGCGCCACCGACCCCGACGCCAATGCCGAGGTCGCCAAGACCGCCCGCCTGCTGCTGGAGGGTCGGGGCATCGGGACGGTCGAGACGGCGTTCATCAGCCTCGCCCAACCGTCGGTGCCGGCCGGCCTCGACCGGGCGGCGCTGCTCGGCTACCGCCGGGTCGTCGTCCTACCGTACTTCCTGTTCGCCGGGGTGCTTCCCGACCGGATCGTGGAGCAGGCATCCGGGTGGGCCGCGACCCATCCCGACATCGAGGTGCTGACAGCCGATCTCATCGGCCCGAGCGCCCGGCTTGCCGAGCTGGTCGGGGTGCGTTGGCACGAGATCGGCGGCGGTGACCTGCGGATGAACTGCGACACCTGCGTCTACCGCACCGCCCTGCCCGGCTTCGAGGGCAAGCTCGGGGCGCCGCAGACCCCGCACGACCACCCGGACGACCCGGCCCACCCGCACCCGCACTGATGGATCCGCTCCGCCACCACGGCGACGCCGAGCTCGCCCCAGGCCTGCTCGACCTCGCCGTCAACGTCCGCGGCGACGCCCCGCCGCCGTGGTTGATCAGCCGCCTCGAGCGCTCCCTGCACCGCCTCGCCGCCTACCCCGACGTGACGCTCGCCACCGATGCGGTCGCCCGCCGGCACGACCGCGACCCCGGTGAAGTGCTGGTCACCGCCGGTGGGGCGGAGGCGTTCGTGCTGTTGGCCCGCGCCCTTGCCCCGGCGTACGCGATGTGTGTGCACCCGTCGTTCACCGAGCCCGAGGCAGCCCTTCGCGCAGCAGGGCACCAGGTGCACCGGCTCGTCCTCGACCCGCCGTACGTCCTGGATCCGGCGCAGGTGCCCGAGCAGGCCGATCTGGTCGTGGTCGGCAACCCGACCAACCCGACGGGGGTGGTGCACGAGCGCCTCGCCGAGCTGTGCCGGCCGGGCCGCACGGTCGTGGTCGACGAGGCGTTCATGGACGCCGTCCCGGGGGAGCCGGTCTCGCTCGCCGGCCGCGCGGACCTGCCCGGCCTGGTCGTCGTCCGGAGCCTCACCAAGACCTGGGCGCTGGCCGGCCTGCGGGTCGGCTACCTGCTCGCCGAGCCGCCCATGGTGGCGCTGCTGCGCGACGCCCAACCGCTCTGGTCGGTCTCGACGCCCGCCCTGACCGCGCTGGACGCGTGCCTGGCCCGCGGCCCGGTCGCGATGGCCCGGCGCGAGACCGGCGGGCTCATCGCGGCTCGGGACCGGCTCGAGCGGGGGCTGCTCGATCTCGGGGTCGAGGTCACGCCGGGCAGTCAGGCGCCCTATCTGCTGTGCCGCGTGCCCGGTCGCCCCGACGTACGACAAGCACTGCGCCGGGAGGGGATCGCCGTACGCCGGGGCGACACGTTCCCCGGTCTGACCGCCGAGCACTGGCGCACCGCCGTCCGCGACGACGACAGCGGCGACCGGCTGCTCGATGCGCTCGGGTCGGTGCTCACGCGTTAGGGTCGTCGCATCCACCGCGGGAGTGCCGGAAGGGCACTGAGAGGGCGACCAGCAGCTCCGTCGCCGACCGTTCGCACCTGACCCGGTTCGCACCGGCGTAGGGAGGAACCGCATGACGGCCGTCTCCGACACCGAAACCACCAGCGGCACCAGCTTTCCCGGGTCGCGCAAGACCTATTTGCAGGGCAGCCGACCGGATCTGCGGGTCCCGATGCGCGAGGTGGTCCTGTCCACCGGCGACAGCGTCGTGCTCTACGACACCTCCGGCCCTTACACCGACGCCGAGCTGCGCACCGATATCCGGCTTGGCCTGCCCACGCTGCGGGAGTCCTGGATCAGCGAGCGCGCCGATGTCACGTCGTACGCCGGGCGAGTGGTCCAGCCGGTCGACAACGGGCTGAAGGCCCACGACACGAGAAACCTCGACAGCGTCTTCGCCGGGACGCGCCGGCCGCTGCGGGCGCTGCCGGGCCGGACCGTGACGCAGCTGGCCTACGCCCGGCGCGGTGAGATCACCCCCGAGATGGAGTTCGTCGCGCTGCGCGAGGGCTGTTCGCCGGCGCTCGTCCGCGACGAATTGGCGCGGGGCCGGGCCGTCCTGCCGCTCAACGTCAACCACCCCGAGGCCGAGCCGATGGCGATCGGTCGTGGGTTCCTGGTCAAGATCAACGCCAACATCGGCAACAGCGCGGTGGCCTCCTCGATCGAGGAGGAGGTCGACAAGATGACGTGGGCGACCCGCTGGGGCGCTGACACGGTGATGGACCTGTCGACCGGCCGCAACATCCACACCACCCGCGAGTGGATCATCCGCAAC
>JBKJOO010000202.1:0-7199 GCA_046595615.1 Mycobacteriales bacterium | reverse complement strand
CCACGCGCGCACCGACGACGTCAACGGCTACCGGCAGGAGGGCTTCGGCCGGTTCGACCGCAACCTGCACCGCGGCCGCCGGCTCAGCGCCGCCCGGGCCTACCTGCACCCGGTGCTCTCCCGGTCCAACCTGACCCTGAAGACCCGCGCCTTCGTCACGAAAGTGCTGTTCGAGGGCACGCGCGCGGTCGGCGTGGAGTACCGCCACGGTCGCGGTCCGGCCAAGCGGGCGTACGCCGACGAGGTCGTGCTCTCGGGCGGGGCCATCAACACCCCGCAGCTGCTGCAGCTGTCCGGGGTCGGGAGCGCCGAGGACCTGCGGGCGCTGGGCATCGAGGTCGTCGTCGACCTGCCAGGCGTCGGGGCCAACCTGCAGGACCACCTCGAGGTCTACATCCAGCACGCCTGCACCCAGCCGGTGTCGATCGCCCCGGGCATGAAGAAGTGGCGGGCGCCGTTCATCGGGGCCCAGTGGCTGTTCCTGCGCTCCGGTCTCGGGGCCACGAACCACTTCGAGGCAGGCGGCTTCGCCCGCAGCAACGACGACGTCGACTACCCCAACCTGATGTTCCACTTCCTGCCGATCGCCGTGCGCTACGACGGGACGATGCCGGCCGGCGGGCACGGCTACCAGGTCCACATCGGGCCGATGTACTCCGACGTCCGCGGGACGCTGAAGATCGTGTCGACCGACCCAGCGGTGCACCCTGCACTGCACTTCAACTACCTGTCGACCGAGAACGACCGCAAGGAGTGGGTGGAGTGCATCCGGGTCGCCCGGACGATCCTCCGCCAGCAGGCACTCTCGCCGTACGACGGAGGTGAGATCTCGCCCGGACCGCAGGTCGAGACCGACGAGGAGATCCTCGCCTGGGTCGCCAAGGACGCCGAGACCGCCTTGCATCCTTCCTGCACGGCGCGGATGGGCACCGACCCGATGGCAGTCCTCGACCCGGAGACGATGGCCGTGCACGGCACGCAGGGGCTGCGCGTCGCCGACGCCTCGGCGATGCCCTACGTGACGAACGGCAACATCTACGCGCCGGTCATGATGCTCGCCGAGCGGGCAGCCGACCTCATCCTCGGACGCGAGCCGCTGGCGGCCGAGCACGTGGCCTACTACCGCCACCGGGACCACGTGCCTGCCGCCACCTGAGCAGCGCAACGGGGCGCGTTCTGGAGCTGTCAGCCCTTGAACCAGCCGGCCGGTTTCGGATCGGTGTTGTGCCAGATGTGCTTGCTCTCCTGGTACTCCGCCAGTCCGGAGGGCCCGAGCTCACGGCCGTTGCCGGAGCGACCAAAGCCGCCCCACTCGGCCTGCGGGACGTAGGGGTGGTAGTCGTTGATCCACACCGTGCCGTGCCGAAGGGCGCTTGCAACCCGGTGCGCCCGGGCCGCGTCGGAGGTCCAGACGGCTCCGGCGAGACCGAAAACGGTGTCGTTGCCCAGGGTGATCGCCTCCTGCTCGGTGCTGAAGCGCTCGATGGTCAGCAGCGGTCCGAACACCTCCTCACGCACCACGCGCATCTCGCGGGTGCAGTCGGCGAAGACCGTCGGCCGGTAGAAGAACCCGGCCTGGAGCTCAGGCTCGTGGGGCCGGCGCCCACCGGCCACAAGTCGCGCGCCCTCGGCCAGCGCCGACGCGACGTAGCCCTCGACCCGCTCCCGCTGGGAGGCGCTGACCAGCGGCCCGGACTCGCTGCCCTCATCGAGTCCGTTGCCGAGCCGGATCCGGTCGGCGCCGGCGGCTACGCCGGCCACAACCGCGTCGTACACCTCGTCCTGGACGATGAGCCGCGCACCGGCCGAGCAGACCTGGCCCGCGTGCAGGAACACCGCCGTCAGGGCGTTGTCGACGACGGTGTCGAGGTCGGTGTCGGCGAACACGATGTTGGGATTGTTGCCGCCAAGCTCGACGGCCACCTTCTTGACGGTGTCGGCCGCCGAGCGCAGGATCGCCTGCCCCGTCGCCAGACCGCCGGTGAACGAGACCATGTCGACCGCCTCGTGGGCGACGAGGGCCGCCCCGACGGGACCCGCGCCGAGGACGAGGTTGACCGTGCCGGGCGGCACGCCCGCCTCCTCCAGCAGTTCGACGAGCCGGACGGTCGTCAGCGGCGTGAGCTCGCTGGGCTTGACGACCACGGTGCAACCGGCCGCGAGCGCCGGGGCAAGCTTCCAGGAGATCTGCAGCAGCGGGTAGTTCCACGGCGTGATCAGCGCACAGACCCCGACCGGCTCGTGCACCACGCGGCTCACCACCTCGGTGCGCCCAGTGTCGACGAGCCGTCCCGCGTCCTGGCCGGCGAGACCGGCGTAGTAGGCGAAGACAGCCACCACGTCGTCCACGTCGAGCCGGCTCTCGACGAGCGTCTTGCCCGTGTCGAGGGTCTCGGTCAACGCGATGGCCTCCCGGTCGCGGACCAGCAGCGCCGCGACGCGCGACAGCAACGCACCACGCTCGCGGGCGGGGGTCCGGGGCCACGGGCCGGTGTCGAACGCCGACCGGGCTGCCCGCACAGCCCGGTCGACGTCTGCGGCCTCGGCCTGGTCGACCTTGGCCACGATGCTCTGGTCGTAGGGGTTCACGACCTCGGCGGTCGCCCCGGCCGACCCGGCGACCCAGGCCCCGTCCAGGAACAACGTGCCGCGGGCGGTCGTCAGCTCGTCTTGAGCCACGCACTGACCTTGTCGGGGTTGGCGGCGATCCACTTCTTCGCGGCGTCGGCGGGGCTCATCTTGTCCTCGGCGATGTACTTCGCGACCAGGTTCTGGTCCGCGTTGGCCCAGGAGAAATTCTTGATGAGGCTGTACGCCGGGCTGCCGGAGTCCGCCAGCTTCTTGCTGACGATCTTGTCGAGCTGGTAAAGCGGGTAGTCGCAGGCGACCTTCTCGGCGTTGGTGTCGCAGCCGGTCGTGTAGGCGGGCAGGTTCACCTTGACCAGCGGCACCTCGGACATGAACCACTGCGGGTCGTAGAAGTAGCCGAGCAGCGGCGTCTTGTGCGCCTCGGCCTGGCGGAACGCCGTGATGAGGGCCGCCTCGCTCCCGGCGTAGACGACCTTGTAGTGCAGGCCGAGGTTCTTGACCAGGGCGCCGTCGTTGGTCACGAAGGACGGGTCCCCGTCGAGCAACTGGCCCTTGCCGCCGGACTCCGACGTCTTGAACATGTCGGCGTACTTGTTGAGGTTCTTGGAGTTGGTGATGTCCGGGTACTTCGCCGCCATCCACGGCGGCACGAACCAGCCGATGACGCCCTTGTTGCCCGTCGGGCCGACCTCGACCGCGACCTTCTGGCCCTCGATGTACTTCTTCTTCAGGTCGTCGTGGCCCCAGTTCTCCACCACCGCGTCGATCTCACCGGTGCTGAAGCCCTGCCACGCGACCTCCTCCTTGAGGTCCTTCTTGGTCACGGTGCAGCCGAGCCTGCTCTGGGCGACCTCGGAGATGACCGCTGCGTTCGCCTCGTAGCCGACCCAGGGGTTGACCGCCAGGTTAACGTTGCCGCAGGCAGCGGCCTTCGCGCCGGCGGCGGACGGCGTGCCCGCTGCCGTGGTCGAGCCGATCTTGGCGCCGCCGCAGCCGGTCAGGCCGACGGCGAGCGCCGTGACCGCGAGGCCGGTCCGCAGGGCAGGGCTGGGCCGGGAAGCAAGCATTGGCAGTCGCACGGTTGTGGGCCTCTCAGTGATGACCGCGGAGGTGGTCAGCTGTCCCCCACCGGGTGGCGGGAGGGGTCGGATGGTGTCTGGTCAGGTGGTCCGGGGCACCGGGCCGGAGCGCCGGGCGGCGGCCTGGGTCACCCGATCGAGCATGGTGCCGAGCAGCACGATCGCCAGGCCGGCGGCCAGGCCCTTGCCGTAGAGCGGGCCCCGGCTGAAACCGGCCACGACGTCGTAGCCGAGCGCGCCACCGCCGACCAGACCGCCGACGACGACCATCGACAGGACATAGATCAGGCCCTGGTTGGCGGCCAGCGTCAGGGCCTGGCGGGCCATCGGCAGCTGCACCTTGGTGATGGTCTGCCAGGTCGTCGATCCCAGGGCCGTGGCGGCTTCGACGGTCTCGACGGGCACCGCCCGGATCCCGTCTGCCACGATCTTGATCGCAACCGGGGCGGCGAAGATGACCGCGGCGACGATCGCGGTGAACCGGCTCGGCGCGAACAGCGCCAGGAACGGAACGAGGTAGACGAACGCCGGCATGGTCTGCGCTGCGTCCAGGACGGGGCGGACCGCCCGGTCGGCTCGCGCGCTGCGGCCCATCCAGACCCCGAGGACAACGCCGAGCGCGAGCACGACCAGGGTGGCGAGCAGCGTCGAGGCCAGGGTCGTCATCGCATCGCCCCACAATCCGGTTGCGATCAGCAGCCCGAGGCATACCAGCGTGGTGAGCGCGCCGGTTCGGCCGGCCGCGAGGAACGCGAGCGTCGCCAGGGCCGCCATGACCAGCCACCAGGGCGAGCCGGTCAGCAGCGACTCGAACGGGTTCAGCAGATGCAGCGTGACGCCGTCCTTGAGGCCGTTGGTCACGACCGAGAAGTGGTCCTGGGCGTACGACGAGGCGGTGTCCGCGGCCTTGGCGATCCGCGCGCCGAGGCCGATGTCGACCGGCCGGCCGCCGACCGTCACCGACCCGGGGAACTCGGCCGCCCACAGGTAGGTGCGGGACAACACGACCGCGACGAGCACCAGGCCGCCGCCGGCGACGAGGCCGGTGCGCCGGTGCCGGCCGGCGGCCGGGCCACGGGTCCGCGAGCCCTCGGAACGCCGGCTCGCGGCGGTCGTCACCCGGTCCAGGACGATCGCCAGGACCACGATGGCGAGGCCGGCGTTGAACGCCGTACCGACGTCGAGGGTCTCCAGGGCCTTGACCACCACCTTGCCCAGGCCGGGGGCGTCGATAAGCGCCGCGATGGTGACCATCGACAGCGCGGCCATGATGGTCTGGTTGACCCCGACCACGATCGAGCGCTTCGCCACCGGCAACAGCACCTTGGTCAGCGTCTGCCGACGGGTCGAGCCCAGCGAGATCGCCGCCTCGGCCATCTCGCCGGGGACGGCGCGCACGCCGTACGACGTGAGCCGGATGACCGGGGGCATCGCGTAGATGAGGGTGACGATCGTCGCCGATGCTGGGCCGATCAGGAAGATCAGCGTCAGCGGGGCGAGGTAGACGAAGGTCGGCATCGTCTGCATGAAGTCCAGCACCGGGAGCAGCACGCGGTGCGCGCGGTCGGAAAGCCCTGCCCAGATGCCGAGCGGGATGCCCAGCAGCAACGAGACGGCGACCGCCGACAGGGTCAGCGCGAGGGTGTCCATGCTCTCGTTCCACAGGCCCTGCAGTCCGATCAGCAGCAGTCCCGCGGCGGTCAGCGCAGCCACCCGCCAGGTGCCGATCGCGGCGGCGACGTAGGTCGCCAGGGCCACCACGCCAAGCCAACCCACGACGGGCACGGGCCGGCCGTACGACGGACGCGAGATGAGGTCCTGCAAGAACGACACCGCGGTGTCGATGACGAGCCGGATCTCGTTGAACCCGTACAGGAACAGCGGGTTGGTGTTGCGGCCGGCTCCGACGGAGTCGGAGAAGTCGTTGAGGCTGCGGTGGAAGCCGGTGAGCTCCGCTTGGTCGAGCAGGAGCGTGTCACGCCCCTTCAGCAGGGCGTAGAGGCCGAGCCAGACCAGGACAGCGGCAACGGCCCAGGTCCGCTTGCCCGCCCGACGGCGACGGGTGTCCGGGCCGGTCGCGACCCGTTTGGTCACCCTCTCCGGGGGAGCCGCCAGCGCGGTCGCCACGTCAGCGCGTCTCGTCGACGTTGGCGATGATCGACAGGATCTCCTCGTGCCCGACGATGCCGAGCAGCTGACCGTCGCGCACGACCTTGACCGGCCGGTCCGCGGCCAGCACCGCGCGCGTCGCCTCGCGCACGACGACGTCGGGACCGAGCTCGGGGCCGTCCAGGACGTCGTCCGGGCCGGGCTGACGCATGATCCAGCGAAGCGTCAGGACGCCGGCCCGCGGGACCTCGCGGACGAAGTCGCGGACGTAGTCGTCTGCGGGCGCGCCGATCAACTCGTCGCCGGTGCCGCACTGGACAGGGCTGCCGTCGCGCATGATCAGGATCCGGTCGCCGAGCCGGAGCGCCTCGTTGAGGTCGTGGGTGATGAAGACCATCGTCTTGCCGACCTCGTGATGCAGCCGGACGACCTCGTTTTGCATCTCACGACGAATCAGCGGGTCAAGGGCCGAGAACGGCTCGTCGAAGAACAGGATGTCGGGGTCACCGGCCAGGGCCCGCGCCAGCCCGACCCGCTGCTGCATGCCGCCGGACAACTGGTCGGGGTAGGAGCCCTCATAGCCCGACAGCCCGACCAGGTCGACAACCTCCTGGGCCCGGCGCACGCGGTCCGCCCGGCCGACCCCGGCGACCTCCAGGCCGTACGAGACGTTCTCGAGCACCCGCCGGTGGGGCAGCAGGCCGAAGTGCTGGAAGACCATGGCGAAGCTCTTACGGCGCAACTCGCGCAGTCGCTTGTCGTCGGCGGTCAGCAGGTCGCTGCCGCCGATGATGACCTCCCCGGAGGTCGCCGCGACCAGCCTGGTCAGGCAGCGCACGAGCGTTGACTTGCCCGACCCCGACAGACCCATGACGACGAAGACCTCGCCGGGGGCCACGTCGAAGCTGACGTCGCGCACGGCGGCGGTGCAGCCGTGCCGGTCCATCAGCTCGCGCCGGGACAGCGCGCACAGCTCGGGGCTGCCGGCGACCTGCGCTGCCTTCGGGCCGAACACCTTCCACAGGTGCCGCACCGAGATGGCCGGCTGCGGCTGGTCACCACCCACCGGGTCCGCCGGCGACCTGGACGGCTGCCGCTCAGGCGTCACGTACACGCCCGGCTGATCGTGGTCGACCGTCATGTCGCCCGTCCCATGTTGCTCCGTTGTTGCGTCATGCGCGCCAGGGATGCTCTCTGCGGAACATGGTGGTCCCGTGTCGAGAGCCCGTCAAGAGCCCGCCACGATGCAGCGCCGGAGCCAGACTCGTGCCGGGGCGGGCCAGCGGTCGTCGTGGCGAGGGCTTGGCCGAGTCTCGGACACGTTGCGTGCCCTGCCAGCCTGCTCACAGCCGCCTGCCAGACAGGCGGGGCAACCTCGTCCCCATGACCGAGGACCTCACCCCATCGCAGCCTGAACCGGCC
>JBKJOO010000312.1:0-29146 GCA_046595615.1 Mycobacteriales bacterium | reverse complement strand
AACGGCTCAGGACGAACCTGATGAGCAGCCCCACCGCGCCGTCGGCGAACGACCTGCTGCCATCCCCGAGCGTCGGTCCGGTCCGCACCCTGCCGGCCGTGCCGACCGTGACCGCCGCGCCGCCGGTCGTGACCGCAAAGCCCACGACAAGCGTCTTCACGATCACCCCGACACCTGCCCCGACGACTGCCACGACCAAGCCGCCGGTGGCCACGACCGGGCCGCCGCCGACCGTCATCGCCGAGCCGCTGTCGCTCGCGCTGGCTCCGGTCTCGGGTCCCAACGGCACCGTCGTACAGGTCACCGGGCGAGGATGGACACCGGGGGCCACCGTCACCGTCAACTACCGCGATGTGCTCGGTCGGGCCACCGGGGCCGGCGCGGACGCCGTGGTTGACGCCCGCGGCCGGTTCACAACCTCACTGACCGCTGACGACCCGGCCAATCTGCCCGGGCGGCACACCGTCCAAGCCCGCGACGGGACGCACTCGGCCCGGGCAGTCTTCAGCTCGACCGGGTGATCAGCGCGCCGACCCGCGAGCCCGCTGCAGCATTTCGGCGACCAGGAAGGCCAACTCGATCGACTGTCCAGTGTTGAGCCGGGGATCGCAGGCGGTCTCGTAGCGCCCGGCCAGATCGGCGTCGGTCAGGTCGTAAGCCCCGCCGAGGCACTCGGTCACGTCGTCTCCGGTCAGCTCGACATGCACCCCACCAGGGTGGCTGCCGAGCGCGGCGTGCACCTCGAAGAAGCCGCGGACCTCGTCCAGCACGTCGTCGAAGTGCCGGGTCTTGTAGCCGCTGGCCGTCTCGGTGGTGTTGCCATGCATCGGGTCGCAGGTCCACACGACACTGCCGGGCCCGCGGGCGGTCTCGACCGCAGCAACGATCGGCGGCAGCAGCTGACGAACCTTCCCGGCGCCCATCCGGGTGATCACTGTGAGCCGGCCAGGCACGCGGTCCGGATCGAGCCGCTCGCACAGCGCGACAGCGTCCGCTGGCGTCGCCGAAGGGCCGAGCTTGACCCCGACGGGGTTCGCGATCCGACTGAGCAATTCGACATGGGCGCCGCCGAGGTCGCGGGTCCGCTCACCCACCCAGACCAGGTGCGCCGACAGGTCGTACGCCGTCCCGTTGTCGTCCGGCCTGGTGAGGGCGGCTTCGTACTCCAGCAGCAGCGCCTCGTGGCTCGAATACAGCTCGGTGCCCTGGGTGACCGGCGTGTGCGCCGGGTCCAGACCGCAAGCCCGCATGAACGCGAGCGCCCGTTCGATGTCGGTCGCGAGCTCCTCATACCGCGAGCCGGCCGGCGAGCTGCGCACGAACGCGGTGTTCCAGTCGTGCACCGCGTGCAGGTCGGAGCTGCCGTCGTGTGCCATCGCCCGCATGAAGTTGAGCGTCGCGGCACTGTTGGCGTAGGCCCGCACCATCCGCTCGGGGTTCGGCGTGCGGTCGCCGTGCAACTCGTTCACGGCGTCACCGCGGTACGACGGCAAGCCGGTCGCGGCTTCCAGATCGGTCGACCGGGGCTTGGCGTACTGCCCGGCGAGCCGGCCGACCTTGACCACGGGAAGGCTCGCGCCGTAGGTCAGCACGACCGCCATCTGCAGCAACGTCAGTACCTTGCCGCGGATCCCCCCGGCCGTGTTGGCGTCGAAGGTCTCCGCGCAGTCGCCGCCCTGCAGCAGGAACGCCTCGCCGCGCGCGACCGCCGCCAGCCGGGCGCGCAGGACATCGCACTCGTGCGGTTGCACGAGCGGCGGGACCGTCGACAGGGTGCGACCAACCGCCGCCACGGCGGCCGGATCTGGCCAGTTCGGTTGCTGCGCGGCGGGCAAGGAGCGCCAGGTGTCGAGGCCGGACAGCGAAGGGATCACGAGGGTCAGGCTAATGCGACGCCCAGCCGCGGAGCCCGACGACAAGAAGAGCAGCAAAGCAGTCGAGGCCCACGCTCGGACCCGGCGTACTGCGCTGGCGCAAGCGGCCCTTCCCTGCTGTTGTGGTCGCTCCGGCCGGAGACCCGGCACGTCCTCCACAGCCGCGCCGACCGACACCACGTCGGGCTGCCCCCGCCCGTGAGCTCACCGCCCGCGGCACGTCGCTGTGGGTGCGCCCCGATCGACGCACTGCCGATGGCCGGTCGCTCGGTCAGCCCGGTCAGCCCGGTCAGCCCGGTCAGCCGAAGAAGACCTCTGCCTCGGCGTACCGCTCGATCGGGACGGTCTTAAGCTCGCGGGTCGCCTGCTCGAGCGGCACCCGGACGATGTCGGTGCCCTGCAGCGCCACCATCACCCCCGTGTCGCCCTCGTGCACCGCATCGATCGCGTGCAGGCCGAAACGGGTGGCGAGCACCCGGTCGTACGCCGTGGGAGTGCCGCCGCGCTGGACGTGGCCAAGCACGGTCTGCCGCGACTCAAAGCCGGTCCGGGCCTGGATCTCGCGCTCGAGCACGTGCCCGATCCCGCCCAGCCGCACGTGCCCGAACGCATCGAGCTCGCCCTGCTCCAACCCGAGGGTGCCTTCGGCGGGCTGGGCCCCCTCGGCCACCACGATGATCGGCGCGTAGTGCCGCTGGAAGCGCGCCTTGACGTAGTCGCAGACCTTGTCGATGTCGAAGGGTCGCTCCGGGATAAGAATGACGTTGGCGCCCCCGGCGAGGCCGGAATGCAGCGCGATCCAGCCCGCATGTCGGCCCATCACCTCGACGATGAGCGCCCGGTGGTGTGACTCGGCGGTCGTGTGCAGCCGGTCGATCGCGTCGACGGCGATCTGGACGGCGGTGTCGAAGCCGAAGGTGTAGTCGGTCGCGCCGAGATCGTTGTCGATCGTCTTCGGGACGCCGACGACCGTCAGCCCGGCCGCCGCGAGCTGGGTCGCGACGCCGAGGGTGTCCTCGCCGCCGATCGCGATCAGCGCGTCGATGCCGAGCTCGGCGAGATTGGTACGGATCCGCTCGACGCCTCCGTCGAGCTTGATCGGGTTGGTCCGGCTGCTGCCCAGGATCGTCCCGCCACGGGGCAGGATGCCGCGCACCTGCGGCACCCCGAGCTCCATCGTGACGCGCTCAAGGGGGCCCTTCCAGCCGTCCCGGAACCCGACGAACTCGTGTCCGTAGACCTCAACCCCTTTGCGGACCACCGCCCGGATGACCGCGTTGAGTCCGGGGCAGTCCCCGCCACCTGTGAGCACACCGATCCGCATGCGCCCGACCGTACTGCCGAGCGGCCGGCCGGCATCTCTCGGGCGCCGACGGCGCGGCCGGGGAACCGGCGGTCAAGACGGGGGCCGTCGGCGTCGAGAGGACAACGTGCGCATCGCCCAGAGGTGCCTGGTGGCCGGCTTGGCCATCTTCGTCGTGCTGCCCGGTTCGGCCGCGCTGGCCGGCGCCTCGACCCGAAGCGCGGCTGTTCGCAGCGCGTTGGCCCAGCGGGTCGCCGCGCCCAGGGCGCCGCGCGTGGAGGATCTGCCCCGGCTGACCGCCGAGCTGGCCGCGGTGACCGCCCACGCCCAGACCATCGCCGACCAGCTCGACACAGCGGCCGCCCGGGACGGGGGCCTGCGGGTCGGCCTCGAACGCCTCGCGGCCCAGCGGGAGGGGGCGCAGCACCGGCTCGACGTACGCGCCCGGCAGGTCTACATGGGGATGCGCCCCGATCCGCTGGGAGACTGGCAGCGCGGCATCGCCCAGCCGGACCTGCGCGAACTCGAGCGACGCGGGCAACAGGCCGCCCTCACCGTCGACCGTTCGCTCGTGCAGGCGGTCGCCGAGCAATCCACCGAGCTGGTCGAGCTGCGTCGGCGGGCGACCGCGTTCCGGGCGAGGTTGCTTGCACAAGCTTCGCAGGTCTTCGCCGACCAGGACCGCGCGCACGCGCTGCTCGCCACCGCGATGCAGCTGTCGGATGCGCAGGCCACCGGCATCCAGGCCACCGGAACCCAGGCCACCGGCGCCCAGCTTATGGCGACCCTGCAGGCGCAGCTACGGACCCAACAGGCCACCTTGGATGCGGTGTCGGCGACGGTCACCCTCGCGCTGACGCCGGCCCAGTCCCGGCGTACCCGGGCGGCAGCCACCTCGCAAGCCGCCGTCGTCGCCCTGCTCGAGGCAACCGGCAGCGGGATCCCGGCGGGCTACGCGCGCAGTGGGCAGCGGCAAGCCGGGACCGCGTCCTGGTACGGGCCGGGTTTCGCCGGCCGGCCGACGGCAAGCGGCGCGCCGTACGACCCCGAGCGGCTGACCTGCGCGAACAAAGCCGTCCCGCTGGGCACCGTCCTGCACGTCAGCTCTGGCGGCCGCGAGACCAACTGCCTGGTCAACGACCGTGGCCCGTATGTCGGCGACCGCATCCTGGACATGTCGCGCGCCGGGTCGCGCAACCTTGGCTACGACGGGCTCGCCCAGGTCGTCATCGAGGTGCTGGTCCCGGTCTGAGGAGGGCGCAGCGAAGCGCCGGTGCCGACCGACAGAACTGTCGGTCCCCATCCCTACCTTCGAGACATGGAGACCGACATCAGGGCGTTGACCGACGACCAGCTGACCGACGAGATCACCACCTGGGCCGGCCGGATCGCCGCCGCCGAGGCCCACCTGATCGATCTCGTCGCTGAGCTCGACCGGCGTGGGTCGTGGTTCGGGCCGGGGCTGCTGTCCACCGCGCACTGGCTCTCCTGGCGGCTCGGCATGGGGCTCAAGGCGGCCCACGAGCGGGTCCGCGTCGCCCGCGCCCTGCCGAACCTGCCGCTGACCAACAACGCCTTCCACGCCGGGCGGCTGTCCTGGACCCAGGTCCGGGCGGTCACCCGCGTCGCGTCGCCGGACGACGAGGCCACGTATCTGGAGTGCGCGCGGCACGCCTCCGGTGCCCAGCTGGAGAAGCTGGTCCGCGGCGTCCGTCGCGCGCGCAAGCCGTCCGAGGACGCCGCCGACCCCGAGCGGGCAGCCTGGCTCATGCGGACCCGGCTGAGCTACGACGACGACGGCACCCTGGTCGTCACGATCCGGCTGCCGGCCGAGCGCGGCGCCGTCGTCATCGCCGCGCTCGAGCACGCGATGGCCGACCTTGACCGCGAGCGCGAATCGGTACGACGAGCCGAGTCTTCCGCGGAAGACGCAGCGGGACCGACCGCGGGCACACCGACTGCGACGGGGTCCGTGCCGCGGGCGACCCATGCCGAAGGGCTGGTGCAGCTGTGCGAGCGCTACCTGGTCAACGTCGCCGATGATCAACCGGGGCGGGCGAGGCGCGGACGAGCGCGCTTGCGGGTCCACATCGACCCGCTGTCGGGCTGGGCGCGGCTCGACGACGGCGAATTGCTCCCGCCCGGCACGCTCGGAGCGAGCCTGACCTGCGACGAGGGGCCGGTGCGCCCGCTCACCACCGAAGACCTGACCACCCGTGACCTGGGCCGCTCCCGGCACGACCCGAGCCCGGCACTGCGCCTGCTGGTCGGGACGATCGACGGCGAGCGTTGCCGGTTCGCCGGCTGCACCCGACGGCGCCGACTGCACGGCCACCACGTCACGCCCTGGGGGCAGGGCGGCGCGACTGACCTGGCCAACCTCGTCCTGCTCTGCCCGCGCCACCACACCCTGGTGCACGCCGAGGGCTTCGCGCTCGTCCTGCTGCCCGACCGCCGGTTGAGCATCTCGACCGCCGCGGGGATCGCCGTCCAGCACCGGCCACCCCTGCCGTTCCAGCCCGCGCAGGACCTGATCGAGGCCCTGAGCACCCAGGATCCGGGCCCGCACGCACCGATCGATGCCCGGACCCTTCCGCCGCAGACCAGCGGCGACCGGCTGGACCTGCACTACGCCGTCGCGGTCCTCGTCCAGCAGGCGGCCTGACCTGGGCAGTCGCGTCGCACGACACCTCAGATCACCAACCCCAGCAGGTACGCCCGCTCGGCCAGCGCCTCCCATTTCACCCGCACGTGCCGCGCGTCCTCGAGCGCGTCGTGCAGGCCAACTGTCTGCTTGGGCAGCGGCGGTCGGCCGAGGTGCTCCCACAGCTGCCGCACGTCCAAGGTGCAGCGCGGGATCGCCCGGGGCAGCGCCGGCATCGCCCCCCACAGCTGGCACAGCGCGGCGTGGTCGTAGGCGCCGAACCACGCCCACAGGACCGGTTCCTCGCCGAGAAAGGCCTGCACCTCGTCCCGGATGACCGAACGCGGCTTCCAACTCGAGGCGGGCGGCAGCTGTGGCAGGACGTTGTCCCGCACCCAGGGGTGCACCGCGAGAGGGTCGACCTCGGCGGAGACGGCGGCGTACTCCCGACCGTCCTCGCAGACGATCCCGATCGAGAGCAGCGAGATCTCGCCGGTCGTGTCGCCGAACTCGAGGTCGTAGAAGTACCTGGGCACGCGCCTAGCATGCCGGGCCATGAGCTCCACGATGCAGTCCCGGTCCACACCAGTGCGTCGTACGCCGATCTGGACGCCCGGGTCGAGGCGCGGATGAGCGTCCTGGCGATCGACGCCGGTACGACGGGGGTGACCGCGTTGGTCGTCGACGAGGTCGGGCGGGTGGTCAGCCGGGGATACCAGGAGTTCGGGCAGCACTTCCCGCGGCCGGGGTGGGTGGAGCACGAGCCGGAGGAGATCTGGGTCGCGGTGCTCAGCGTCTGCCGGCAGGCGCTGGACGGACAAGGCGACCGCCAGCAGGTGACCGCGATCGGCGTGACCGACCAGCGGGAGACCACGGTGCTCTGGGACCGCCGGACCCTGCAGTCGGCCCGCCGGGCGATAGTCTGGCAGGACCGCCGGACGACAGGGGTCTGCGCGCGACTCATCGAAGCGGGTCACGAGCCACGGGTGGCCGAGCTGACCGGGTTGCGCCTGGACCCGTACTTCACCGCGACCAAGCTGGCCTGGCTGGCCGAACACGAGCCGCAGACCTGGGCAGGCGTGACGGCCGGGCGGACCGTGGTCGGCACCGTCGACTCCTACGTAATCGCGCGGCTGACCGGCGGCGCCCGGCACGTGACCGATGCCGGCAACGCCAGCCGGACGCTGCTGTTCGACCTCCGCGAGGGTCGCTGGTCCGGCGAGCTGGGCGAGTTGTTCGGCGTACCGACGGCCGCCCTGCCGGAGGTCGTCCCGTCGTACGGCGAGATCGGGCGGACCGATCCGGCGGCTTTCCTCGGGCTCGACCTGCCGATCGCCGGGATCGCCGGGGACCAGCAGGCGGCGCTGTTCGGGCAGGGCTGCTTCGACACCGGCCGGAGCAAGTGCACCTACGGCACCGGGTCGTTCGTGCTGGTCAACACCGGGCCGACGCCGGTGCTGTCCAGCCGGCTGTTGACGACGGTCGCCTGGATGGCCCCTGACGGTGCGCTGACCTACGCCCTGGAGGGGGCGGTCTTCGTGACCGGCGCGGCGGTGCAGTGGCTGCGCGACGGGCTGCAGCTGATCGGCAGCGCCCGGGAGGTCGAGGACCTGGCCCGCAGCGTGCCGGACGCCGGCGGCGTGGTGTTCGTGCCGGCGCTGACCGGCCTCGGGGCGCCGCACTGGGACCCCGACGCCCGCGGGACGATCCTCGGCATCACCCGCGGCACCACCCGCGCGCACCTGGCCCGGGCGACCCTGCACGCGATCGCCTTCGAGGTCCGCGACGTCGTCGACGCGATGACCGCCGAGGCGGGGTGCGAGCTGCCCTGCCTGCAGGTCGACGGCGGCGCGAGCGCCAACGACCTGCTCTGTCAGCTGCAGGCCGATCAGCTCGGCACGCCGGTGCAGCGGCCGCAGGTGCTCGAGACGACCCGCGCTCGGGGCGGCGTTTCTCGCCGGGCTCGGCACCGGCGTCTGGTCCAGCACCACCGAGCTGACCGGCGCCTGGCAACTCGACGCCCGGTTCGAGCCGACCGCCGGGGTCCGCGAGGATGGCAGCCACCGACGCTGGTCGGCCGCGGTCGAGCGCAGCCGCGGCTGGGCAGCCCGCCAAGCAGGAGGTAGCTGGCATGGACTACACGACCCTCGGCGCGACCGGGCTGCAGGTCTCGCGGATCTGCCTGGGGTGCATGAGTTACGGCGAGCCCGACCGCGGCTCGCATGCCTGGAGCCTGGACGAGGCGACCAGCCGGCCGTTCATCGCCCGCGCCCTCGAGCTCGGGATCACCTTCTTCGACACCGCCAACGTCTACTCGGACGGCACGAGCGAACAGATCCTGGGCCGGGCGCTCGCCGACTTCACCACCCGCGACGAGGTCGTCATCGCCACCAAGGTGCACGGCCGGATGCGGCCGGGCCCAAACGGCGGCGGCCTGTCCCGCAAGGCGATCATGAGCGAGATCGACCACAGCCTGCGCCGGCTCGGGACCGACTACGTCGACCTCTACCAGATTCACCGGTGGGATCCGGTCACGCCGATCGAGGAGACCCTCGAAGCGCTGCACGACGTGGTCCGGGCCGGCAAGGCGCGCTACCTCGGGGCGTCGTCGATGTGGGCGTGGCAGTTCAGCAAGGCGTTGCACACCGCCAACGTCCGGGGCTGGACCCGCTTCATCAGCATGCAGAACCACTACAACCTGCTGAACCGCGAGGAGGAGCGCGAGATGCTGCCGCTCTGCGCCGACGAAGGCGTCGGGGTGATCCCGTGGAGCCCGCTCGCCCGCGGTCGTCTCACCCGCGCCTGGGACGACGCGACCGCCCGCTCTGCGTCCGACGAGTTCGGCAAGACCCTCTACGGCCAGGCGGCGTACGCCGACAGTGACCGCCTGGTGGTCGACGCGGTCGGCGCCGTCGCCGCCGCCCGCGGCATCCCCCGCGCGCAGGTCGCGCTCGCCTGGGTGCTGGCCAACCCGGTCGTCACCGCGCCGATCGTCGGGGCCACCAAGCCGCACCATCTCGAGGACGCCGTGGCCGCCGTCGGGGTGACCCTCTCGCCCGAGGAGACGGCCGCCCTCGAGGCGGCGTATCTGCCGCATCCGACGGCCGGGTTCAGCTAGCGGCCGGGCTGCAGACGCGCTGCCGACTGAGCCGAGGGGGCGCATGAGGGCCCGCTGAGTCAACGTGCAACGCACGGGAGCCTCGACGCATATGCAGGGTGTGACCCCACCGACAGATGCCGACCTCCTTCGGGTATCGCGGCGCGATCCCGACGCATTCGGCATCCTGTACGAGCGCCATGCGCGAGGAGGGGCCGCCTTCCTGGCGCGACGTGTCGGCGGCCCGGTGGCAGAGGACCTCCTCGCGGAGGTCTTCACGGCCGGCTTCGCCGCTCGGATGCGGGTGGTTCCGCACGGGAGCGGCTCGGCGCTGCCCTGGCTCTACGGCATCGCCCATAACGTCGTACGGACCCACCTGCGCCGCCGACCCGGCAGCGCCGTGGTCGAGTTGCACCAGAGCGTCGACTGGGACGCGGTCGACGACCGCATCGACGCCGGCGCACGGCGGGCCGAGCTGCGCGCCGCCCTGAGCTCCCTCTCCCACGGCGAGCGCGATCTGCTGCTGCTCGTCGCCTGGGAGGGCTTGTCACCGGCCGAGGCCGGGCGGGCGCTCGGCCTGACCCCCACGGCGGCCCGGAGCCGCCTGCACCGCGCGCGGATGCGGGCCCAGAGCTCCCTCGACTCCCTCGAAAGGACCTGACATGGACCTCGACATCCTCCTTCTCGACACCGCACACGCCCCCGAGGTCACGATCCGTTCCTGGGTCCCACCAGCCGAACAGCGCCGCCGGCACCTGACGCCCCTGCGCGTCTCGGTCGCCGCTGCCGTGGTCGCGGCAGCCCTGGTCATCCCGACCATCGCCCTGCCCGACGGCACCACGCCGCCTGCGAGCGCCAACGCCGCGGAGGTTCTCCACCGCTCAGCGGTCGCCGCGGGGGCACAGCCCGACGGCGGTTGGCAGGGCGCGAAGTACTGGTACTCCAAGAGCACCTACTCCCGCGACGGGCACACCTCCACCCGCGAGATCTGGATCGGCCACCACGACCAGGGCATCCTCAAAGATCCACGCGAAGACGCTCGCACGGTGCCCTTGGGTCAGCCCGCGATCTTCGACAACGGCGGCGACTGGGACAGCCTGTGGTCCCTGCCCACCGACCCCGACAAGCTCACGTCGCTGTTCCGCTCGCAGATCCATGGGGCCGGGCCGGACCCGGACAGCGAGCTGTTCACCTGGGTCGGCGACTACCTCAAGGAGACCCCCGCGCCGCCCAAGCTGCGGGCCGCGCTCTACGAGGTAGCCGCGCGCATCCCTGGTGTGCAGCTCGTCGGCCCCACCACCGACAGCGCCGGTCGCCCCGGCATCGGGATCAGCCGCGGTGGTGAGGAGCTGATCATCGACCCCCGCGACGGTGCCCTCCTGGCCGACGACACGGGCAGCGGGTTCACCGCGACCTACCTCGGCCAGCACGCGTCGGAGACGGCGCCGAAACCCAGCAGCGACTTCGTCGTGCAACGCGACGGCGGGGTGCTGGACACCAACGTCGCGGGCAGGACCCCCTGACGAGCGCTCACTCGGCGAGCCCCTGCTCCAGGGCGTAGCGCACCAGCTGCGAACGGTTGTGCAGCGCCAGCTTGGTGAGCGTGTTCTGCACGTGGTTCTCCACGGTCCGGTGCGACAGGACGAGCCGCTCGGCCACCTGCCGAGCGGTCAGCCCCTTGGCGACCAGGCGAAGCACCTCGGTCTCGCGCGCGGTCAGCGTGGGCGCACCGGAGTCGGCGGCCGTCCGGCGGTACTCCCCGAGCACCAGCCCCGCCAGGCCGCTGGTGAAGACGGCCTCGCCGACCGCGGTGCGGCGTACGGCCTCGAGCAGTTCGGCGGTGCTCGAGGACTTCAGCAGATAGCCGGTGGCGCCGGCCTTGACCGCCTCGAGCACGTCGGCCTGCTCACCGCTGGCCGAGAGCACCAGGACCTTGACGCCGAGCGGTACGACGGCCCGGGTGACCTCGACGCCGGACAGGCCGGGCATCTGCAGGTCGCAGACGAGCACGTCCGGGACGGTGGCGGCGCAGACGCGGACCGCCTTGGCGCCGTCTCCCGCCGTGCCGACGACGTCGAAGCCGGCCCCGGCGAGGTCCCGCTCGACCGCGTCGCGCCAGATCGGGTGGTCGTCGGCGACCACCAGGCGCAGGCCCTCACCTGGGGACACGCAACTCCACCTCCGTCCCCTGGCCGGGCGTGCTCGTCACCGTCACGGTGCCACCGAGGTCCTCGACGCGCCCGCGGATCGAGCGGGCCACCCCGAGCCGGCCGTCCCCGGCCGCCTGCGCGAGCCGGCCGGCCGGGATGCCCGGGCCGTCGTCGCGGACGCTGACCGTCACCGCCGCCGGCTCGTCCTCGACGAGCAGCCAGGCCGTCGAACCGCCGTGCCGCAGCGCGTTGTCGACGGCGGCGGCCACCGCATCGGCGAGCTCTGCAGCAGTCCGGGCCGCCAGCAGCACCGGCCCGGCGGGGGTGGCCAACTCGACCCCGGCCCGGACGGGCAGCAGGGCACGCAGGTCCAACGATCCCGCGGGCGGCGGCGCCGCAGGGACCGCCACGAGCCGCCGCAGGGAGCGCTCCTGATCACCGGCGAGCGCGGCCAGCGCAGGGTCGGTGCAGCTCCGGCTGACCAGCGCAAGAGCCTGCAGCACGCCGTCGTGCACCTGCCGGGCCAGCCGTTCCCGCTCGACTGCCGCCGCCTGCAACCGGACGGCCTCGGCGTACGCCGTCTCGGCCCGCCGGGCGAGGGTCACGACGTAGCCGACAACGAGGCCGGCGAGCAGCAGCAGCACGACGCTGTTGACGGTCGCCTGGGACAGGCCGCCGCGCTCGACGACCGCGCCGATGCCGGTGCCGGTCGCCGCGGCCGCCCCCGCCCGCCAGCCGCCGCGCACCGCCCAGGCGAGCACCGGCGCGGCCGCCCACGACACGGTCAGCGTCGGATCGCCCCGGGTCACGGCGTGGGTGGTCAGCACCCAGATCGACCCAACCTGCGCCGCGACGGTCAGCGCCAGGTCGAGGGTGAGCAGCGGCCAGGTCCGGCGGGCCGGGACGGCGTACGCGAGGATGACGACAAGCGACCAGCCGCCCATCGCGACCAGGACCGCGACACCAGCCGCGGGGTGCGCCCAGCCGCCTGCGTGCGCGAGACCCGAGGCGAGCGCGTACAGCAGCGCGGCGAGCCGGAAGACGCCCACGGCGCGCCAGAGTGCGGTGTCGAGCCGCATCGGTGCTGCGGGCGGGTCGGCGCGCCGGATCAGCTGGCGCGGCGCTCGTCGTGCGGGGCCGCCGCGACGAGGGTCGCGTGGTCCCCGGTGGCGGTGAGACGCGCGGTCGCCAGATCTGCCTTGGCCTTGGCCGCGTAGGTGTCGACGTACTCCTGGCCGGACAGCAGCATCAGCTCGTACATGATCTCGTCGGTGATCGAGCGCAGGACGAAGCGGTCGTCCTCCATGCCGGCGTAGCGGCTGAAGTCGAGCGGCTTGCCGACCCGCACGCCGACCCTCCCGATGTGCGGGATCTTCTTGCCGGTGGGCTGGACCACATCGGTGTTGATCATCGCGACGGGAATGACCGGCACGCCGGCCTCAAGCGCCATCCGGGCCACGCCGGTCTTGCCGCGATAGAGCCGCCCGTCCGGCGACCGGGTGCCCTCGGGGTAGAGCCCGAGCACCTTGCCGGCCCGCAGGATCCGGACGGCGGTGCCGAGCGCCGCGTCGGAGGCCGCGCCGCCGCTTCGATCCACCGGGACCTGGCCGACGCCGTGAAAGAATCCCTTGGTGAGCTTGCCCTTCAGCCCTTTACCGGTGAAGTAGTCGGCTTTGGCCAGGAAGGTGACGCGCCGGGTCACCACGAGTGGCAGGAAGATCGAGTCGCTGAACGACAGATGGTTGCTGGCCAGGATGGCGGCGCCGTGGATGGGCAGGTGCTCGGCTCCCTCGACCCAGGGGCGGAAGAACAGCCGCAGCACGGGCGTCAGGATCATCTTGAGGACCCAGTAGCCCACTGCCGGTACCTTCCCGTCGCCGTTCTCGTCGGCTCAGCTTATGTCCGCGGGGACAGCGGGGGCAACGATCCCTGCCGGTGCGGGCGGAGCCGTGCCACCATGGTGGAACCGCCGCGCAACGAAAGGAACCACCGTGCCGGAGTTGCTCCCCGGGGCCGAGCCGATCGACCTGCCCGGGGGTCCGGTCGGGGTCGTGCTCTGCCACGGCTTCACCGGCACCACCCAGTCCATCCGTCCCTGGGCCGCGCATCTGGGCGCAGCCGGCCTGACCGTCGTGGCGCCGCGGCTGCCCGGCCACGGCACCACCTGGCAGGAGATGAACACGACCGGCTTCGCCGACTGGTACGCCGAGCTGGAGCGGGCCTTCGACGACGTCCGCTCCCGCTGCGCGACGGTGTTTGCGATGGGCCTGTCGATGGGCGGCACCCTGGTGCTCCGGCTGGCCGAGCTGCGGGCCGGTCAGGTCGCCGGCGTCGTCGTCGTCAACACCTCGCTGGCCACCGAACGCAAGGACGCCAAGCTGTTGCCGTTGTTGGCGAAGGTGCTGGCGTCCCGCCCTGGCATCGCCAGCGACATCAAGCAACCTGGTCAGGTCGAGCTCGCCTACGACCGGCTCCCACTGAAGGCCGCACTGTCGTTGCAGCAGGCCTGGCCGGTGGTCCGCGGGGACCTAGCCCGGATCAGCTGCCCGGTGCTTGCCTACCGCAGCGCGGTCGACCATGTCGTCGAGCCGGTCAGCGGCCAGGCGCTGCTGGCGGGTTGCGCCGACGGCATCGTCACCGAGCAGGTGCTGCCCGACAGCTACCACGTCGCGACCCTCGACAACGATGCGCCGACGATCTTTGCGGGCAGCCTGGACTTCGTGCGGGCACATGCCCCCGCGGCCGCCGGTTAGCCGATGACCGAGATCTCGCCCACCCCGGGCCGGCGCGGCAACGGGCTGGTCTCGGCCGAATGGGGCGCCCTGGTCGACCTCGACCCACGACTGTCCGAGGCGCTGCTCGACTCCCTCGCCGCCGAGGGGGTCGCGGCCTTCGTCGAACCGGCCGCCGGCGTCGACACCGTCTCGCGGGCCGCGACGCTCCCCAAGCGGCCGCTGGACCGGCTCTGGGTCGACCCGGCCCGGGCCGACCGGGCCCGCGTCGTCGTCGCCGCCGAGGTTGCCGACCTGTCCGCGTTGCTCGCCGAGGACGAGCCGGGCGCCACCGCTCACGGCCTGGTCCGTCCGGTGCCCCGCACCGCCGCCACCCGGGTGCTGTCGCCGCCGGACCTGCCCGACCCGCCGCGCCGCGCCGCCACTACGCCGCCGCCGGCCGCGGCGCCGGATCCGGTCCCCCTCGACGACGATGAGATCTTCCGCCAGATCGTCGCCGGCTTCTCCGACGAAATCGCCCACGAGGTCCCGCCGTGGCCGGTCACCGAAGACCTCGACGGTCGACCGGCCTCGCGCCCGCCCCGGCGTACGCCGGATCCGGGCGACCCACCGGCACCGAGGTCCCGCCGTCGCAACGACGCCAAGCCCGACGATGCGCTGCCCGGCTGGCTTGAACCCGCGGCGCTGCCCGACGACGGCCACTTCGTCCCACCGCCGCCCCCGCCGGTCCCCCGCATCCGGTTGCGTACCGTCGGCGCCTCACTGCTGCTCGCGCTCGGTCTGGTGCTGCTGTTCGTGCCCGAACTGGTCCGGCAGCAGGCGACCTCAGGGGTCCTGCTGCTCGGTCTGGTGATGACTGCCGGGGGCGCCGGGCTGCTGGTGTGGTGGATGCGCGATGCTCCCCCGGACGACAGCGGCCCCGACCACGGTGCGGTGGTCTAACGACAGGAGCGACGTGGCGGTCAGTGAGAGCCTCGAGACCAGGGGTCATCTGATGGATACCGGCGTCCTCGCCCGGGTGCTCGACGATGTGCTTTCCTACGGCGGGGACTACCGGATCGACCGGCTCGACGTCGGCCGCCGGCACGAGGACGAGTCCTACGCCCGGATCGTCGTCTCGGCCGAGGACGACGAGGCCCTACAGCGGCTGCTGATGCGCCTGCAGACGCACGGGGTCAACCAGGTCGACCCGGGCGAGGCGCTGCTGCGGCTGGTGGAGACCGACGGGGTCTTCCCGGACGACTTCTACTCCACCACCAACCTCGAGACCGTGGTGCGCATCGGGCCGGCCTGGGTGCCTGTCGAGCAGCCCGAGATGGACTGCGGCCTGGTCGTCGAGGACGGCCGGGTCCACACCATGCCGGTGTCCGACGTCAAGGCCGGCCAGCAGCTCGTCTGCGGCGCCGGTGGGGTGCGGGTGGTCCTGCCGCAGCGCGAACACAGCACCTCACCGGATGCCTTCGAGTTCATGTCGTCGTCGGTGTCCAGCGAGAAGCCGCAGGGGCTGCTGGTCCGCCAGATCGCCCAGCGGATGCGCGAGGTCAAGCAGGACGGTGGCCGCATCCTGTGGGTCGGTGGCCCCGGCGTCGTGCACACCGGCGCGGCGCCGGCCCTGGTCGCGCTCATCCACGCCGGCTTCGTCGACGTGCTGTTCGCCGGCAACGCACTCGCCACGCACGACATCGAGGCCTCGCTCTACGGCACCTCGCTCGGCGTCGACCTCGCCCAGGGCAAGGGCGTCGAACACGGCCACGAGCACCACATCCGGGCGATCAACACGATCCGCCGGGCCGGCTCGATCGCCGAGGCCGTGGCCCAGGGCGTGCTGACCGGCGGGATCATGCACGCGCTCGTCACACACGGCAAGGAGTTCGTCCTGGTCGGCTCGGTCCGCGACGACGGGCCACTGCCCGACGTCCACACCGACGTCATCGACGGTCAGCGGGCGATGCGCGCCCAACTGCCCGGTGTCGGCTTCGCGATCATGGTGGCGACAATGCTGCACTCGATCGCCACCGGCAACCTGCTGCCGGCCTCGGTGCCGCTGGTCTGCGTCGACATCAACCCGGCGACCGTCACCAAACTCGCCGACCGCGGCTCCTCGCAGGCGGTCGGCATCGTCACCGACATCGGGTTGTTCCTGGAGCAGCTGGCCCGCGAGCTGGTGCCCGGCTTCACCAGCGGCTGAGGCTCGGGTGGTCCTCCCCTCCCTCCCATGATCCACGGAAGCTGGGGGACCGCTACAAAGATCATTTGCGTCCCCAACCATCCGTGGATCATGGGAACGGGCGGGGGGGGTGGGTTCAGCGGCACCAGCGGGTGTCGAGCCGGTAGGCCCGCACGCAGCCGGTGCAGCGCACTGCCGCCGGGGCGCTGTCGAGCCGGTCGAAGACCAGTACCTCGTCGCAGACCTCGCACCGCGGACCGAGCCCGGCCTCGAGCCGGGCGAGGGCGTGCGCGGCGTCGTCGGCCAACGTCTGGGCGTGGCTGCGGGCGCCGGTCGCCGCGCAACCGCTGCTGACCGCAAGGCCCACGACGGCGAGGCCCAGCTGGGTGGTCCCGGCGAGCCGGTCGGTGAGCAGCTCTCGACGGGCCTGCACCCAGGCCTGCGCCGCGGCCGGTGCGAACCGCCCCGGATAGGCGCGCAACAGGGCTTCGGTGGCGGCGCTCACATCCGGCAGATTAGCCGGGAGGCACCGGTCCCCAGACGACGTCGACCACGACCGGCAGGTGGTCGCTGGCCGAGGTCGGCTCCGCCCGGTGCGACACCACCGTGAGCGCCGGGTCGACCAGGAGCACATCGAGCCGGCGGGTCGGTCGTCCCGCCGGAAAGGTCGGCTGCCCACCGGCGTCGGTCAGTCCCGCCGCCAGCAGCTGCCAGGCGTCGCCGCCGGGCTGTTCGTTGACGTCGGCGCCGAGCACCAGCGGCACCCCAGGCGGGGCGGCCGCCCGCACCCGCCGGGCGGTGTCGCGGCGGGCGTCGGCGGCCAGGTCGAGGTGGCTGCCGGCGACGGCCAGGTCGCGTCCGTCGTACCGGAGCACGGCGCCGACCGTCGACCGGCGGTGCAGGCGCGGCCGCCTGGGGAAGTCCTCGACCCAGCTGCTGAGCACCTCGACGCCGGGTGCGACCAGCAGGGCGTTGCCACCGGCGCGGCCGCGGGTGATGAGCCGCAGGCCGGCAGCTCGGGCCAGGCGCCGGCGAGCGGCGCGCCACAGCAGCAGCCGCGGCGCTTCCTGCAGGACGGCGATGTCCGGTCGCAACGCGCCGAGCTGCCGGGCGACGGCCGGAGCGCCGTCACGCAGCGAGCGGATGTTCCAGGAGACGATCCTCAGCGCGCAGGCCGGACCATCATGCCGTCTGGATGCCGTGGCGAACCGTCGCGAGCAGGGCGGCCCGGTCCAGGGGTTGGCCGTCCCGGTGCCAGACATGCTGGCCGCAGGCCGAGCAGGTGTGCAGCGACAGCAGGCTGACCTCGATGCCGGTCATCGCCCGACCACAGCAGGTGGGATAACTCATGGACGACAGCCTGCCGCGGCCAGCTCGGCGGAACCATGGCCCCTTGTGCCCATATGTGCACGGGGCCGGACGATCCGGACGTGCCGCCAGATGGCCCAGTCAGCGGTGCCGGGCGAGATCGGCCGCGCCGACCAGCCCGGCTTCGTTGCCCAGCTGGGCCAGCCGGATGTCGGCGTTCGGGCGGTTGCCGCCGCCGGTCAGCGCGAACTCGAACGCCCTGCGGGCCGGCCCCAGCAGCAACTCCCCCGCGTCGGCCACGCCCCCGCCGATCACGAACACGCCTGGGTCGAGCGCCGCGGCCAGGTCGGCGAGCCCCTGCCCGAGCCACCGGCCGACCTCGTCGAAACAGGCCAGCGCGGCGGGGTCGCCCTCCCGTGCGGCGATGGTGACCTCGGGCGCCTCGATACCCTCCGGCCGGCCACCACCGAGCTCCAGAAGCCTTGCCCCATAGTGCTTCTGAACGTCGGCGATCTCCCGCGCCTCGTGCAGGAGCGCCCGGCCGGAGCAATATTGCTCCCAGCAGCCGCGTTGCCCGCAGCCGCAGCGCCGACCTCCGGGGACGACCTGCATGTGCCCGGGCTCGGCCCCGATCCCGAACCGCCCGCGGTAGAGGTTGCCGTCGATGACGACCCCACCGCCGATGCCGGTGCCGACCGTCACGCAGACCAGGTGCGTCTCGCCGCGGCCCGCCCCGAAGCGGTACTCCCCCCACGCCATCGCGTTGGCGTCGTTCTCGACCACGACCGGGAGCCCGACCAGCTTGGACACGTCGTCCCGCAGCGGCTCGTCGCGCCAGGCCAGGTTGGGTGCGAACAGCACGACGGCCCGGTCGGCGTCGACGAAACCGGCTGCGCCGATGCCAACCGCCTCGATCTCGAGCCCGACCCGCAGCTCGGCGACGACGGCGGCGATCGTCTGCTCGACATCGTCGGGTGAGGTCGAGGGAGTCGGCCGGCGGGTCCGGGCCAGAATCGTGCCGGCCTCGTCGACGACGCCCGCCGCGACCTTGGTCCCGCCGACGTCGACGCCGATCGTGAGCGTCATCAGCCCTCCCGCACGTCGATGTGCTCCACGCCGGGCGTACGACGTCCCGGCGCGTCGTCCCGACCCGGGCTGAGCACGGTCCGCAGCGCGGCGACGAACGACGCGGCGCTGTCGAGCAGATGGTCGACGGTCTCGGGCTTGACCTGGCGGGCCGCTGAGATCGCCTGGCACACCGGGCAGGCGAGGCACTCGGCGCCGCCGGTCGCGAGGTGCTCGCTGTCGAGCCGGGTGCGGGCCCAGCCCTCGACCGCGCTGAGCAGGCGGGCGGCCTCCTCGGCGGCCGAGCCGACGGTCTCGCTCACCTGCGTACCCACAGGTCCGGATTGGGAGCGAAGCGCACGACGAGCCGGCCGCCGACCAGCCGGGCGCCCCCGACCGTGCAACGGCGCAGTGCGCTCGGCAGCGACAGCAACCGCCGGTGGCCGCCGACGGTGACGACGAGCTCGTCGCCGCTGCGGGCCAGGTCGACCTCGCCCGCCGAGGCGAGCGGGAGGGCGAGCGAGAGCAGGAACCCGTCGGTGTCCCGTTCGACGGTGACCAGGTCGACCGAGGGTGCGTCGGCGGCCGGGTCGGTGTCGCCGTACAGGATCTCGCCAAAGGCGGCGAGTGCGACGAGACCGACCGGTTCGGCGCTCGCATACGGCGAGAGGAGCACCGGCAACGGCGCGGTGTCGGCCCGGACGGTGGCGAGCTGTTCGTGCTGCGCGGCCAGCCAGCCGGCGGTCCAGGCGTCGGTCGAGTCGGGGAAGACGCGATTGGCGACGATCCCGTCGACCCGGTAGCCGTAGAGGGCAAGCGAGGTCAGGGTCCGCCTGGCCTCGGCGACGACGACCGCCTCGGGGGTGAGCACCAGCCGCACGGAGGTGCCCGGCGCGGTGAGCAGCGCGCGCACGTCGGTGAGTTCGGCGTGCAACCGGGCGACCGCCTCGAAGACCCGGTCCTGCGGTACGGCAGGTCCGGACACCCGCGACAGCAGCGGCCGGACTGCGCGCAGGGCCCGGCGGTGCGCCGGGAACACCTTCTCGACGTACCAGCGAAGGGCCTCTGGGAGGGAGAGCAGCCGCAAGGTCTCGCCGGTCGGGGCGCAGTCGACGACCACCAGGTCGTAGCGGCCGGAGGCGACCTGGGTGCGCAACTCGAGCAGCGCGAGCACCTCCTCGGCGCCGGGCAGCACGGTGAGCTCGTCGGCCTGCAGGGCATCGACGCCGGCCCGCTCCAGGGCGCCGCGCAGGTAGTCCTGGACGTCGCGCCAGGTGCGTTCGAACGCGGCCTGGACATCGACCTGCATGGCCGACAGGCCGGTGTCGAGCTCGGTCGGCTCGCCGGTGAGCGGGACCCCGAGCGCGTCCGCCAGCGAGTGCGCCGGGTCGGTCGACAGCACCAGCGTCTTGGTGCCGCGGGAGGCTGCCAGCGCAGCCGTCGCCGCCGCCGTCGTCGTCTTGCCGACGCCTCCCTTGCCGGTGAACAGCAGGACGCGCACGGGTGGAGCTCCTCGGGTCGGCGTCCGGCCAGGCTAGCCAAGTGGTCCGCTACTGCAGCGACTCGACCCGCTTCTTGAGCTCCTTCAAGGCCGAGTCAATGATCATCCGTTCGGCCTTGCGCTTCATCAGGCCGATCATCGGCATCCTGGACTCAAGGGTCAGCAGATAGGTCACCAGGGTGCCGTCCCCGCTGGCCGCCAACCGGTAGGAGCCGTGTTGGGACTTCTGCAGCGTCGTCGGCTCGGCCAGCGCCCAGGAGACGCCGTCGGCGGTCCAGAGGTAGTCAAGGACGTAGTCGTCGTGCAGGCCGCCGGCGCTCATCGTGAACCGCGCCTTCGCCGGGCCGTCGGGGCCCTGCTCCAGGACTTCGGCCTGGCTGATCTGGCCGGTCCAATCCGGATAGGCCAGCAGGTCGCGGATCACCCCGAGCACCGCATCCGGCGGTGCGTCGATCGTGATGCTGGAGCTCGCCTGGTCCGCCATGCGCGGGAGGTTAGTACCCGCCGTCGGCGTACTCCAGGACGTACGGCGTCCCGGTGCCGCGGAAGTGCCCGACGTTGACGCACTCGGTCCGACCGATCCGCAGCCGGGACTGCAGCGGCTGGTGCACGTGCCCGAACAGCACCAGGCCCGGCTGGGTGTCGCGGATCGCGTCCAGCACCGCCGCGCTGCCCCGCTCGAACCGGCGCGCCTGGACGTCGTACAGCAGTTCGGGGACGTCCGGCGGGATGTGGCAGGCCAGCACGTCCACCGCGCCGACGGCGGCCACCTTGGCGGCGAACTCCTCGTCGGAAACCTCGTGCGGGGTACGCATCGCGGTCCGCAGGCCGCCACCGACGAAGCCCCAACTGCGCCCGCCGATGTCAGTCGTCTGCCCGTCGAGCACGGTGAGTCCCGGCCGCAGGTAGTCCGGCCAGAGCGAGGGGACGTCGACGTTGCCGTAGGTGAGGTACGTCGGGTCCGGCAGGACCGCGAACAGCGCGGCGTACTGCTCCCGGACCTTGCGGGTGATCGCCTCGCGGGGGTCCTCGCCGAGGCCCTCCCACAAGCCGCGCGACCAGGCCTGGGCCTGGTCGAACAGTCTCGCCGTCCGCAGTGCCACCAGCCGGCCCGCGGCCTCGGCACCGAACAGCTCGGCGAAGATCCCGCTGCTCGCATCGGCGTAGTCGAGGAACAGCACCAGGTCACCGAGGCAGACCAGCACGTCGGCGCCGTCCCCGGCCCGGGCGAGCGCCTCGACACTGCCGTGCACGTCGCTCACCACGTGGACCCGCACGACACGGAGCCTAAGCCCCGAGATCCCGCCGATCATGGACCTTGTGCGGCCGGTCCACGCTCAGCGCCGCAGCAACAACTCCATGATCGGCGCAGTGTTGGGGGCTCAGGGGGTGGCGGTGGCCGTCGGGTGGGCGGCGGCTGGCGGTGTCGCGGCCGGTGGCGACCCGGTCAACAGCAGGGTCACCAGCGCAAGCGGTACGACGAGCAGGGCGACCGCCCCGGCCGCGAGGCCCAACCGCTTGGCACGGCTCATCGTCATGAGATCGCCGATGCCGGGCACGACCAGCGCGACCCCGTCGTCGCGCACCGCCGCCAGGAAGCTCGCGCCGCACGCCGTGCAGGCGTCCAGGGTGAGGGCGTTGCGGCCACCGCAGCGGCTGCACGGCCAGGTCGGGCCGAGCGGGTCCGTCCCGACCGGCGGCTGGGACACCGTCAGCGGGTCCGGCGCCGGCTCGGCGTACGCCCCGATGGTCGGCACCGGATCGGGCTCAGGTGCGGGCCGCAGGTCGGCGTAGCAGAGCGTGCACCAGGGCGCGCCGGGGCGCAGCGCCGCCCCGCAAGCGGAACAGGCGGTCAGCGGCACGAGGTCGGGACCCACCCTCGGTCCCTCGGCAGGGCCGGGCCCAGCCTTGAAAGACGCCACCCGGCGGTCTCGCTCGGGCGTAGGTTGCCTGCAGCCCGGCGCGCCGCGTGTCCGGCCGAACAGGAGCCCCAACGTGCAGGAGTACGCCACCCCACAGGTCGTCGGACTCGAACCGGGCGCCGCCCTGACCGACGCGGTCTTCGCCCATGCCGACAGCGCCCCCGACGATGTCGTCTTCACCCGCAAGCTCGACAACGGCTGGGCGCCGGTCACCGCCCAGGAGTTCGCCACCGAGGTCCGGGCGTTGGCCGCGGGTCTGGTCGCCGCGGGTGTCCAACCGGGTGACCGGGTCGGCCTGATGAGCAAGACCCGCTACGAGTGGACGCTGGTCGACTACGCCATCTGGACCGCCGGCGCGGTCACCGTGCCGGTCTATGAGACCAGCTCGGCCGAGCAGGTGCAGTGGAATCTCGCCGACTCGGCAGCCGTGGCCGTGGTGCTCGAGAGCGCCGCCCACCAGGCCACCTTCGACGGGCTGCACGATCGTTTGCCAGCGCTGAGGAATGTCTGGCAGATCGACGCCGGCGGTCTCGAGGAGCTCACCGCAGCCGGCCGGGACCTGGCGCACTCGACCCTGGACGACCGTCGCGCAAGCCTCACGGCGGCCAGCCTCGCCACGATCATCTACACCTCGGGCACCACCGGCCGGCCGAAGGGTTGCGAGCTCACCCACGCCAACCTGCTCAACACCGGCCGGTCGGCCAGCAAGGTGCTGCCGGAGCTGTTCAACGAGGCCGGCTCGACCCTGCTGTTCCTGCCGCTGGCGCACGTCTTCGCGCGGCTGATCCAAGTCGCCTGCGTCGAGAGCCACGCGCGGATGGGCCACACCGCCGACATCAAGAACCTGCTCGCCGACTTCGCAACCTTCCAACCGACCTTCATCCTGTCGGTGCCGCGGGTGTTCGAGAAGGTCTACAACACCGCCAGACAACGGGCCCACAGCGACGGCAAGGGCGCGATCTTCGACCGGGCCGAAGCCACCGCGATCGCCTACAGCACGGCCCTGGACACCGGCCGGGTCAGCCTGTTCCTCAAGGTGCAGCACGCGCTGTTCGACCGGCTCGTCTACACCAAGCTGCGCGCCGCGCTCGGCGGCAAGGTCGCGTACGCCGTCTCCGGTGGCGCCCCCCTCGGGGCCCGGCTCGGCCACTTCTTCCGCGGGATCGGCGTGACGATCCTGGAGGGCTACGGCCTCACCGAGACGACCGCCGCCGGCGCGGTGAACACTCCCGCGCACCTCAAGGTCGGCACCGTCGGGCGACCCTCCCCCGGCGTCACGGTGCGCATCGCGCCCGATGGCGAGATCCTCATGCGCGGCGAGCACGTCCTGCGGGCGTATTGGAAGAACGACACTGCCACCGCTGAGGTCATCGCCGACGGCTGGTTCCACTCGGGCGACATCGGCGAGATCGATGGCGACGGCT
This sequence comes from Mycobacteriales bacterium, assembly GCA_046595615.1. Classification (GTDB taxonomy): domain Bacteria; phylum Actinomycetota; class Actinomycetes; order Mycobacteriales; family SCTD01; genus JAYSQK01. The sequence continues at coordinate 5,959 of JBKJOO010000312.1, read as the reverse complement.
TCGTCCGGATCACCGGGCGCAAGAAGGAGCTGATCGTGACCGCGGGCGGCAAGAACGTCGCCCCAGCCGTGCTCGAGGATCGCCTGCGCGCCCATCCGCTGGTGAGCCAGTGCCTCGTCGTCGGCGACCGGCAGCCGTTCATCGCCTGCCTGGTCACGATCGACGTCGAGGCGCTCGCACCGTGGGCCGCCTCCCATGGCAAGGCCCAGGATGTCGGTTCCCTCGTCGATGACGTGGACCTGCGGGCCGAGGTGCAGACCGCTGTCGACGAGGCCAACAAGGCGGTCAGCAAAGCCGAGGCGATCCGCAAGTTCACGATCCTGCCGATCGACTGGACCGAGGAGGGTGGTCAACTGACGCCCTCGCTCAAGCTCAAGCGCACCGCGGTGATGGCCGAGTGCGCCGCCGAGGTCGACGCGCTCTACGCCGGTGGCCCGCGCGACTGACCGCGGCGGTCCGGGCATCCTGTAGGTAACCGCCCGCGCTGCCGAAGGAGACACGTGGAACCCGCCCTACTGGCCCAGGGACTCGTCGTCGATTTCGGCAAGGTGCGCGCCGTCGACGGCTTCGACCTGTCCGTCGTCGCGGGCACCAGCGTTGCCCTGGTCGGCCGCAACGGCGCCGGCAAGTCCACGACCATGCGGGTGCTCGCCGGGGTCCTGCCGCCGAGCGCCGGTGAGGTATCGGTCGGCGGGGTCAGCGCGGGCCGGGACCCGTCCGCCGTACGCGCCCTCGTCGGTTACTGCCCCGACGTCGGTGGCCTGATCCCGCGAGCCACCCCGTGGGAGCACCTGCAGCTCGCTGCCAAGCTGCGCGGCATGCGCCCCGGTTGGCAGGATCGCGCCACCGACCTGCTCGAGCGCTTCGAGCTCACCGGCGCCGCGGACCGGATCACCTCCGGGTTCTCACACGGCATGGGACGCCGGCTGTCGGTCGTGCTCGCCGCCTTCCACGAGCCACGGGTGCTGCTGCTCGACGAACCGTTCGACGGCGTCGACCCGCTCGGCGTCGAGGCCACCATGCAGGTGGTGCGCGAGGCGCAGACCACCGGCGCGGCCGTGCTGGTCAGCACCCACCTACTGCACCTGGCCGTCGAGGCGTGCACCGAGGCGGTCGTCCTGAAGGGCGGCCGGGTGGTCGGCGCCGCCCCCGCAGCCGAGCTCGTCGGCGAGCCCGGCCGCGCGCGCTACCGCGAGCTCATCGCGTGACGGCCTGGCAGCAGGTCGTCGCCCTGATCGGCCTGCGCTGGCGGCTCGTGCGGTCGCTGCCGGTCCGGCTCGGTCTGCTCGCCGGGCTCGCCGTCGTGCCGCTGCTGGCCTGGCTCATCGTCGCGGGCAGCGGCGCAGTCGAACCGGAGGCGTACGCCGCGGCCATCACCGCCGCCGGCGCGGCGTACCTCGGTTTCGGGCTGCTCGCGCTGATCGCCCCGCTGACGGCGGGCGGCGGCACCGAGCTGCTGCCACCGGACCAGTTGGTGGCCTACCCGGTACGGCCGTCGACGCAGTTCTTGGCCTCGCTGGTGCTCGCGCCGCTCAACCTCGTGTGGGTGGTGCAACTACTCGTCCTGGTCACCGAGACCGCCGTGCTCACCAGGGATGCGGCGCATCCCTGGCTGGGCGGCGTCACGACCGCCGGCTATGTCATCGCGTGCACCGCGACCGGCCAGGCGATCGCCTGGGCTGCTGTCGGCTTGCGGCGGACGGTCGCCGGCCGCCGGTTCGCCCGTGGCGTGCTCGTGACCGTGAGCGTCGCCTTCCTGGTCATCATCCGGACCGGGCACGGCAAGGACGTCGTACGCCGGTCCTGGGCGCCTGATGTGGTGTCCGCCGTCGCCGCGGCCGGCGCGCGGGATGGCCGGCACTGGCTGGCTGTCACCGCCGCGGTGTTCGGGGTGGCCGCGGTCGCGGTGCTCGCCGGGTCGCGCGCCTGCGGCTGGGCGCTGCGCCGACCCGGCGACGTCGGGAGTGAGGTCGCATCCCGGATCGTGCGCCGCCGGACCGAGGCACCGTCGGCGCTGCGGGCCCTGCTGGCCGTCGACCGCGCCAGCGTCTGGCGGGCACCGGCACTGCGCCGCGGGGCCCTCGTGCTCGCGATCCTGCCCGGCCTCGCCGCAGCCGGCGCCGGCCTGCCGTGGCGTTCCCTCGTGGTGCTGCCCGGCCTCGTCGCCGCGGGCGGTGGCCTGCTGTTCGGGATCAACGCGTTCTGCCTCGACGCCTCCGGGGCGCTCTGGCTCGCCTCGCTGCCGCATCCCCCTGCGCTGGTGGCGCGATCCAAGGCACTCGTGACCGGCGAAACCGTCCTGGCGGGAGTGGTGCTGGCCGTCATCAGCGGCTCGGTTCGCGCGGTCGGCGCGCCAACGCTGCCGGAGGTGACCGCGATCCTGGCCTCGGCGGTGACCTGCTGCCTGCTTGTCGTCGCCATCTGCCTGTCCTCCTCGGTACGGCGGCCGCACCGCGCCGATCTCGTCGGCCCCCGCGACGCGGTCGCGCCGCCGGGGGCGCTCGTGCTCGCCAGCGCCCGGCTCGCCCTGCCGGCCGCGCTGCTCGGCCTCGTCCTGGAAGGCGCCGGCCAGACCGGCCTGGCCTGGTTCCCGGCGCTGCTCGCACTCCCGGTGGCCGCGCTGTCCGCGCTGTGGATCGGTGTCAGCCTCCGCCGCTACGACGACCCGATCGTCCGCAGCCGCATCATCCATGTGGTGGCCTCGGGCTGAGATCGGCCGGCATGTACGTAGCGCGCCCTCGTCGTGCTCCTCCTGATCAGGCGGTTGTCACCCCCCGGACGTGTCCTGCCCGTAATGTTGTACTCGCCGCTTCCCACCGCACCGACAGGACCCCGTTGCTCCGCCCCACGCACCTGTGCGCCGCCGTCCTCACCATCAGTGCCCTGCTCGGCGCGGCGTCGGCTGCCGCCGCGACGCCGGGCCCCACGCCAGCAGCGACGGCGGTGCCGGCGGGCGCTCCCACCGCCAAGCCGGGAGCGTCCAGCACCCCCGGGCCGTCGGTCGACCCCCGGGCCGCCGCCCAGCTCGCCGCCGAGGTGGCCCGCCAGCAGCAGGCCCTCGCCGCCGAGCGGGCCCACCTCGCCGCCGCGAGCGCGCATGCCGTCGCCACGTTGCAGGCCTACCAGGACGCCCAGCGGGCCGCAGACATCGCGGCCCGGCGGGCCCGCGCCGAGGCCGAGTCGCTCGTCCAAGCGGTACGCCGTACGACCGTTGCCCGCACCCAATTCGACGGTTACGTCGGCTCGCTGTACCGCACCGGCCTGACCGACACGCACACGCTGCTGCTCTCGGCGGCGTTGTCGGCCCCGGACAGCGCGACGTTCTTCGGTAGCCTCGGCCTCGCCGACCGGGTCGGCGCCTCGCAGAGCCAGGTGATCGACGACCTGGATGCGGCCGTGCTCGCACAGTCCGAGCAGGCCCAGCAGGCGCAGGCCGCGCAGGTCCTCGAACGCGATACCGCCGCCCGAGCCCTGGTCGCCAGGGCCGCGGCCGATCAGCTCGTCGCCGCCTCCGCCGCGCGGGTCGCCGCCCAGACGACAACGCTCATCAGGACGCACGGCGCGCTCGCCGTCGCCCAGGCGCGCGAGGCGAGCCTGGCCAAGGCCGAGGCGATCGCCGCGCTCCGCGCGGGCATCCCGGCAGCCGCGATCGCCGGGGCGGCCGCGCTGCGCACCGCCGGCGCCTGCGTCGGCGGCGACATCCGCGGTTACGCCAACGGGATGCTGCCGGTCGACGCGCTGTGCCCGCTGTGGGGCACCGCCGGCCAGATGCTGCGAGCCGACGCCGCGGCCGCTTTCAACGCCCTGAGCCATGAGTACGCCGCGCAGTTCGCCTCCCCGATCTGCGTCACCGACTCCTACCGCAGCTACGACGCACAGGTCGCGGTCAAGATCCTCAAGCCAACCCTGGCCGCCGCGCCTGGCACCAGCAACCACGGCTGGGGCGTCGCGGCCGACCTGTGCGACGGCATCGAACGGTTCGGCGCCCCTCCCCACGCCTGGATGCTCGCCAACGCGGTGCGATTCGGCTGGTTCCACCCCGCGTGGGCCGAGCCGACCGGCAGCAAGCCTGAGCCCTGGCACTGGGAGTACGCCGGGGCAGCCGACCCGGCGCCGGTCGCGCCAGCGGCGCCGGTCGACCTCAGTCAGCTCAAGCGCCAGCTGCGCCGCTGACCGCTGGCACGCCGCCGCGCACCCCGAACCCACCTCGCCCGGCCCGATCCCCCTTCCGGGCCACGCGCCCGACGCAGCCGCCCCGGCGGACCGCCGCCCCCGTCCCGGGCGACCGCCGCCCCGCCAAGCCCCGCACCCCGCCGAGACCGCCGAGACCGCCGGGTGATCGGGCGCGCGACCACAACAGCACCAAGGCGGCGTCCTCCGGCTGGGTTTTCTTGCCAGCTGAGCGCGAGAAACGCATCGGTCCCCCGCTGCCCTGCTGTTGTGGTCGCCACAGTGCGTCGCCGGCCGGCCTCGGACGCGGCGCCCGTCGACCCAGTGATCCACGGAAGGTTGGGCACGCCTAGGCCCGTGCTGCAGGTGCCCAACCATCCGTGGATCACCCGGCGCCGGGCGAGCGGCGCAGTCACCTCGGGACCGGGTGGGGGCGCGCCACCAGCGGCGGGCGCGCGGCTGGACAGCCCGGGCAGGCGCCGGGTGCCGCAGCGACAGTCGACCAGCTACCGGCTACGGCCCGGACAGTAGGCCGCGGAGCCTGGCCGCGAGCACGTCCCAACGCCACTGCGCCTGGACCCACTCCCGCCCAGCCGCCCCCATCGCACCGGCCCGCGCCGGATCCGCCAACAGCCCGGCGATGGCATCGGCCACCGCCGGGACCGACCGGCCGTCCACGACGAGCCCGGTCACACCGTCGCGCACGGCGTCCGGCGAGCCCCCCGACCGGCCGGCGACCACCGGCAGGCCGGTTGCGGACGCCTCCAGGAACACGATGCCGAGCCCTTCGACCTCGAGCCCGGCCCGGCGGCTGCGGCACGGCATCGCGAAGACGTCCCCCGCGTCGTAGTGCGCCGGCAGGTCCTCCCACGGCACCGACCCGGTGAGCACGACGTCATCGGCGACCCCGACCGAGGCCGCCAGCTTGCGCAGCCGGGGCTCGTCCGGCCCGCCCCCGACGCAGAGCAGCGCGGCGCCAGGCACCCGCGCGCGGATCGCGGGCAGCGCCCGGATGAGGGCGTCCTGGCCCTTGCGCGGCACCAGCCGGGACACGCACACGACCACCGGACGCCCGGTCAGGCCGAGCCGTCGGCGTACGACGTCGCCGCCGCACCCCGGCCGGAACACAGCGGTGTCGACCCCACTCGAAAGCTGCTCGAGGCGGACGCCGGGCAGGGCCGGGGCGAGCCGGTCGCGGGTGTAGGCGCCGAGGTAGGTGACCACGTCGACGCTGCGGCCGATCCGCCGGAGCACCTGCCGGGCGCCGGGCAGCAGCGCCCAGCCGACCTCGTGCCCATGGGTCGAGGCGACCGCCCGGTCCAGGCCGAGCCGGCGGGCCAGCAGCCCCAGCGGAGCCGCCGCCCCGAACCACACCCGGTCGCATCCCTCCGCCCGGGCCACCTCACGGGTGCGGCGCAGCGCGTCGGGCGTCGGCAGCAGCACCGACGTCGGATGCCGGACGACCGGGAAGGCCTGCTCGGCGTCAAAGGCCGCCGCGACCTTCGACGCAGTCCAGCCGTTCCCCGTCGTCCGTCATCCGACGTCGCTGATGCTGCCGACCCCGGACGTGCTCCGGCGCGCCCGGGCTATCGCGAAGGCCGAGGGATGCGACCGGGTCTGGTTCGGCGCCGCGGCGCCGCTCGGGCTGCTGGCGGCCCGGCTCGGACTGGACCGGGCCGTCGCCTCCACGCACGGGCACGAGGTCGGCTGGGCGCTGCTGCCCGGGGCCCGCCAGGCGCTGGCCCGCATCGGTCGCGGCGTCGACGTCGTGACCTACCTCGGCGACTAC
>JBKJOO010000464.1:0-2823 GCA_046595615.1 Mycobacteriales bacterium | reverse complement strand
CCGCCGTAGGAGGTGTCATGATCAGGTGGTGAGCGGAACCGACGTCCTGCTCGAGCACGGCATCGGTGACGTGGGTCAACGATTGCGTCTTGGGGCCAGCCATGAGGCAGAGCGCGGCTCGCCGCTGATGCAGGCTCTGTTGCTGGGCGCGGCAGCGGACTGGAGCTGCGGGGGAGTCACACGTGAGGTGCTGGAACCTTTCCAGGACGAGCCTGTCGGTCAAGCTTTGCACCTGCGTTTCGCAGCTGCCCTGCATCGGCTCGTGCTTGACGGCGCTGCTCCCGAGCTGGCTCAGCACTACGCCACCGCCGGCGGCCGCAAGACACCAGCGGAGGTCTGGCCCGCAGCGCGGCGCGCCCTCACCGCACAGCCGTCCCTTGTCACCAGCTTCGTCGCACTTGCCTGCCAGACCAACGAGATCAGCCGTTGCGCACCACTACTCGCCGGGCTGCTGCATGTCAGCGGCCTGACCAGCAGGCCACTGAGATTGCTGGAGATTGGCGCCTCCGCAGGGCTCAACCTCAACGTCGACCGGTACCGCTACGGCGACGTCATCGGTCCCGCCGACTCCCCGTGCAGACTGCCCGACCCCGGGTTCACGGCAACGGCGCCCCTTCAGCTCGCGGGACGCCGCGGCTGCGATCCTCGTCCGCTGGATGCATGCACCGAGCAAGGGCGGTTGCGGCTGCTGAGCAGTGTCTGGGGTGACCAACCCGAGCGTTTCACCCGGCTGCAGAGCGCGTTCACTGTCGCAGCCGCCCACCCGCCCGAGGTCGAGGCCGCCAGCGGCGGCGACTGGTTGGCGCGCCAGCTTGCAAGCGCAGCGGACAGTCCCACCGTCGTATGGCACAGCGTGGTCAAGACCTATGTGGCAGCGGGCGAGTGGCAGCGCATCGAGAAGCTGTGCGACGAGCACGGAGTCTGGCGGCTCGGCTACGAACCGGAACCGTCAGCGCTCGACAGCAGCACCTGGCTGCGCCTGCACGGACCTGGGCAGGACCCGCAGGGGACCCTGCTCGCACGGGGAGGGGGACACGGCCACCCCCTCACCCTCGCGTGCTGAAAAGGACTGACTCGGCCAGGTAGGACTTCCGGAGGGTTACCTGCTGACGTCGTGCGCATGGTGCACTGGGTCGTGCACGAGGTAGCGGACCAGGGTTTCCAGTGTGAAGCGGGACCCGTTGCTGCGTAGCGCAGGCCGGTCCCACGCGTCCTCCGGGACGGCATCGAGTTGCCGCAACAGCCGGGACAGGGCTGCTTCGAGCTCGGTGGCTACGGCTGCCGGGACTTGGTCGGCGTACCGCTTGTCTACAGCGGTCGCGTCTTGGTCCCAGTTGTCGAAGGTGGGGTTGTCGTGGTCGAGCATGAGCGCGATCCGCTCCCGGAACACGTCGCAGGTGTCGCGGACGTGGCAGGCGTATTCCAGCGGTGACCATGTCGCAGGCCCCGGCCGGGTCCGCGCGCCGGGCTGGCCGATGGCCACGCGCAACGTGCTCACGGCCGCAGCCAACAGTTGCTCTGCACGATTCAAGGGCATGTCACCGGCGGCGAAGCCGCACTCGGGGCAGGGCCGCTCCAGCACCCACGTCCAGTCCTTGTCGTCGGGCACAGGCTGACCGGCCGGTAGGTTCACTTCGCCAGCGTAGGAGGACGTGTCTGGAGCATCACCCCTCGGATCGGCCTCGGCCCCCACCTCGACCGTCAGCCGATTCCGCACACCATGAGAGCACCGCCGGAACGCGGTCATCAGCGCCTCGCTGGGCGCGTGGCAGCGGGGCACTTGCGGCTTCACGCGCCGCTGTTGAGCTTTGCCTTTCGCCGGAAGGTGCCCGGCCCGTGCCGGGGCTTACGCCAGGCGCGAAAAAGACAGACCTTCGTGTTGGACACCGGTGTACTCGCTGCATGGACTTGCTCATTCTGGGCGGCACGGCATGGGTGGGGCGCGAGCTCGCCCAGTTGGCCGTGCAGCAGGGCGACACCGTGAGTTGTCTCGCGCGGGGTGACAGCGGTCCGGTGGCCGACGGCGCGGCGCTGGTTGCCGTTGACCGTCGGCAGGCCGGTGCCTATGACGCGGTGCAGGGGCGCCCCTGGGACGCGGTGGTCGAGGTGTCGTCGCAGCCGGGGTTCGTCCGCGGGGCCCTTGCCGCTCTGGCTGGCAGCGCCGGGCACTGGACCTATGTCTCCTCGCTCAACGCCTACGCCTCCCACGCCAGGGTCGGCGCGGACGAGAGCGCACCGACCTTGACGCCGACAACTGAGCTCGATGTCGTGGATATGGACCAGTACGGCCAGGCGAAGGTCGCCTGTGAGCAGGCGAGTCGTGGGCTGGTCGGGGACAAGCTGCTGATCGCCCGTGCGGGTCTGATTGGCGGTCCGGGCGACCGGAGCGGCCGCTCGGGTTACTGGGTCGCCCGGTGCGCCCGTGACCAGGACGGACCGTTGCTTGTCCCGGACACGCCCGACCTGGCCACGGCCGTGGTCGATGTCCGCGACCTCACGCAGTGGTTGCTCGCTCGGGCGCGCGACCGCACCACCGGCGTCTACGACACCGTCGGCCCGGTCGTGCCGTTCAACGACTGGCTCGACCTGTCCCGTCAGGTCGGTGGGCACCGGGGGCCGCTCGTACCCGCGCCCGGTGACTGGCTGCTCCAGCAAGGCGTCAACGAGTGGATGGGCCCGGAGTCCATGGCGATGTGGCTGGTCGGGGAGGGCACCGAGGGCTGGTCCACGCGCTCGGGAGCGGCTGCCCTCGCGACCGGCCTACGCCATCGGCCCAGGACACACCTGTTCACGTTCCCAACGCAGCAAGTCGGTGAGCAGGTG
>JBKJOO010000330.1:0-5052 GCA_046595615.1 Mycobacteriales bacterium | reverse complement strand
CTCGCGTGCGCGCTGGGGCTCACGGTGATGCTCATTGGTAGGGACGTGGCGGTGAGCGAGCAGGCGGGTCTTGGCTACCTGCTGCTGGCCGCAGCTGCGACGGCAGGACTCGCGATCGACTCGCGGTCGCGGTGTACGTCGGCCTTGGGGCTCGCCGCGGCGTCCACGACGATCGTCCTGGCACTGGCGGTGACCGATTACACCCGCGGGAGCCCCGGCGCGGCCGGGGCGCCCCTGGTGGGCGGGCTCTCGTCTCTTGCAGCTAGCGGCATCGGGACCGGGCTCCGGCGACGGAACACCGGCCGGCCGGCAGCCGCCTGAAGGTGCTGTAAGCCCTGCCAGGCAGGCGAAAGCGGTCCAGGGGGCGCACTTCAAGGCTGCGATGTCTCGGGTCACGGAGCACGGTTCCGGGCGAAAGGTCTTCGCAGTGGAGTGCGGACGTGAAGGCAGGCGCTGTCATCCGTTTCGGTCCCACCCCACCACGGCACGGTGGTAGCCGAACGGCCCCTGCCTGGAACCGGATCGCGGTCGTCGTCGCCGGACCGCATGTGCCGGGTTCATCATCCGGTGATGCGGACACTGGTCAGCGTGGGCCCACCGTGCGGCAGCAGGACGTCCACGGTGGCGGTACCCAGCGGCGGGGCAGCGACGTAGGCAAACCACGTGGACGTCACACCGACAGGCAGCTGGGGCTCTCCGTCGGAGGCCAGGTGTCTCATGGGCACCGCCTCCGCCTGCGCCACCGGGAAGCGTCGGCCCGACACCGGGTCGCGCACGACGATCCCGTCCACGGTCGTGAACGCGTCGAGCTGGGTGTGGCTGACGGCGTCGCCGTCCAGCACGTCGTAGCCGCGGCAGGCCGTGGACGTGCCGTACTTCCTGCAGACCACAGTGCCCTCCACGGCCAAGAGCTGCCCTTCGCGCAGGACGCGGGTGATGCGCACGCTCACGGTGTCGACGGCGCTCCCACCTGCGTCGGGTGAGTAAGTGACCGGCGCGTCAGCGGGTGCGGTGCTGGGGGTGGGGTCGGGCTGGGGTGCTGAGGACGGTGTGCTCGAAGGCGCCGTGGCGTTCGTCGTCGCACCGCGGCGGGGCGCGTAGACGATCGTCACTCGACGGTTGAGCGCCCGCCCGGCCGGGTCGTCGTGGCCCTGGACCGTGTTGGGGGCGACGGGATCGGCCGACCCGCGACCTGCCGCGACGTAGCGCAGCCCGGCGGCGGTGGGTCGGGTCTTCAGGGCCGCCACCACAGCGTCGGCCCGCCTGCGTGACAGGGGCTCGTTGACGGCGTTCGTGCCCTTGTCATCGGTGTAGCCGGTCACGGCCACCGGTCCGGACGACCCGCTGCCGAGCTGGTCGGCTACCCCGGCCAGCAGCTTCCGGGCCTTGGCGGTGAGCGTGGCCTTGCCGAACTCGAAGAGCACGTCGGAGGCAAGGGTCACCGCGTGACTGTCCGAGGAGGCGGCGTCTCGGCGACCCTGGTCGGCGGCCTCGGTCAGCAACACGATGGGCAGCGCCCGTACGGTCAGACCGTCGGTGCTGGGGCCGGGCGCGGTCAGGCCGGCCCGGGGAGTCGGCCCGACGTCGCTCGGCTGAGGGGACGTCCCCGGCGGAGGGGGAGCCTTCGGCGTACTGCGCGAGCTGAACGGTGCCGGTTCGTTGCCCACGGGCAACCCCACCATCCGCTGACCCGTGGCGGGGATCAGCAGGTCCACCGACGTCGCTGCCGGAGGCGGGGCCGGAAAGCGGATCCAGGTGTGGGCGGTCTGGCCGGTAGCCACGAACTTGACATCAGAGGACAGGGCACGCGGGCAGCTCTCCTTCGTCAGCAGCTCCCGGTAGAGGACCAGCCCCACCGGGTCCACGAGTTGGAGGCCGTACACGGAATGTTGGTAGCAGGCGACGTTCTCCGAGGGGTGGTGGAGGTCGACAGACGGGTGGCACTGGTTGCTGTCCCCCGCTGTGACGCAGGTGATGTCGAGGTCCAGCTCCAGCTGTTGGCCGTCACGCCAGAGTCCCGTGGCGGCGAGCGAGAGCTGGTCCTCCCTGCTGCTCGCACCGGTCTGCGAGGTGAAGGTAGCCCGGCCCAGCGCAACGCCGGAGGACACCACGGCGGGTGCTGCTGTGGGGCGAGAGGACACCGTGCCGGCCACTGACGCGGGACTGGAGGGCGCCTGGCGAGCGGTGGATCCGCGGCTGCTGCAACCGGCTGCCACCAGAGCGAGGGCCACGGCGAGCGACGCCTGTCGGAATTGTCTCATTGGCCTGACCCTAGAGGCTCCGGCGCAGCCCGTGCAGTTCGGTATGGGGGCCCTGCACAGCGGACCCATGGGGAATTACGTGACGCCAGCCCTGGGGAATTACCTGACGCTCCACAAGGCGACGCGTGCGCCAGTCGGCACGCGCAGATGTCCGTAGCCGGAATTGGTCTGCACCCGCCGCGTCCGGGGACCACGGGACGAGCACCGACGCCCTGACGACTCCACCGCGCGATGCCCGCCAGGTACGGCGGACGCTCACCCGGCTCGCCGACCTCGGCTTGGTCATCGAGCGCGACGGTCGCTGGGTCGCGTGTGCCGCGACCTTCGCTGCGGCCTTGCGGTCGACAAGCCACGCCGTCGACGCCGACGAGCTCCCGCCGCAAGTCTGGCGTGACGGCCGAGTCGCGTGGATCCCACGGCAAACCGCGCTACGCCAGCGGCTCCTGGGCCGGCTGCTTGAGGACTTCGAGCCGGGACGCACCTACACAGAGGTCGAGGTCAACGACCTCCTACGGAGCCGTCACGACGACACCGCCACGCTGCGACGCAACCTGGTCGACTCGGGCCTGTTGGGTCGCGATCCGCACGGGACGGTCTACTCGGTCGCCAGAGACACTGGGTAGGACCCCTTAGGCCGTAACGTGCCCACTGCAGCACGGACGCCAGAAACGGACCGGAAACGGCACCCATTCTTGCCTGGATCCCGCCCTAGTCGAGGCGTTCACCCGACGTCTCGGCCAGCAGTTGGAGGGGGAAGCAGCCCGTTCGAGCCGGGCCGGGATGGGCTACAAGAGGCGGCACCTAGCCGCTCCCCGCTTCCAACATCGCGCTTGCGCCGAATCGTGCTCAACGGTCAGACGGTCCGGCTAAGTGGTCAACAAGTCCGGTGGAGCAGCGAAGGACGACCTTGGCACCACCGATGCGGGTCAACCCGTGGGCGTCGATGCGTACCGACCAGCCGTAGACGGCCTGTTCAGGTCCATTCGCCGTGCCGGTTGGAGCCGGGACGCCCACAGAGGTCCACCTTTCCTGGTCCGCGTGCACGCCCTCCACGAACCTCGCCACTGATGCAGCGGTGAGGAGCGCACCAGCCGTGCCGTTGGGCGGGTGGAAGTGCTCGTACACCTCCCAGCGGAACGTTGGCCCCACGGCGAAGTGCGCTGCGACTGCGGCACCGTCCCCGCCTTTCACGTCAGCGGCGAGAGCACGCATGCGGTCGCCCACTTTCTGTTCGCTACACCCCCGTTGAGGAAGGCGGGAGTTGCTGCGTTCGCGCGAGATGAAGTGCCGGTCCGGGGTCGCGAGTCAGCCGCATCACAGGAGGCTATGAGTGGCGCGGTCAGCAGGGGCGTTGTCGCACAGGGGCCACGCAGCCGCTCTCGCCGCCCTCATAGCGCGAGGGTAGGGGTTGCTCCACCGTCGATAGCGCCGCGTCATCGCGCTTATCCAGGCTCAGGTACGGAAGGGGCACATAGCCCTACTCGTTCAGGCGCGGCCGTGGGCTCAGACGAAGGTCGCGGTAGGAGCGACCGGACCCTCCACGGCGCCACCGAACCTCAAGATGCGGCGGAGTCCCGCCGACCGTGGTGGGGTGCCCGACACTGCTGGCGAGTCGGCTGTCGCGTTCGCACCCGAGGCGCACTTGCCCCCCGAACGCCGCTTGCTCATCAACGGCGCAGGGGTGACGTTGGAATCCGGCCTCGGAGTTCGACATCTGCTGCCTTGGAGCGGATGCGATGGCGTGCTCGTCTGGTCCGACCGCGCCGAGCTGTTGTTGAACAGCGAAGTCAGCGTCGTCATCCGGGCGTCCGACTGGCATCGAGGACGTGACGTCCTCACCGCGATCCACCAACGCGCTCCGGCGGCCCTGCTGGTGCCAATGCCGGACAACCCACAGCCGGAACCCATTCGGTATGCATTGCGCGGCCTCGCCACCACCTCGTCGGCAGTCTTGATTCTCTTGGCTCTGGCCCTCGCCCTCGTCGCTGCAATCGGGATCGGCATCGGCGCGCAAGACCACAGGACATCCGCGATGGTCTTGGGACTGGCGTTCGCGGCTTCCACGCTCGGGGTCGTGCGCTCATTGCTGATCAGACTGCACGTGCCGCGCCGATGGCGCGACGCAGCCGCCATTCGTGGACGGACCGGCGTCGCCCTTGAAGCAGGAATCGCCCGCGCGACTGATCGCTTCCTGGCGCTGGCCGAGCCCTTCCTCTACATGCTGGGAGGACTCTGGATCGGCCTTGTGATTACCGTCCACGGCTTGAACCCGCTACCGGCAATCCCGATTTTCGGCATGGGCTCTGCTGTCCGGCGCGAGAGACTGCGAAGGCACCAGCGTTCTACGCTTGCGTAGCGCCGCATAGGCTTCGGGCGGCGCGTAAAGAACGCCCGGGATGCAGAAGCTTGGATCGTTCTCCCGCCCGATCCGGCTCCGGTAACGCCCGGTGCTTGTGCTGTCTTTTAGGCGATCCGTCTGGCCGGGCGGGAGAGGACTGTTGCCCGCGGTTACCCGTCCCGTCCGCAAACAGTCCAAGGCGGGAGTTGCCACCCGATCGGCGCCCGCACCTTGACCGGTGCGGGTGGCGTGGGGGTTGTCGCGATGTGCACCGGGGGAACCGGCGGGCGCGCGGCTGCGTCTGTTGAGCATGAAGCCTTCGACTGTCACGGCACTTGGCTGCGTCGCTTTCCTATTGGCCGGATGTGGCCGGAGCGGCAACCAGCCGGGGGGAGCGGCTCCGGTGGCGCCTCAGGCCGCGACCCTTTCGACCGGCACGACCCGCCAGGTGGC
>JBKJOO010000115.1:0-4675 GCA_046595615.1 Mycobacteriales bacterium | reverse complement strand
TGGCGTAGCCCTGACCGCCGCCGTACTCCGCAGCGTGCTTGTACAAGTAGTACAAGTAGCCGAACGCGGCGAGCGCGATGACGTTCAGGACGGTTGTGTAGTTCAGGCCGATGTGGGTGGTCGCGATGTCACCCCGCAGGGTCGTCGGTATGGCCCCGAGCGCCTGGAAGATCAGCTCGGTCAGCAGCCCGGCGACGCTCATCGTGGCCCAGAAGACCAGGGAGAGCTTCAGGGCGACTCGGGTGCCGTAGTACTTGCGGTAGATCAGGACCAGCGGGAGGGCGAGCAGGTCGGCGAAGATGAACGCGATGACGCCGCCGAAGCTGATGCCGCCCTTCCACAGGGCGGCGGCGAGCGGGACGTTGCCGATCGAGCAGACGAAGCTGATGAACGCCAGGAACGGGCCGACGATCACGTTCTCGACGGTTGAGGCGAAGCCGTGGCCGGTCAGGAACAGCGTCCGCCAGACACTCGTCGGGACAGCGATGCTCGCGAAGCCGGCGATCACGTACCCGATGACAAGTTCCTTGCGCAGCATCGTCAGGTCGCTGATGGCGTAGCCGGACGCGTCGGACCAGCCCGCTCGGCCCCGGATCCGCTGCCGCCACGGCGCGGTCGTGTGCTCGTCCTGGCTCATGGCTGCGTGTTCTTCGTGACCTCCGCTGCCGGCCTTGCCGGCACGCAGGCGCGCCCGGGCCTCGTCGAGTTCGGTGACGTCGATGACCTTGGGGAGGATGACGGCCAGGATCGCAATCATGATGAAACCGCCGACGAACTCCGCGACCGCGAACTGCCAGCCGATGAGCAGCCACAGGACGACGCCGAGCTCGACGACAAGGTTCGTGCTGGCGAACATGAACACCATCGAGGCGGTGAAGTCCGCGCCGCGGGAAAACAGCGACTTCGCCAGGGCGCTCGCCGCGTACGAGCAGGAGCTGCTCACCATGCCGAAGAAGCTGCTCCTGACGATCGTGCGGGGACTGTGGTCCCCGAGGGTCCGCTGCATCTCGCCCTTGGAGACGAAGGCCTGTACGGCCCCGGACAACGCGAAGCCCAGCACCAACGCCCACAGGGTGTCGTAGAACATGTAGAAGCCCTCAAGCAGGCTGTTGCCGATCGTTCCCAGCACGTCCATGTGGCTCGCTCCGTCAGTGGTCGGTGTTTACCTCGTGGGTCCAGCAACAGCACCTGGCCGCTGATCGGTACCCGCAACTCCGTACGGATTACCGGACACAACCCAGCAACCTCCGTACAGTCTTGCGTATACCGGCCCGGCGTGGATAGCGTCATCCGGGAACCCGTACGGACATCACACGTCGACGAGCACCCAACGAAAGCAGTCCCATGCCCCCGACCGCCGAGCAGCCGGCCCCCATGCCCCCAGCCCCCGAGCAGCCGACAATGAGGCTTCCTTTCGGTGTGGTGGAGATGAACCGCCCGGTGCGTGATCCGGTCTGCGGGCAGACCGTCACCCGGGCGAGCGCGAAGGCATCACTGGACTACGCCGAGGGTTCGGTGTCGTTCTGCTCCACCACGTGCCGGGAGCTGTACGTGGCAGCCTCCCGCCGACCGTGACAAGCCGGGGCCCGCAGGCCCCAGACGCAGGCACCGGGACGCGTCCCCCGCTCACCGCACGGACCGTCATCCTGTCCGCGGCATTGCTGACCGCGCTGCTCGCCGTCGTCGTCCTGACGGTCGTCCACCTGCCCGGCCCCCTGGACGAGCGCACACTCGCCGACCAGCGCAACGGGCTGCTGCGGCATGGCCCGGTCCTACCGGAGTCGGTGGCCGGGGTCGACCTCGGTGGGCAGCCGGTCGTCCTGCTGTTCCTGCGTTCGGCCCCCGACGCCGACGACGTCCAGGCGTTCGCTGCGGCGCTTCCAGCGCGCGCGCGGCTCCGTCTCGTCGTGCAGTCGCCCTCCGATGGCGAACCCGGAAGGCAGCCGGTACCCGTCGTCCGGGACCCCGGGCAGGTCCTGGCGCACGCCGTCGACCTCCCCCGCCCGAACGACGGAGGGCCCGGCGTCGGCTACGCGATCATCGACAGCACCCGCACCGTGCAGTACTCGACCCTGGACCCGTCCTGGCCCACGAACGGGTTCGAGGCCGCCACGATCATCGGGGCCCGTCCGTGAGCACGACCGACCGCCAGCAGACCCGACACCTCAACCACGGTCACCGGTGGTCCGGTCCGTACGGTCCGCTCAGGCCCCGCCGGCTTGCCGCGGAGATTGCCGCCCTGGTCGTCGCAGAGGCCCTCCTGCTGCGCGTCTACGGCAGCTACGACTCCTCGTTCCACTGGGCCGCGCACTTCCTGGTCGCGGTGATCGCGACGGCGGCGTGGCTCGCGATCTACCTGCTGGTGACGTCGCGTCCGGCACCCGGCCAAGTCCTGACCGTCCTGCCGTTCCACCTGTACGCGATGTTCCCCGACCTGCTCTACCGCGCTGGCATCCCGCACGCAGCCTGGTCCAACGCTTTCCTGGCGCACGTCGACGTGCACTACATCCCGGGGGGCGACCGCACCTGGCTCGCCCTCGCGTCAGTGTCGCTGCTGGGGTACGCCGGGCTGCTGGCACGGTGGGTCGCCGCGCGCACGACCGAGGTCGACGCCGGGATGCCGCCGGGCATCGGCATCGGCGGCCGCGCCGTGTGGACCGCGCAGCGGGACCCGGCCCATGTCCCCTTGAGCCACCAGAAGATCGACGGTGCTCCGGGATTCACCGGCCCTGCCGTCGTGCTCCTGCACGGCCTCGGTGCCACGGGCGCTGTCATGCTCCCGCTGGCGTACGAGCTCACGTCGTCGCGCGCCGGCGGGGCGCCCAGGCCCGGACCGTCAGTGGTCGTCCCGGACCTGCTTGGGCACGGGAGTTCGCGACACATCGGCACCGACTTCGGGCTCGCCGAGCAGGTCGCCGCCGTGACAGGGCTGCTCGACGGCCTCCACCTGCGGGAGGTCGTGCTGGTCGGGCACTCCTACGGCTGCGCGGTCGCGGTCGCCGTCGCGGCGCGAGATCCGCGGATTTGCCACCTCGTCCTGGTCTGCCCGCCGGCCTACGGTGACGCCGCCGAGGCCGCCGAGCGGCTGACCCACCGGTCGTGGTTGGCCCGCCGGACGGTCGCCGGCGCGCCGGCCGCCAGCGCGGTCTGCGGCCTGATGTGCCTGCTCCGGCCCGTACTACAACGGGCAGCACCCAGGCTGGCGCCCGGCCTGCCCCCGGCAGTCGCCCGCGGCGGTGTTGAACACTCCTACCCGGCCTACCGCGCCGCCCTGCGGACGCTGCTCACAGACAACCCGCTGCCCGCTGCGATCCGCATCCCCCGGACACCGACAACCGTCGTGCTCGCCGACCGGGACACGACCGCGCCAGCGCAGGACATTTTCGACCTGCCACCTGGCCCTGCCGCGTCCGTGACCATGCTCAGCGGCACCCACCTGCTGCCGCTGGAAAGCCCGGCCGCGCTGGCCTCGGCGATCCTGCAGGCCGTCGCCACCGTAGCGGCCGGGTCGCCCCCGCCGTAACAAACCACCGACGGATTGCCGCGTTCACGAAGCGGGCGTGAGGAAACCAGGGCAGACCAGAACCGCCACTGGCGGGGCGGTTGCTCAATGCGTGAGGGCCCGCCGCAGCTTTCGTTCTGATAACCGGCCGTGCGAAAAGGGCTTGCCGTCGAGCAGGACCCCAGGGGCGAACAAGACACCCGCGGCGGCGCCGAGGCGCTTGCCCTCCGCGGATGCGAGGTCCACTTCGACGATGTGCACCGTCGCCGGTGATGACGGGTCGTCCTGGATCCGCTCCAGCACGGCTTTCGCGTGGTCGCACAGACCGCACTGCTCCTGTGTGAGCAGGGTGATCATCACCACCGGTGTCATGGGCGATCGGTGTCCGGGACGCCGTCGTCCACCGCGTTGCCGGGCGGTCGGTGTTCGGTCCTCACGGCGTCTGTCGCGCTCCCGGCGTACCGCCGCCCATCATCGAGCCACCGGCCATCATCTGCCGCATGTCGGCGAGCATCCGGTCGACGGGCAGGTACATCGTGTAGTTCGGGGCGCCGCCGTAGTCGGCCCGCCACCGGAGCTTCCCGTCGGGCCCGATAAGCACGAAGCTGTGGCCGTCGCGGCTGTCACCCATCATCCCGAAACTGTTCGCGGAGTAGCTCTTGGACACCTTGAGGTCCGGGTCGGACAGGACCGGTGTCATGAGGCGGTCGTCGCGGACCTTCTGCGCGACCAGGTCGGCCGGTGAGGTCGTGATCGACACGACGCCGTCGATACCCGCGGCGCGGAGCTTGGTCGTGTCCTTTTCCAGGTCCCGAATCTGGTCCCAGCACGGTTGACAGCCGATCCCCTCCTGGAAGAACAGCAGGACGTTCTTGCCGCGGTAGTCGCTCAGCGAGACGGTCCGGCCGGTGCTCGCGGGCAGGGCGAAGGCGGGGGCGGCCTGTCCAGCCGCCGGCTGACCGACCTGGTAGGCGGTCCTGTGGCCGGGGCCACCGGTGTCCGGCTGCCCGCTACGGAACGCCAGGAACAGCCCACCGACGGCGAGCAGCGCGAGGCCGCCGGTGAGCACCCGGGGACGCCAACCCGGAATCGCTGGTGCATGTTCGGACGCCTGACCCCGGGTGGGGGCGGGGGTGCGGCGGCTCATCGCAGGGCCTTCCTGGCAGGGGCGGG
>JBKJOO010000356.1:0-3944 GCA_046595615.1 Mycobacteriales bacterium | reverse complement strand
GCCGCCAGCAGGGCGCTCGCCCGCATGGTGGACCTGGTCGCGGTCAGCGGGACAGCACGCGCCGGTAGACGGTGAGGACCTGCCGGGCCGTCGATTCGGGGGCGAACCGCGCGCTGGACAGCAGCGCCTCGGCGCCGAGCGACCGGCGCAGCGACGGATCGCCGACCAGCCGGGTGAGGGCGTCGGCCAGCAGGTCCGGTCGGCGCGGCGGCACCAGCAACCCGTCCACGCCATGCGCGACGATCTCGGCCGGGCCGCCCTCGTCGGCGGCGATGACGGCGAGGCCGGCAGCCATCCCCTCGATGATCACCTGCCCGAACGGTTCCGGGCTCGTCGAGCAGTGCACGAGCACATCGAGCTCCGCCAGCTCGGCGAACACGTCCTCCTGGAAACCGCGGAACTCCACCTGTCCGGCGATGCCGAGCTCCTCGGCCTGTCGGCGCAGCGACGCGGCGTAGTCGTCCTCACCGAACATCGGCGAGCCGACGATCCGAGCCCGGGCCGTCGTCCCGCGCAGGGCCGTCGCGAACGCCGCCAGGAAGACGTGCTGGCCCTTCCACGGCGCGAGCCTGCCGACGACGCCGATCATGACGGTCCGGCCCCGGTTCGGCGGCACCCGGCGGGTCGACGGCAGGGCGTCGTTCACGACCGAGTTGTCCACCACGGCGCCACGGCGCGCCGCCGGGAGGGTGGCGAGGGTGCAGCGCGAGTTGGCCACCACTGCGGTCGGCAGCAGCCGCGACGACGCACGCACCAGGCCGACCGCGGCCGGCGGCAGATAGTCGGGAGCGATCCGGTCGCGGACGTGCCACACCACCGGGACCTTCGCCAGGCGCCCCGCCACCCCGCCGTACAGCGCCGCTTTGAGGCTGTTGGTGTGGACGAGGTCGGGTCGGAGCAGCC
Source organism: Mycobacteriales bacterium (assembly GCA_046595615.1). Lineage (GTDB taxonomy): Bacteria > Actinomycetota > Actinomycetes > Mycobacteriales > SCTD01 > JAYSQK01. The sequence goes on along the minus strand of JBKJOO010000356.1, from coordinate 3,041 downwards.
GAAGCGTGCGGGTGAGTCCCAGGATGTACGGCGCGATGCGGGCCGCACTGGCAAGGCTCGCCCCCCGGGAGCCGACGGCGTCCTTGCGGACCTCGCGCACGGCGGGGTCGAGCGGGAGGATCTCGACGCCGATGCCCAGGCTCTCGAGCCGGGCGACCAGCGGTCCGTCCTCGCCGAGGATGACCAACGGTTCGACCTCTGGGCGCAGCGCCGGAAGCATCCGGGCGAGTGCGATCTCACCGCCTGACAGCTTGGCGCAATGGTCGAGATAGACCACCCGAAGCGGCCGGTCCCACCGTCCGCGCTGCACCGCCTCCGTCACCGTCGCCAGCCTAGTGCCGCCGCCCGTAGGGTCACGGCTCGTGACACGGCGGCTGGGGCTCGAATTGCTCGGCGTCCCGGTGCAGGTCGACGCCCGCGGTCCCGGCCTGGAACAGGTCCCCACCCTGTGGCAAGGCTTTCGCAGCCCGGTTACTGCTGGCCCGGCGTACGACGTCGGGCCCGAAGGTCTGCGCCGGGACGGGCTCCCGGCCGGCGTCGAACGTGGCCGCGAAGCCGGCGCGGTGCTCGCCGCCTTCGCCCAGGACGTCAACCAGCACGTCATCGCCAGCACCCGGCACCTGGCCTTCCACGCCGGTGTGGTGACGCTCGGTGATCGGGTGGTTGCGTTCCCGGCACAGTCGGGGACGGGCAAGAGCACGATGACGGTGGCCTGCACCAAGCTTGGGCTGGGCTACGTCAGCGACGAGGCCCTGGCGCTCGACGACGACGGCCGCGTCCTGCCCTACCCGCGACCGCTCGGGCTGGTCGGTCCGGTGCGGGCATCGCTGCGGAGCCAGGGCTCGGTCGATGTGGTGGGGGAGACGCTCGTGCCGCCGGACGCGCTGGGCGCGGTCGCCGTCGACGCCCGGCCGGCTGTCGCGGCCGTCGTCGTGCTCGACCGGCGCGCGACCGGCGCGCCGAGCCTGGAGCCGTTGCCGCGCGCCGCGATCGTCACCGTCATGCTGCAGATGTCGTTCAACGGCTGGAAGGACCCGGCCAGGGCCCTGCGGCAGGCGTCGGCACTGGCAGCCGCGGCGACGTCGTTCCGGCTCTCCTACAGCGAAGCCGTCGACGCCGCGCCGTTGGTCGCCGGGCTGTTGCACGACCTCTAGGCTTCCCGCGTGGACGAGCGACAGCTGGTCGGGATCGCCCCGGACCTGGTGCGTACCGAGATCGACGAGTGCTTCCTCGTGCTCAACCCGGCGAACGACGCGGTGATCAGCCTGAACGAGACGGCCAGCGATGTGCTGTTCCTGTGCGACGGGACGCTGACCGCAGGTCAGGTCGTCGACGCCATGGCCATCCACTACGGGCAGGGCCGCGACGCTGTCGTCGGGCCGGTCCTTGTGGTGCTGGACGAGTTGGTCGACCTCGGCATCGTCACAGCCGAGCTGGCGCCGGCCACCTAGGCTGGTCACCATGACCACCCGCCGCGTCATGGGCACCGAGACCGAGTACGGCGTCTCGACGCCCGGCCAGGCCGGCACCAACGCGATGGTGGCTTCGAGCCAGGTCGTCAACGGCTACGCGGCCGCGACGCCGGAGGGCCAGGCCAGGGACCGTCGTACCCGGTGGGACTTCGAGGAGGAGAACCCGCTGCGCGACGCGCGTGGCTTCGAAGTCGGCCTCGGCGGCAGCGACCACAGCCCCGGTGAGCCGGAGGACGAGTTGGGCCTGGCCAACGTCATCCTGACCAACGGCGCCCGGCTCTACGTCGACCACGCGCACCCGGAGTACTCCACGCCGGAGGTCACCGGCCCCCGCGACCTGGTCGTGTGGGACAAAGCCGGCGAGCGGGTGATGGAGCTCGCCGCCAAGCGGGCCCTCGCCGTACCGGGCACCGCGCCGCTGCAGCTGTACAAGAACAACACCGACAACAAGGGCGCGAGCTACGGCACGCACGAGAACTACCTGATGGCCCGGCAGACGTCCTTTGCCGACATCGTCCGGCATCTCACGCCGTTCTTCGTCAGCCGCCAGGTCATCACCGGCGCCGGCCGGGTCGGCACCGGCCAGGACGGTCGCGGCGAGGGCTTCCAGCTCAGCCAGCGGGCCCACTACTTCGAGGTCGAGGTGGGTCTCGAGACGACCCTCAAACGCCCCATCATCAACACCCGCGACGAGCCGCACGCCGACCCGGAGAAGTACCGGCGGCTGCACGTGATCATCGGAGATGCCAACCTCTCGGAGATCTCGACCTACCTCAAGGTCGGTACGACGAGCCTGGTGCTGGCCATGATCGAGGATGGTTGGCTCCGACAGAACGGCATCGACCTGTCCGTCGACGGACCCGTCACCGCGCTGCGGGCGGTCAGCCACGACCCGTCGCTGCGCCATCAGGTGGTGCTCCGCGACGGCCGCCGGATGACCGGCCTACAACTGCAGTTGGAATATCTCGAGCAGGCTCGCAAGCACGTCGAGGACCGGCTCGGCAGCGACGTCGACCCGCAGACCACTGACATCCTGACCCGCTGGGAGAGCGTCCTGGATCGGCTCGCCGTCGATCCCATGCAGCTCGCCGGGGAGCTCGACTGGGTCGCCAAGCTGTCGCTGCTGGAGGGCTACCGGCAGCGCGAGGGGCTGGGCTGGGACGCCCCCAAACTGCACCTGGTCGACCTGCAGTACGCCGACGTCCGGCGCGACAAGGGGCTTTACAACCGGCTCGTCGCCCGTGGCTCGATGCAGACCCTCGTCAGCGAGGACGAGGTGCAGCGCGCCATCACCTCGCCACCGACCGACACGCGGGCCTATTTCCGCGGCCGGTGCCTCGCGAAGTACCCCACCGAGGTTGCGGCGGCGTCCTGGGACTCGGTCATCTTCGACGTCGGCCGCGAGTCCCTCCAGCGGGTGCCGACGCTCGAACCGCTGCGCGGCACGAAGGCGCATGTCGGGGCGCTGCTCGACCGCTGCGACGACGCCCAGGCCCTCGTCGACACCCTCGCCGGCCGCCGCTCCTAACCACTCCTGCCTCACCGCGTTGCCTGGCCCTAGCTGTCCGC
>JBKJOO010000291.1:0-3287 GCA_046595615.1 Mycobacteriales bacterium | reverse complement strand
GAGGCGCTCGCGGCGCTCAAAGCGGCGGGTCTCACCAACAGCGTTCACGTCCAGGGCGGCGTGCTGGCGTGGGTGGCGCAGGTCGACCCGAGCCTGCCGAGCTACTAGCGCGAGAACTCCTAACCACTGGTCGTCGTCAGCAAGGACGACCGGCAGCGTCCTGGCCAGCACTTGCACCTGATGTCGGCCAGCGCTGCGCAGCATGTCCACCATCCTTCGGCGCCGGCGAACGGCCCCTCGCGCTGCTCGTACGCGCGTCGCGGCGTAGGTGTCGGCGGCCCGGTCGAAGACCCCACCGCTGCCTTCGGGCTGCGTCATCGCCGGAGCCTCGCACGAGCCAGTCAGCGGGGTCGACGGGCTGCGGCGCCCCGGACCGGTGTGTAACGACACGGCCACAGCCGCGGTCAGGAGGTGACTCGACTCACAAAGGACGGTTGGATGGTCGCGCCCCAGGTTCGGGGCCTCGAGGAGGCGCTGTGCTCGACGTCAAGGACCTGCATGTGACGTACGGCGGGACCGTACGCGCCCTGCAGGGGGTGTCGCTCCAGGTCCCGGACGGCTCGGTCGTGGCGGTCCTGGGTGGCAACGGTGCCGGCAAGTCCACTCTGCTGCGGACCATCAGCTCGACCCTGCGCATGCACCGCGGCTCGGTCGTCTCGGGCTCGATCACCCACGACGGCGAGCCCCTGGCCGGGCTCGACGCCGCTGCGACCGTCCGCCGGGGCATCGTGCAGGTGCCCGAAGGGCGTCGCGTGTTCGGCCGGCTCTCGGTCGAGGAAAACCTGCGCGCCGGTGGCATGGGCGCCCCTGACAAGAAGCTGCGCCACGCCAGCCGCGACCACGTCTACGAGATGTTCCCGGTGCTGGCCGAGCGCCGGGCCGGCCGGGCGGCGCTGCTGTCCGGTGGCGAGCAGCAGATGCTGGCCATCGGCCGGGCGTTGATGGCCTCGCCGAAGCTGCTCATCCTGGACGAGCCCTCGCTCGGCCTCGCCCCCAAGATCGTCGGGCAGATCGGCCGGATCATCAAGCAGATCAACAGCACCGGCACGTCGGTGCTGCTCGTCGAGCAGAACGCCACCATGGCCCTGGGCGTCGCCGACTCGGCGTATGTCCTGGATGTCGGCAGCGTCTCGCTGGAGGGGTCCGCGAAAGAGCTCGCCGCGACCGACGACGTGAAGCGGCTCTACCTCGGCCACACCGGGCCGTCGGGTGCTGGAGAGCCGGCCCTGGCGGGCAGCACCGCGACCCTGCGGCGGTGGGAGGGATGACCGCCCCCGCGAGCACCGTGAATCCCTCGACGTACGACGTCCCGACGCTGGTCGTCGACCGCATCAGTGTCGCTTTCGCCGGGCTCAAAGCCCTCGACGACGTTTCCTTCACCGTCGAGCCGGGTTCGATCCACGCCGTGATCGGGCCGAACGGCGCGGGCAAGTCGACGACGTTCAATGTGCTCTCCGGCGTCTACAAGGCGACCTCCGGGACGGTTCGCTTCGGTGACCATGAGCTCACCGCGATGCGACCGCACAAGATCGCCCGCCTGGGGATCGCCAGGGCCTTTCAGAACATCGCGCTGTCCAAGGGCCAGACCGTCGCCGAGAACCTGATGCTGGGCCGGCATGCGCTGACCCGTTCGGGCTACATCAGCTCCGGGGTGCGCTGGCCGTCCGCGGTTCGCGAGGGCGAGCGACATGGCGCGCGGGTGCGCGACATCGCCGACTTCGTCGGTCTGGGCGACAAGCTTTCCTCGCCGGCCGGGCTGCTGTCCTACGGCGACCAGAAGCGGGTCGAGGTCGGCAGGGCGCTGGCGTGCGAGCCCAAGTTGCTCCTGCTCGATGAACCGGTTGCTGGGATGAACAACGACGAGACGGCCCGGATGGCCGGCCTGATCGCCGAAGTACGCCGCGAGTTGGGCATCTCGATCCTGCTCGTCGAGCACGACATGGGGCTGGTGATGGGGATCTCGGACCGAGTGACCGTGCTCGACTTCGGCCGCTTGATCGCTGACGGGCCACCGCGCGAGGTCCAGGACGATCCCGAGGTCATCCGGGCCTACCTCGGCACCGGCGAGGACGAGGACGACGACGAGGAGGTTCGAGCGTGACGCAATTTCTGAATCTGTTCGTCAACGGGCTGAGTCTGGGCAGCATCTATGCGCTCGTCGCGCTCGGCTTCGTGATCGTGTTCAAGGCCACTGAGGTGGTCAACTTCGCGCATGGCAGCCTGCTGGTCCTCGGTGGCTACGTGATGGCCCGCGCTCACGAGAAGATGCCTTTCATCCCGGCGCTTCTGCTCGGTATCCTCGCCGCCGGCCTCGCCGCGTTGATCGTCGAACGGGTGTTCGTCCGCAAGCTGCGTGACGGCAGCGTCAACACGCTCGCGATCCTCACGATCGGCGTCGACGTCGTGCTGATCACCGAGCTGACCCGGCGCTTCGGCGCCGACACGCTCAGCATCGGCGACCCCTGGGGCAACAAGCTGGTTGGGCTCGGTGGCGGCGTCAGGGTGCCCGAGGCTCGGATCGCCGCGCTGATCGCGGCCGCGGCTCTGCTCGGGTTATTCTTCGTAGCCTTCAAGTACTCCAGCTGGGGCGTCTCGATGCGCGCCTCGGCCGAGGACGGAGAAGCGGCGGGCGTGATGGGCATCCGTCGCGGCCGGGTCACGGCGACGGCCTGGGTGGTGGCGGGGGTCCTCGCCGCCGTCGCCGCGCTGTTCCTCACCGCGTTCCCCAGCCCCGGCATCGACCCGAGCGTCCGACTGACCGCGCTGCGGGCGTTCCCGGCGGCAATCCTGGGTGGACTCGACAGCACCGCCGGGGCCGTCATCGGCGGCCTGGCGATTGGGCTGACCGAGTCGCTGGTGGCCGGCTACGGCGTCACCCTCGGCGGAAAGGGAAGCCTGCAGGACGTCATCCCCTACCTGGTGATGCTCGTCGTCCTGCTCGTGCGGCCTTCCGGCCTGCTCGGCACCCGGGAGCTGACCCGTGTCTGATCTCGCCACCTCCGCGCGAGTCACCACCGACCCCGCGACGCCGAAGGCGCCCAGGCGCCGCCCCGGCGTGGGCACCCTCGTCCGCGTCGCCACTGTCGTCGTCGTAGCCATCCTGCCGCTCTACGCCGACAATGCCCTGCTCCAGAACGGCTTGTTCGCCATGGGCGCCGTTGTCGCGGCGATCGGCCTCACCGTCCTGGTCGGCGCCGCCGGGGAGCTCTCCCTGGCGCATGCGTTCTTCCCGGCGGCCGCGACCCCGGAGGTGCCGGCCAGGTAGGCGTAGCCGTAGGCCCCTACCG
>JBKJOO010000125.1:0-6263 GCA_046595615.1 Mycobacteriales bacterium | reverse complement strand
GGGTGAGGCGGACAGCGGCCCGGACCCGGTCGACCGCCTCGGTCGGCAGCCCCGCCAGCAGGGCGACGCGGGACCGCAGCGAGGCCTCGAAGTCGAGCCGGCCGGACATCGCCGCCTCGGTCACCCGCGCCACCTCGACCTCGCAGCCCGCCTCGGCCGCGAGCATTTCAATGACCTCTCCCTGCACCAGCGTCGAGTCGACATCGAGCACCACCAGGCGCCGAGCCCGGCGGTAGATCGAGGCCCGCTCCACCGCGACGTCGACCTGCTGGGCGACGGCCTCGGCGGCCAACTCGCTGCGCAACCGGTCGGTCGCCCCGCCCGAGACCAGCAGTTCGAAGGACTGCGCCGGCCAGGACGACAGGCGCACGACCCGTTCGATGTTCGCCCCGCATGCGGCGAGGCGTCGGGTGATGCCGGCGAGGGCGGCCGGTGGCAACGGTGCGCCGAGGACGACGACGTGATGGCGTCCGGCGGGGGAGGGCTCGGCGTCTTCGAGCGGGGTGAACTCGACCTCGACGTCGAGGTTGGTGGCGGCGGTGGTGAGCTCGGCCTGCACAGCGGAGCCGTCGCCCTCGCCGGCGATGACGACCCCGAGCAGAAGCCGTCCGTGCACCACCACCTGCTCGACATCGGACACGGTGGCCCCGTGCCGGGTCAGCACGTCGAGCAGGGCGGCGGTCACGCCGGGATGGTCGCGGCCGGTGACGGTGAGCAGCAGGGTCATGCTCCGGCCCGACTCCTCGCCGCGACGTCCAGGGCGGCCGCCGCGCCCAGCACGACGAGGGTGGCGGTGGCGAACCCGCCGACCGCGTCGGTGGTCCGGTGGAATCCCAGCGCCACGACGGACACCGCCGTGCCGGCGGCCAGGCCGAGCGCGACGACGCCGAGCAGCAGCCGCAGCACCGCGGGCAGCGCGCTTCCGCCGGTCCGGGGGAGCAGCAGGACGGCCAGCACCAGCGCGACGCCGAAGGCGCCGGTGGTGTGGCCGCTCGGGAAGGCCAAGGCCCGGCCGTCCGGCCCCTGCGGGGCGTGTGCGGCGACGAACGGCTTGAGCACCAGGTCGGTGACCGCCCCGGCGAGCGGCGCCCCGAGCAGCCCGAGCGCCGCGCCGCGCCACCAGCGGAGCGTCGCCGCGAGCAGGCTGAGCACGACACTGGCCCCCACCACGAACTGCGGTGAGCCGAGTTGGGTCAGCCGCTCGAGCGTCCGCCCGTGGGCGCCGAGGCGGATGGCCAGCCGGGTGTCGAGGGTGACGTCCACGCGGCCACCACTGCCGGTCCGGTGCAGATGCCAGGCAAGGCCGGCCAGCACCATCGCCGAGCTGACCCAGGCCAGGCCGGCCAACGACCACCAGGCCGGCGGGAGCAGCCGGCGGTCGGGAGTCATCACGGTTGCCCGTAGGCGTTGTAGGCCGCGACCCTGGCCCGACGGACCACCCGGGCGAGGTCCTGCAGGACGTCGGCGCGGGCGGCGGCCTCCCTGCTGTCGACCGCCGAACCGGGGTCGCCGGCAGCGAGCTGCAGCACCCCGGCGAGCTGGCGGGCCCGGACCAGCACCTCGCGGGCCCGGCCCGGGTAGCCGCCGGGCAGCTCGTCTGTGTCGATCCCCTGCCGGGCTTGGCGGCGCAGCTCCTGCAGCTCGTCGGCGAGCTCGGGCCGCCAGCGGGCGACATCGAGCGTGGTCAGGGCGCGGGCGGCCTCCACCACCCCGAGCCGCAGGTCGTGCTCGGCCTCGTGCAGGAACGGCCCGGGGTCGGGTCCGGCCGCGGCAACGGCGTACGCGGTCCAGGTGACGGTCGTGACGGTGCCGTCGAAGGGCGAGCCGTGGGAGGTGATGGCCGGCACCAGGCCGACGCCGACGCCGTCGGCGCGGAGGGCGATAACCCCCTCCGAGGCGCCCATCGCGGCGGTGGTGAAGGCGCCCGGACCGGGCAGCCCGATCGGGTCGCCGGGGGCCGGAAGGACGACCCGCAGGCGGGTCACGCCGTTCGCGCGTAACCGGGCGACGGCTTGTTCGAGCGCGAGATCGTCGGTGGCGAGGCCCACGAAACGGTGACCGTCGTCGTGCGCACTGACCCGCTCGACAAGCTCGGGGAGGGCCGCGTCACCGGCCAGCCAGGCGGTGGTCCACGCGGCGAGCAGGGCGCTGCGCGGCGGCGCCGGGGCGTTGGCAGACATCGCCGACGAGCCTAGACGTGATGGGATCGGGGGATGAGAGCTCTGAGCATCGTCCCCGGCCAACTCGCGTCGGCGCAGGTCGAGGAGCGACCCGAGCCGGCCGTTGGTGAGGGATCGGTCCTCGTCGAAGGCCTGCTGATGGGCGTCTGCGGCACCGATGTGGAGATTGCCAAGGACGGGTACGGCGTCCTGCCGCCCGGTGCGCAGCGACTCGTGCTCGGCCACGAGTCGCTCGGTCGGGTGGTGTCGGCCCCGGGTGACAGCGGCTTTGCTGCCGGCGATCTCGTAGCCGGGGTGGTGCGACGCCCCGACGGTTGCGCTGCCTGCGCGGACGACCAGTGGGACATGTGTCTGGACGGCGACTATGTCGAGCGGGGGATCCGGGGCGCGGACGGGTACGGCGCGACGGCCTGGCGGGCCGACCCTCGGTTCCTCGTCCCGCTCGATCCGGGGCTGGGGGACCTGGGGGTCCTGCTCGAGCCGGCCTCGGTGGTCGCGAAGGCGTGGGAGCAGATCGACCGGATCGGGGAGCGTGCGTACTGGGCGCCGCGGAGCGTGCTGGTCACCGGCGCCGGGCCGATCGGGTTGCTCGCGGCCCTGCTCGGCGTCCAGCGGGGCCTCGACGTGCACGTGCTGGACCTGCCGGTCGACGGGGTCAAGGCCACACTGGTGCGAGACCTCGGCGCGAGTTACCACAGCGGCGGGGTGGCCGCCGCCGGACTGCGGCCCGACGTCGTCCTTGAGTGCACCGGTGTCGGTCAGCTCGTCTTCGACTGCCTTGAGCACACCCATCCCAACGCGGTCGTCGCGCTGTGCGGCATCTCGGCTGCCCGGGCGGAGGCCGAGACCCCGCTGACGCAGCTCAACCGAGATCTGGTGCTGCGCAACGAGGTCGTCTTCGGCACTGTCAATGCGGGCAAGCGGCACTACGGGCAGGCGGCGGCCGCTCTCGCGAAGGCCGACAACGCGTGGCTGGCGCGCCTGATCACCAAGCGGGTGCCACTCACCAGCTGGGCTGACGCGCTCGTCCGCGGTCCGGATGACGTCAAGGTGGTCATCGACCTGCAGGGCTGAGAGGCGGGGGTCGGGGCGCACGGCGTGCCGGCAGGCGAGCGGTCCGGGTTCGTGCCTGGATCGGCTGACGGCTCACGGCAACCCCGGTTCGTCGCGGCCGTATGGGGAGGTCGCACCGGGGTCGCCCACTGTGAGGATGGCTTCAGCGACGTTCCGTTGGGTCAGCTGTCCTGACAGCGACCTTGACGGCATGCCGAATCCGTCAATGACGGGGGATTGCGTGGTCGGCTGGTCAGAACGGCGGTGGTTCGTCGCCGTCGGCGGCTGGCTGGTCGTGCTGCGGCAGTCGTGGTGGGCGTGCAGGTCGGAGGTTGGTGAGGTCGGCTGGTTCGGTGCGGCTGGGTCGGGTGCTGGCGTGGCCGAGGGGGCTGGTCCAGGTGACGCTGCCGTCGGGGTGTGGGCTCAGGGTCCAGCCGCCGTGGGTTTTGGCGTTGTGGCAGCGTCGGCTGACTGGTCCGAGGTTGTTGGCGCTGGTCGGTCCGGTCGGGTACGGGATGAGGTGGTCGAGGTCGCATTGCCGGGCTGGGCTGGCGCAGCCCGGTCCGGCGCAGCGGGGGTCGCGGAGCTGGACGAACCTGACGAGCCCGACCGATGGGTCGTGCGGGTGCTCATCGCGGTGCGGGGCGGTGCCGGGCCGGTCGACCATCGCGAGCAGGGTGGTTTCCAGCGACGGGCCCGTCGGGGTGGTGTGGTCTTCGACGGCGATGATCCGGCCGCTGCGTAGGTCGGTGCAGGCTTTGCGGAGCTCCGCGGCGGCCAGCAACTCGGTAGCGTGCCCGGCGGTGACCGGTCCGTAGCCGATGAGTTCGGCGGGGTTGTCGGTCAGGCCCAGGGCGGTCTCGACCGGCACCAGGATGATCGCTTGCACCGAAGGCCGCCGCCGCCGGGCCAGGGTCGTTCCGGCCGGGCGTGGCTGAGGGTCCGGGTGCAGCCCGAGCAGGTCGCCGAGGCTGCGCTGGTCCCCGCCGGGGAGCTGGCCCAGGGCGAAGTGCGGGAGTTGGCTGAACAGGTCCGCGCGTTGCTGATCGGCCGTGCGGGGGTCGGTGGCGGCGAAGGTGCGGGCGACCAGCACGTCCAGGGCGGCGATGAACGCCCCGGCTGTGTCGGCGGATTGTTCAGCGCCGATGAAGGCCCGGCCGTCGGGCCGGGGGCTGAGCCAGATCCGGCGGGCCCGGGCCTGCTCCCTGCGGCGAACCTCCGAGGCGGTCGCGTCCAGCTTGACGATGAGGCGTTTGACGGTCCTGCGGCTGTCGCCGCTGGTCATCCCGACGATCCGATCAGACGCCAACGCATCGACCTGGGAGGTGACCGGCCGGGTCAACCCGGCCGTTTCGGCCAAGATGGCGAGGGCCTGCCCGACGTGTAACAGCCCCTGGTGCAGCCCGGTCCAGGTGTTGGGTAGGTCCCGGATCAGCCGGCGGGCCTGCTCGAGCCGGATCGTGGCGGTGACCTGCGCGATGGTGCACGCCGCGGCGATGTCCAGGGCGATGAACTCGACCGCCCGGTCAGCGGCCGGCTGGGCCCGGCACAGTTCGTCGTAGTCGACCAACGCCCGGGCCCGGGCGGCCAGTAACTGCGCGTCAGCGACCTCCAACGCAGCGAGGCGATCCAGCGCGGCCGCCTGCCTCGCTGACGTCAACAGATCCATCTGCCGAACCTAGCCAGCAGGTCCGACAGTTTCGGACCAGCCGACGGGCTGGCGGAGGGTCAATGTCAGGAGGTCCCAGGAGCCATGGACTCGCATCGGCAGGACCGACTCGGTGGTCGCTCGGTCGCCCCGACGGTGGCCATGGCCGGGTCGCCGGGTGAAGATTCGGGCTTACCGCGGCTCGGCCTGTACCGATGAGTGGCAGCGGGGACCCTCCGGAGTGGCTGGTCTGAGCCTCGGAGCAGCCTCGCCAGGCTGCCGGAGGAGGTAGGTCGGCGGTCCGCTCCCCTTGGGAGGCCCGACCTTGTTATCCACAGGGCTCGCGCGCACGAGCCTGCAAATTTGTACCCTTCGCGACGTGCGCAGTCGCTGGGTGCCGATCGTCCTGCTGACCTGCCTTGCTGCGAGCGGGTGTAGCGGTTCCGACAAGGGCACACCCCGGGTGCTTCCGTCCCTGACGACGCCAAGTCACACGGCGGCCCCGACACCGTCGGCGTCGGCTGAACCCGTGATTGTGCCTTCACCAGCCATACCAGCAACACCTCAGGGTGCAGCGGCGTTCACCCGCTTCTTCCTTGAGGAGGTGAACAACGCCCTGGTTCAGGCGGACTCGCGTCGGTTGAAGTCGATCAGTGAAGCGTTCTGTGATACGTGTCGCAGTTATGAGAAAGCCGCAGACGACCTTCGGAATAAAAGCCAACGCATTGTGCCCACCTACTTAAGTGTGTTGTCTGTCGAGGCGCCACCGGAGACCAATGGGTACGTCTTCGTTGACGTTGTAGGAGCCCAACCCAAGCGACAGAAAGTTGACCTCAGTGGGCAGGTCGTCTCATCGTTCGTTCCAGTCCCGCGCTTCCGGATCACCGTAGTCTTGCATCGCGTTGCCGGTCACTGGCTTGTTCGCGGAATTCAGGATAACAAGTGATACCGTTTGCGCGGACAGGTATGGTGGCCACGTTTGTTGCCTTCGTTCTCGCAACTTTCCCACCGGCTCTCGCACTTGGAGTTGTTCCGCCGAGCCAACCATGCGATGTGGTCGCGACGCCTTGCGGAACTGGTCGTGACAACGCGATCGTCATTGGCGGCATCCACCATTCTCCTGGGAAGCCCGCCAAGGACCCCACATCCCCTCAGCCCATTTCCGTACCTGGCCCCGTGCCCGACTACTTCCAGCGCGAGTACACCCCCGTTTGCACCGGTAATACCCGCCTTGACGGCGGCACTTTGTGTGCTGCGGCGGTGACGACCTGTCTGCAGCCGGGTTTCGTGCGGTTTTGGATCTATGAGGCGAAGTTCGATGGGACAACGAACCAGATCATCGGTGATTGGTATCAGGTGACGAATCCGACGACGATCTGTCT
>JBKJOO010000092.1:0-4361 GCA_046595615.1 Mycobacteriales bacterium | reverse complement strand
ATCACCGCCAACGTGCAGTCGATCAGCGGCAACGTCTCCGCCCTGACCTCGCTGTTCGCGGCCACCCTCGGTGGACCGGTCATCAAGGTCGCGGCCTTCTCCTACGGCGTACGCCGGGCCGCCGGCAAGCGCAACGAAGCCGATCTCACCAAGCGGGTCAAGGCCGACATGAAGGCGCAGAAGCGGGCCGGGCGATGACCCGCCGGATGTTCTACGTCGCCCTCGGCGCGACCGTCGGCGTGCTGGTGGTCCGCAAGGCCTCGACCGCGGCGAAGCGGTTCACCCCGGCGGGGGTGCAGAGCGGCCTGACCGGGGCCTTCGGCGGGCTCAGCGACGCCATCCGCGAGTTCGGCGCGGAGATCCGGATCGGCATGGCCGAGCGTGAGCACCTGTTGCGCACCGACCTCGGCCTGGACGGCTCGCACGACGTCGTCGACGCCGGCCTGTAGGCCGTGCGGTCCGACGAGATCCGGCGCCGTTTCCTCACCCACTTCGAGGAGCGCGGCCACGCCGTCGTGCCATCGGCGTCGCTGATCGCCGACGACCCGACGCTGCTGCTCGTCAACGCGGGCATGGTGCCGTTCAAGCCGTACTTCCTCGGCGAGCAGCCGGCCCCGTGGCCGCGCGCGACCAGCGTGCAGAAATGCGTCCGGACCCTTGACATCGACGAGGTCGGCAAGACCACCCGGCACGGGTCGTTCTTTCAGATGGCCGGCAACTTCTCCTTCGGTGACTACTTCAAACAGGGCGCGGTCGAGCTCGCCTGGGAGTTGATGACCTCCGCCGACGGCTACGGCCTGGCCGAGGACAAGCTGTGGGTGACCGTCTATCTCGACGACGACGAGGCCTACGACCTGTGGCGCCGGACCGGTGTCCCGGACAGCCGGATCCAGCGGCTCGGCAAGGCCGACAACTTCTGGTCGATGGGCGTGCCCGGCCCCTGCGGCCCCTGCTCGGAGATCAACTACGACCGTGGCCCGGCGTACGGCGTCGAAGGCGGTCCGGCGGTCAACGGCGAGCGCTATCTCGAGGTCTGGAACCTCGTCTTCATGCAGTACGAACGCGGCGCGGGCGGCCCCGGCGGCAAGGACGACTACCCGATCCTCGGCGAGTTGCCCAAGCAGAACATCGACACCGGCCTGGGCCTCGAGCGGATGGCGGCGATCCTGCAGGGCGTCGACAACCTCTACGAGATCGACACCTCCCGAGTCATTCTCGACCGCGCGGCCGCGCTGACCCAGACGACCTATGGCCGTGACGTCGACAGCGATGTCCGGCTGCGCGTGGTCGCCGACCACGCCCGCACCGCCGTGATGATGATGGGCGACGGCATCACGCCGAGCAACGAGGGGCGCGGCTACGTGTTGCGCCGGATCGTCCGGCGGGCGGTGCGCGCGATGCGGCTGCTCGGCGCGCTCGAGCCCACGGTGTCGGAGCTGGTGGACGCGTCGATCGGTGCGATGGGACCGCAGTACCCGTCGCTGGTCAGCGACCACGCCCGCATCCAGGCGGTGGCGCAGGCCGAGGAGGCGTCGTTCCTGGAGACCGTCGCGAAGGGCGCCACCATCTTCGACCTGGCGGTCCCCACCGCGCGCGCCGCCGGCGGGGTCCTGTCGGGCAGCCAGGCCTTCGCGCTGCACGACACCTACGGCTTCCCGATCGACCTGACCCTCGAGATGGCCGCCGAGCAGGGGCTGACCGTCGACGAGCCGGGGTTCCGCGCGCTGATGGACGACCAGCGGCAGCGGGCCAAGGCCGACTCGCGAGCCAAGAAGATCGGGCACGTCGACGTGTCGGCCTACCGTGCCTTGCTCGACGCGGCGGGAACCACCGAGTTCACCGGCTACGCAGGCGTTGTCGCAGAGTCCGTCGTCCGCGGTCTGCTCGTCGACGGGGTCGCCGCGACCGCCGCCGGCGTCGGCTCCTCGGTCGAGGTCGTCCTGGACCGCACGCCCTTCTACGCCGAGTCCGGTGGCCAGCTCGCCGACACCGGACGACTGGTGCTGGCCGACGGCACCGTGCTCGAGGTGGACGACGTGCAGCGCTCGCTGCCCGAGCTCGTCGTGCACCGCGGCCGGGTCGTCACCGGCGAGATCACCGTCGGGGCGCAGCTGCACGCTTCGGTCGACGTCGAACGTCGGCGGGCCGTGTCCCGTGCGCACACCGCGACACATCTGGTGCACAAGGCGTTCCGGGCGGCGCTGGGGGAGCAGGCCACCCAGGCCGGCTCGCTGAACGCCCCCGGCCGGTTCCGGTTCGACTTCTCCTCGCCGGGGGCGGTGCCCGCCTCGGTGCTGGCCGATGTGGAGCAGGAAATCAACGAGATCGCGCTCGCCGACCTCGAGGTGCGCGCCTTCGTCACCACCCAGGACGAGGCCCGCCGGATCGGTGCGATGGCGCTGTTCGGGGAGAAGTACGGCGATGCCGTGCGGGTCGTCGAGGTCGGCGACTACGCCCGCGAGTTGTGCGGCGGCACCCACGCCGCCCGATCGGGGCAGCTGGGGATGATCAAGCTGCTGTCCGAGAGCTCCATCGGCGCCGGCGTACGCCGGGTCGAGGGCCTGGTCGGGCTCGACGCCTACCACTACCTGGCCCGTGAGCACGTCCTGCTCGCCCAGCTCGCCGGCGACTTCAAGGTGCCTGCCGAGCAGGTCCCGGACCGGGTGGCGGCGACCGTGGCCCGGTTGCGCGAGGTCGAGAAGGAGCTGGCCGGGTTGCGCGCCGGCGCCGTCTTGCAGCAGGCAGGGGCGTTCGCGGCGGCCGCCGTCGACGTCGACGGCGTCTCCTACGTCGGGATCGAGGCGCCGGCCGGCACGCCCGGCGATCTGGTCCGGGGGCTCGCGCTGGACATCCGCGGCCGGCTGACCGGACCTGGCGCGGTCGTGGTCGCCGCCGGTGGCGAGCGGGTCACCCTTGTCGCGGCGGTCAACGAGGCCGGCCGGGCCCGCGGCCTGTCGGCCAACGCGCTGCTGCGGGAGGCGGCTCCCGCCGTCGACGGCAAGGGTGGCGGCAAGGACGACGTGGCGCAGGGCGGCGGCACCAACCCCGCCGGCATCGCCGACGCGCTGGCCAGGGCCGAGCACCTCGTCGGCCGAGTGGCGACCGGCGGCCGATGAGCGCGGCCCCGGGGGTCGTGCTGGCCGTCGATGTCGGCACCGTGCGGGTCGGCGTGGCTGCCAGCGACCCGCACCGCATCCTGGCCTCGCCGGTGGAGACGGTGCCGGCGCCGGGACATGCGCGGGTCGCCGAACTGGTCGCCGAACGCGACGCAGTGCTGGTCGTCGTTGGGCTCCCGACCTCGCTGTCGGGGCGCTCGGCGAGTGCGTCGGCCGAGATGGCCCGGGCCTGGGCGGCGGCGTTCGCACCGCTGGTCGCGCCCGTGCCGGTGGAGCTGGTCGACGAACGGCTCACCACCGTCTCGGCGACCGCCGCGCTGCGGGCGGCCGGCCGCAGCGCCAGAACGGCCCGCGCCGTCATTGACCAGGCGGCCGCCGTGGCGCTGCTGCAGGGCTACCTCGAAGGCCGTCAGTAGAGTGCTCGGGTGATCGACAGCCGAGCACACCGCCGCCCACGACGGCTGCCGAAGCCGCTCGGCGTCCTGATCGTCGCCGGCTTCCTGCTGGCGATCCTCGGCGGCGCGGTGCTCGGTGGCCGGGCGGTGCTGGCCGGGTTGACCGGGTCCGGTGACTTCACCGGGGCCGGCACCGGCCGGGCGGTCGTCCAGATCCATCCGGGTGACTCGGCCGCCGCGATCGGCGGCGCCCTGGTCGGCAAGGGCGTCGTGAAGAGCATCGGGGCGTTCCGGGATGCCGCCTCGGCTGACCCACGCTCCCGCAGTCTGCAGCCCGGCTTCTACGCGCTGCGGCAGCGGATGAGCGGGAGCAGCGCGTTGGTGCTCCTGCTGGACCCCAGGGCCCGGCTGCGGGGCCGCGTGACGATCCCCGAGGGCAGCCCGCTCGCGAGTGTCCTGGACAAACTTGCGAAGGGCACTGAGGTGCCCAGAAGCGACCTGGTTGCCGCGCTCGGCACGCCAGCCGGGCTCGGTCTGCCGACCTACGCGAAGGGCAAGCCGGAGGGCTTTCTCTTCCCGGCCACCTACGACATCGAGCCGGGGACCCGGGCGGCGCAGGTGCTCGCGATGATGACCGAACGTTTCGGCATCGAGGCCGCTGCCCTGGACCTGGAGGCCGGCGCGCAGCAGCTGCGCCGCTCGGCGTACGACATCGTCACGGTGGCGAGCCTCATCGAGGCCGAGACCCCCCTGGACGGGGACCGCGCCAAGGTCGCCCGCGTCGTCTACAACCGGCTCGCCCGCGGCATGGCGCTGCAGCTGGACTCCACCGTCAACTACGTCCGGGCCG
>JBKJOO010000169.1:0-3151 GCA_046595615.1 Mycobacteriales bacterium | reverse complement strand
GGCGGCTGGACGATCAGGCGACCGACGAGGCCCTGGCGGGCAGTGGCCTCCGCCGCACCGGCTACCTCGATGAGCAACGTAGCTGGGCGGTTGCGCAATCAATCCGGAGCTAGCCTGCCGGGGTGCTCATCGTCATCGCCGGGCTGCCCGGCTCAGGCAAGAGCACGCTGGCGACGGCACTCGGCCAGCGTCTCGGCGTACCGGTGCTGTCGGTGGACACCATCGAGAACGCCATGCTGCAAGCTGGTCTCACCCCCGGGTGGGACGTCGGGGTGGCCGCCTACGAAGTCGCCGGGGCGGTGGCCGCGCAGCACCTGACCGCCGGCCGTTCGGTCATCGTGGACGCGGTCAGCGACAGCGAGGCGGCCCGCGAGACCTGGCGGATCGCGGCGGCTCGCGGGCCGGCCGAGCTGAAGGTCGTCGAGGTCCGCTGCGGCGACGAACTGGAGCACCAGCGACGGCTCAGCGAGCGCCGACGTGGGCTGGCGCGGATCGCCGAGCCGACCTGGGTCGACGTCGAGCGCCGGGCCGCCGCCGCTGCCCCCTGGCGCGAGGAGCGCCTGACCGTCGACACCGCTCGGGACACCGGCGACAACGCCGTCGAGCAGGTGCTGGCCTACCTCAAGGCCGCCGACGTCCAGCTGAACTACCCGGAGGTCGGCGCCACCGCCGGGACCCTTCCCGCCGGCTACGCCCTGGTACGCCGTACCGCCGAGTTGGGACATGGGCGGCCGGTCTTCGACACCGCGGCGGAACGCCTGATGAGCTGGGACATGCACCGGCGGGCCGGATTGCGCGTGGAGGCAGCGGCCGGACGCGCTGTCGTCGGCGCTGACGTGCGCGTGCTGCTGTCGCTCGGACCGCTCAGCGTTGCCGCGCCCTGCCGGGTGGTGCGTGTCGTCGACGAAGCAAGGGCCCGGGGCTTCGCCTACGGCACCCTGACCGGCCACCCGGAGATGGGTGAGGAGTCGTTCGTCGTGCGGCTGGACGACCAGGACCGGGTCACCCTGGAGATCGTGGCGTTCTCCCGCCCGGCCCGGTGGTGGTCCAGACTCGGCGCGCCGGTCAGCCGGCTCGTCCAACGACGCGTGACCGGGCGCTATCTCACCGCGCTGGCGTCGGGGTAGCTATCAGCCGGCGTAGTAGTGCGCCGCGACCTTGGCGGCGGTCAGCACCGTCGGGTAGACAGCCACGTCGGCGATGTTGCCGGCAAAGAAGAAGCTCGTGGGGCTACCGGTCCAGCCGGTCAGGTTGTCGCAACCGACGTGCAGGTAGCCGACATAGTTCTGCACGCCGGTATTTGCTTGACTCGCCTTGAGCACGCCGTCGACATAGATCGACATGGCTGAGCCCGCACCGACCGTGCCGACGACGTGATGCCACTGTCCGTCGTTGTAGGCGGTCGTCGTGCTGACGGTCTGCACGCTGTTCGGGTAGACGCCCCAAAAAAGGGTGCCCGCGTTGGTCATGTAGATGTGCCGGTCGTAATTGCTGCTGTTCGCGGTGGTGTTGGAGTTGCCGTAGCCGGCGATCTTGCCGCCGCGGGTAGTGGTCGTCTTGAACCACGCCTCGACCGACAGTGCCGTCAGGTTGGCCGTTGTCGTCCCGCGCACGCACCCGCTGGCGCCGTCGAAGAGCACCGAGCTGCTGCTCTCCCGCGCGAATGGTCCGGCCTGACCGCCGGTGACGCCGGTCGTGTTGTAATTGCCGGTCTGGCTCCCGGCTGTACTGCTGTCGAGCGCGACGCCGGTCGCCGGGTTCTGGGCCAGCTTCCAGAACAGCAGCGGGCTGTCCGCGAGCACCGCGGCGGCGTAGTTACCGGGACCGAACTGCGCGTTCGGGTCCAGCACCCAGGAGTCGGCCGGGTTGGACGTCGTGGCGCTGAACGCCGCAAGCGACAGGACCGGGGTCGGGACCGACACGTTGCCGGGCGATGCGACAGCGATGACGGCGAGCACGGCGACGACGGCTGGGCTGACCCCCGGCCGCCGGCGGGGCCGGACGCGGCCCGAGGCGCGCCGGCGCTCCGCCCGGTCCCACCGGACGAGGGCGGCGGCCAGGGCTGTCACAACCAGCCAGCCGGCGAGTGGCAGGACCTGGCCGGTGTGCAGCCACAGCGTTGGCAGCCCGGCGTACGGGACGAGCAGCCGGCCGACGCCGACGACGTCCGAAGGCGGCGTCGCGGCGCTGTCGTCGTGGCTATTGGCGTCGCCCCGGGTGAGGAAGTTGCCGGCTGGGTCCCGGCCGACATAACGGTGCGACAGCAGCAGACTGCGGTTCCCGGTCTCGCGGGTGAGCACGACGTTGCCGAGCCGGATCGCGGTCAGCTCGGTGGGTGCCGAGACCAGGATTGACCCGACTGGCAGCCGGGGGCTCATCGAGCCGGACGACACGACCGTGCTGTGCCACCCCAGCAGCGCCGGCGCCGTCGTCCACACCAGGCAGCCGAGCAGGAAGGCCAGCCAGACCCGGGCACCGAAGACCAACGCGACGCGGCCCCACCGCTCCCCCGGCATGCTCGGGGGGGCGGTGGGGGCGGCGCTCGTCTCAGGCGTGGGTCTGGTCATCGTCGGGCCTCGCCGGGCTCAGCCGGGTCAGACGCTGTCGGCCTCCCAGATGAAGGTGGCTGCGGCGGTGCCGTTCTGGACCGAGTTCGGGGTCGCCGCGTCGACGGTGTAGGTGAAGCGGTAGCTCCGGGTCTCAGTCGGGGTGCCGGTGAGGGCGAACGAGCCGACGCCGGAGGCATAGCCGGTTGCGGTCGTGCCGAGATTCGCCAGGGTGCCGGTGAAGTCGGTCGCAGCGGCCGTGAAGCCGGTGCACGAGCCGAATGAGCCGCCGGTGCCCTCCTCGACCGTGAGGTTGAGGTAAGTCGACAGGGCGTTGGTGGTGGTCACGGCGCTCGTGTACAGCTTCAGGGTCGACGCGACCGTCGAGGTCGAGCTCACGACGATGCACTTCGTAGCGGTGGAGCCGGGCTTGAGCTTGGTCGCGGTGAACATCGCGGCGCCAATGTCGTCGTCGGTCAGGACGACCTGCCCGGCAGCCCAGCTGTTGGCCGGGTTGGTGGTGGTGCCGGAGAAGGCCGCGTACGACGACTGGTAGACCAGGCCGCCGCTGGCGAGCAACGCTGGCGGTCCCGTTCGCGTTGCTC
>JBKJOO010000252.1:0-4944 GCA_046595615.1 Mycobacteriales bacterium | reverse complement strand
CGGCGATGCGGACCGCTTCGGACCTGGCGCGCTCGGCGGTCGGACCGGCGAACATCTCGGTCAGCGTCTGGTCCCACAGGGCAAGCCAACGCTGGAAGTGTGGGGCGCCGAGGCCGGCGGTGTCAGCCAGCTGCCGGTGCAGTTGCATGGGGCGTCCGAAGTACTCGCCAGTTCCGAGCAGGGTGACCTCCCAGAAGTTCGCGATGCGCGGCAGATGTTCTGCGAGGTCCATACCTGAGCTGGCGAAGACCGGTCCGAGGAGCTCATCACCCAGGGCTGAGCCGTAGAAGGAGAGGAGCAGGGCGTCCAGATCTGCCCGGTCAGTGAGGTCGTGTTTCGTCACGGGGTGGGACGCCGGTCGACCTCAACCGACCAAGCGCCGGTGCTGGATTGGGTGGCCTGCCAGCTGTAGCCGCCTGGATCCCGCTGCTGCAGCCGCAGCCAAACAGGCTGCGGGTTCGCGCTCCAGTGCAGCTCGAGGTGCTCGTCGGGTCGCATCCGCGCCAGCCGGTTCAGCACGGCAGCTTGCGCCTCGTGCGGCTTGAGCTGATCCATCTCGATAACCGGCCCCTCGGTGAGGCAGTACCAATGACCTGCGGTTGCCCAGTCGCGGTCGGTGAAGGTGAAGCCACTTCCGGTCAGGATCGCGGCTTCAGACGCCAGGTGGGCTTCCAGTCGGGCAATGAGTCCTCGGACGATTGACGCCAGGTTCGCAGGAGCGTGGTTCTGCTGCGCGGCCGCGGCAAGGTCGTCGATGTCGCCGCGCAGACGCAGGTGGTCCTGGTGGAGCTGATCGAGCTCGGGATGATCCCCTGGCGCCTGCTGAAGCGTCGGGAGTACGGTGCGCTCCTCGTCGGTGATTCGGGCGAGCACGACCTCCCGCGCGTAACCGAGCAGCCCCGCAAGGTCGGACTCGGTAGACCGACCCGTATCCAGATCGGCCAGCAGGGCTTCCGCGCGCGTCGTCGCCTCCCACAGCAAATGGGAGTCCTCCTCAGCCAAACTTTCCGGGGCGACGGGGGATGCACCAACCCCGTCGACACCTGGAGGGCTTGTTCCCTCAACCGCCCCTACAGGTCCTGCTTGACCGTTCGGTCCTTCGACGTCGGACACGGCAATCTCCAGTCTCATTAGTGGCGCTGCCTCAGTCTTACCCCGATGAGCGATCTACCACCACGAACGCAGGTGAAGCGCTATGGGCTGAACCCTGGGCCAAGCGCGGCGTAGGGCGATTGCCGACGTACGTCTCTTCGATGGGCACTCCGATGTCCATGTCACGAGGTCCGCGGTGCAGGACCGAGGTGGGCAAGGCAGAGGTTGGGTTCGGCGAACGGGTCGAGTCGCTCCACGGTGAGGGTCGACCCCGCAGAGGCCAGCACTCCCTGCATCAGACCCAGGTGGATCGGGCAGACGACGTGGGTCCGGGACTCCACGAGGTCGAGGAACGGGCAGTTTCGGAGCGCGATCCGATTCACCCTCGTACCACCGCTGACTTCCTCGGGCTCGAACCCAAGCTCGGACAGGAGCCCCACAAGCTTCGTCACACCGTTGCGAGCTGGCCGTCCGAGGCCCGAAGCTGGGTCCTGGCTGTGGGACTGACCCAGCTGCTCACCCCACGCACGACCAGTGCCAAGGGCGGCACGCGAGGGGTCGGGCCCGGCAGCGACGTGGTCCACGAGGATCCGGGCAAGTAGTTGATAGTTCCGAGTTCCCGTCGGGTCCATGCCGCGGGTGGGTCGGAACGCCTGTGGCGGACGTCCCGGGCCGGTGGGGGTGGCTCGCACTCGCTCCACCTGGCCGGAGCTGAGGAGCGAGTCGAGGTGGAAGCGCACGGTGTTGCGATGGATGCCCAACACCTCAGCCAAGTCGATGACGGTCATGGGGCCTTCCGCGACGCGCAGGGCGCGGAGCACGCCTTCGCGACGGCCGATCGGTTCGCTGGCCGACCCAGGTGAGTGGGGTTCCGGGCGCCTGGTCACGGTTGAACTGCCGGCAATGCGGCGACCATGGGGGTGTCGACGTCCAGAGCGCCGATGCGAGCCGCGCCGCCGGGAGAGTCCAGCGGGGCCTGTTGCCCAGGAAGGTTCTCGACGAAGAAATGTTCATTGTCGGCCAGGTACGGGGCGTATGCGAGCGGAAGGTCTGCCTCGTAGAAGATCGCTTCCACTGGACAGACCGGCTCGCAGGCGCCGCAGTCCACGCACTCGTCCGGATGGATGTAGAGCGTGCGCCTGCCCTCGTAGATGCAGTCGACCGGGCACTCCTCGACGCAAGCACGGTCCTTCACGTCCACACACGGCTGTCCGATCACGTAAGTCATACGGTTCAGTTTACACAACCTCAACTTGTATAAAGTACCGCCATGGCGTCGTGGAGTTGGACGTACTCCACCCATGATGGTTGAGGAGGGTCACGACGCCCAACCCAGCAACTTGACCTCGTGGTCTGCCAAGGGCTGGGCCCAGAGGCCGTCGAGAGTTGCCCTCCCAATCAGTCCAGAGGTGCCGGCGGGTCAGGTCTTCGCCGGCCGGAAGGCGCCGCTCGAATTGTTCGAAGTAGGGCGAGTCGCCTGAGCGTCGGGACGGCCGCGGGCTTACCTTGCGGCTTGGGGGAACCAACCACCCGGGGCGCCCAGCCGCCGCCTGGCGGGTGCCGGCTCCGGCAGCGATGCAAGGACCAACGTGAAATGGCGATCAAAGCACCGGCGACAGCCGGCCGTCGTGTGCGCCCGATCCACCATCGGTCGCCGGCGAACCAAGCCCGTCATGACGACCTTCCCCTGGGCGCCCGAATCGCGGACAGGGTCACCGCTGTGTTCGGCTCCTGGGGATTCATCCTCATTCAAAGCGCACTCATCGTGGTCTGGTTGGCCTACAACGGCTACGCCGCAGTGCACTACTTGCACAGCAAGGAGTTCGACCCGTACCCGTTCATCCTGCTGAACCTGTTGTTCTCCACGCAAGCCGCCTACGCTGCGCCACTCATCTTGCTCAGCCAGAACCGCACGGCCGAACGCGACCGGATCAAGGCGGAGCACGACTTTGACGTCAATGTGCTCGCCCTACGAACGCTCGCCGAGCTCCTCGGGGATGTTCACGACGTGGAGGCGCAACTCAGCCTCAAACGCCGCATCGATGACCTGTTGGGCGACGACCCGGCCGGTCCTGGCTCTGACTCGCAGGCGTCAGCAGCGCAGGGCACATGACCCGTGCCTCGAGCCACCCCCAGTCGACTTCACATCAGCCCGTCGCACAGAAGCCTTGGAACGGACGCGCTCAACGTCACTGTCCGGTCTGGCAGGGACGGGAGGCGGACTGTGCCAATCGCACCTCACCGACGGTGACGGATGCGGTCGTGCCCGAGTGCCGCGCGAAGGCAATCACCGCCTCCCGTCCATGAGCCTGCATTCAGTGCATTGCTTCTCAACGGGCACGTCGGACCAACGGCCAGGAAAGAGCACACCACCTTGCTTGCCGCACTTGCTGCTGCCCGATCTGGCACTTACGGCATGGCGCGGCTCAGGGATCGGGATGCCCGATTCGTCTGGAAGCAGCATCACGTCAGAAATGCCATCAGGCTGGCACGAATCTCGCCGTCCTGGGCCCGGTGACGGTGAGCGGTGACAACGCCGCACCTGGTCCAGGCAGACTTGGCCTCGCCATGGGAACGGGTGACGCCGTGGCGACCGAGGCAAGCGACCTCACTCTCGTGCTCGGCGACCTGCGCTCGGTACCGGCCGCGATCCGGTTGCCCGCCGCACCTGCGGGACCATCAAGGCGAACCTGTTCTGGGCCTTCACCTACAAGATGGCCGTGCTCCCTGGCTGTCCCAGCCCTGGACTTCGTGATCTGACAAGGGCTAGGCCCGGAACTTGCTACGAGTTGTCCTCGCGGTCGGTCCAGAAGAGCCAGCCGAGCCAGATGAAGCAGCCGAGCAGTCCAAGGGTCATGCCGTAGATGACTGCGTTGGCAGCAAACTGCTTGAGCGGATCCCCCGCAAGGGAGACATGCGGCACGGGGGTGAGCAAGAACTCCATGAAGGATCGCCTCATCGCTTGTGGGGGTGGCGAGCGGAAGGCAGCACGTCGCCGCTAATAGCTGAAGGAGGCAGCCAGAAGCTGCCAGAGCTGGCCCTAGGTGGCGCGGTGAAGATCGCGTCGACCGTCGGACGACGGCCTGAGTTTGCGCCATCAGCCGTCAGCCGTCAGCGCACCGCACGCAGTGCCGACTCTGAGGGAGTACAAGGAGCTGATCGATGGGGATCGGCGCTAGACACCGGATACACCACCCATACGTTCCGTCCTCGAGCCGTAAGAGACCGGCGTCGATGTCCGAGAGTGCCTGGCGCGCGACAGCGACCGTGCGGGCCTGCGTCGCGGCATCAAGTTCGCTGCACGCTGCAACATGCACGGCGAGGGCCGTCAACTGATCCAACCGTGAACTGCGGTGGTCGAGAAGAAGCCCGCGGAACAGCGCGTTTTCATTGGCGAGAGATGAGCGTTGCGCGCTGCGCGCGCTGAAGCCATGGTGCATGGGGTCCTCCTGAGGCAAAGGGGCCGGCCGCTTATGAAAGGGCAGGCAGAGAGAAGACGTCAGGAGGCGAAGGGAGGGCCACGGCCGGACTGCCCGCAACCGGCGACACTTGGCGGCGCGGCAGGTCGGTCTATCCGGTGCGAATAGCGACGTGAATTGCGGAGCAGGAATGCGGTAGCTCCGATAACCGCGAAGAGAAACCCAAATCGGCCCGTGGGAAGGTCTCGAGCTCCATGCCGCAGCGCCGCCTCGGATTGCGGCAACACGGAGCTGACCGCGCGTGATGTCTCGACTGCTCCTTGGAAGACAGCAATTCCAGGCTGGAACGGGTTCTCGGCCGAGGCTGTGGACCGGTCCTGGAGCAAGTCGGAACTGGTGGTCGTGGGGACTGCGCCCATGATTGCCAGGCAAG
>JBKJOO010000181.1:0-10421 GCA_046595615.1 Mycobacteriales bacterium | reverse complement strand
GGCTGCCCACTGCACCGACAGCGGTGGACCAGGCAACTCCGACTTTGCGACCCACGTACAGACCGTCAACGGTCCCGGCGGGCACGACGAAGGCGACCATCAGGGCTGGAGCTCCTGCGAGCCCCAGGCCAAGAGCGGCGGTCGCTGAGCCGAAAGGCTGACGACCAAGGCCCTCACCCTCAACAGGGTGGGGGCCTTGCGTTTCGCAGGCTCGCCTCAGGCCGAGCCGTAGCGGCGGCTGCGCTCGGCGTACGTCTCGATGGCTGCCCACAGGGCGCGCCGATCGACGTCGGGCCAGGCGATGTCGGAGAACACCAGCTCCGCATAGGCCGACTGCCACAGCAGGAAGTTGCTGGTGCGTTGCTCACCGGAGGTGCGCAGGAACAGGTCAACGTCGGGCATGTCCGGCAGGTAGCGGGCCAGCACTTTTTCGTCCACCCGCTCCGGGTCGAGCCGGCCGGCCGCGACGTCGCGGGCGAGATCCCGTGCCGCGTCCCCGATCTCGGCCCGTCCGCCGTAGTTGACGCACATCGTCAGGGTGCAGACGGTGTTGTCGCGGGTGAGCTCCTCGGCCGCTTCGAGCTCGTTGATGACCGAGCGCCAGAGCCTGGGCCGCCGGCCGGCCCAGCGCACCCGGACGCCCAGCTCATGCATCTCGTCGCGACGGCGCCGGATGACGTCGCGGTTGAAGCCCATCAGAAACCGCACCTCGTCCGGTGAGCGCTTCCAGTTCTCGGTGGAGAACGCGTAGGCCGACACCCATCCGACGCCGAGCTCGATCGCGCCCTCGACGACGTCGAACAGCGAGCTCTCACCCTGTTCGTGGCCGGCGGTGCGGGGCAGGCCGCGGTCCTTGGCCCACCGGCCGTTGCCATCCATCACGATCGCGACGTGACGAGGCACGAGGTCGGCTGGGATCGGTGGGGCGAGCGCTCCGGACGGATGCGGCGTGGGGGCGCGACGCACGACCGACGGTGCAGCGGCGCGGCGCCTCACGGGGCGCCCGGCGACAGGGCGAGCAGGCCCAGGGCCGCGGCGGCGGATTGAAGGCGGTCGTCGTAGCCGACGAAGGCGCCCAAACCGGGGATGGCGAGCGCGGTGGCGAGGTGAACGGCGTCGAGGCTGCGCAGTCCGGGCGGGGGCAGGCGTCCGGCCCGGGTGAGCAGGGAGCGGTCCACGTCGACCAGCCGAAGCGTGGTCAGCACCTCGCCCCAGGTCGGACCCCAGACGGGTTCGGGGTCCCGTCGGGCGAGCGCCCTCGGCACCTCGGTCAGCGCGAGCGAACTGGCCACGATCCGGTGATCGACGCACGCGTCGCGCAGCGCCGACGACTCCGCCTCCGACGCCGTCAGCTTGACCAGTGCCGAGGACTCGAGGAACCAGGTGCTCAGAAGTCTCCGTCCTCTCGCAGCTCGTCGAGGATCTGCGAGAGCGGCGGGCCAGGTGAGAGCACGACGGGCTCGGGCAGCGGGCGCCACGGCTTGGGCGGGTCGGCCAGGCCCCTCGCCACCAGGTCGGCGAGCGGGTCGTCGGACGATGGCACGGGGCCCAGCACGGCCACCGGCCGGCCGTGGTCGGTCACGGTGAACGTCTCGCCCGCCTGCACCCGCTGCAGGTAGACGCTGAGGTTCTGCCGCGCCTCGCGCACCCCGAGATGCTCCATGACGCACACGGTAGCACTTCGTTCCGCCCTGCTCAGCGGTCGACCAGCGGCAGCGATCTGAGCCCGCGCTCGAGATGCCACTGCAGGTGCGCGGCGACCAGACCGCTGGCGTCCCGGCGGGTCATCGGTTCACTCGCCTCGGCCGCGTCCCACTCCCCCGACAACAGATCCGCCATCAGGGCCAGGACGAGCGGGTTCGGCGAGGCCGCGCCAGCCGGCCGGCACGCGGCGCAGACGACGCCACCGGCCGCGACCGAGAAGGCCCGGTGCGGACCGGTGGCTCCGCAGCGGGCACAGTCCTGCAGCGCCGGCGCGTAGCCGGACACCGACATGGCCCGGAGCAGGAAGGCATCCAGCACCAGCGACGGATCACGCTCCGACAGCGCCCGCAGCGCGCCGATCACGAGCAGGAACAGCCGCAGCGCGGGCTCCCGCTCCTCGGCGGTCAACCGCTCGGCGGTCTCGAGCACGGCGGTCCCAGCCGTGTACCGCCCGTAGTCGTGCACGAGTGTCTCGCCGTACGCCGTGAGACTGTCGGTCTGGGTGACGATGTCGAGCTCTCGGCCCTGGTACAGCTGCAGGTCGACGTGGCTGAATGGCTCGACGGTGGCGCCGAACTTCGACCTGGTGCGGCGCACGCCCTTGGCGACGGCGCGGACGCGACCGTGCCGGCGGGTCAGCACGGTGATGATCCGGTCGGCCTCACCGAGTTTCTGCACCCGCAGGACGACACCCTCGTCCCGATAGAGCGCCACCCTGTCGAGGCTAGCCGCCGACCGCCGTCAAAAGCCGAGCTTGCGCAGCTGTCGCGGGTCGCGTTGCCAATCCTTGGCGACCGACACGCGCAGGTCGAGGAAGACCGGCGTGCCGAGCAGCACCTCGATCTGCTTGCGGGCCGTGGTGCCGACCTCCTTGAGCCGGCTGCCCCTGGTGCCGAGCACGATGGCCTTCTGGCTGTCGCGCTCGACGTAGAGGGTCGCGTAGATGTCGAGCAGCGGCCGGTCGGGATGCCGGTCGGCCCGCGGCGTCATCTCCTCGATCGTGACGGCGATCGAGTGCGGCAACTCGTCGCGGACCCCCTCCAGAGCGGCCTCGCGGATCAGCTCGGCGGCCAGGATCTGCTCCGGCTCGTCGGTGAGCTCACCGTCGGGATAGAGCGCGGGACCGGGCGGCAGCCGCCCGACCAGCAGATCTGCCAGCAGCGACACCTGGAAGCCGTCGACGGCGCTGACCGGGATGACGTCGGCCCAGTCGGCGAGGGCGCTGACCGCCAACAGCTGCTCGCCGATCCGGTCCTTGCCGGCCAGATCGGTCTTGGTCACCACGGCGATCACCGGGGTCTTCAGCGGCGCCAGCTCGGCGGCGATGAAGCGGTCGCCCGGGCCGATCTTGTCGTCGGCGGTGACGCAGAAACAGATCACGTCGACCCCTGCGTAGGTCTCGCGCACCAGGTCGTTGAGGCGCTGGCCCAGCAGGGTTCTCGGCTTGTGCAAGCCCGGGGTGTCGACCAGGACGAGCTGCGCGTCGGGACGATGCACGATGCCGCGTACGGCGTGCCGGGTGGTCTGCGGCCGGTCGCTGGTGATGGCGACCTTCTGGCCGATCAGGGCGTTGGTGAGCGTCGACTTGCCGGCGTTGGGGCGCCCGACGAAGCAGGCGAACCCGGATCGGAAGTCGGCGGTCACCGGGCCAGTGTCCCAGACCCGGTCAGCTGCTGTGGGCCTCGCGCAGGACGCCACCGGGATCGGCAAGCAGCAGCGGGATCCCCACCCCGAACTCGCGCAGCACCGCGAGGTCGGCGTCGGCGACGAGACCGTCGGTGACGATGGCCACCGCCTCAAAGGCCCGGACCCCGCTGGAGGCTGCGGCCGAAACCGCCCCGCGCAGAGCCGACGTCGTCAGGTTCGGGTCGGCGTTCTCCACCGTGGCAGCGGCGTAGGTGCGGCCGTCGGTGTCGCGCACCGCTGCCCCCTCGACCACGCCGGTGTGCGGCGCGTAGGCGCGCAACCGGGCTCCCCGGGCCAGCACGATGATCTTTGTGTCCTCGGGGTCGAGCTCAGCCACGGTCGGTCTCCTCTCGGCGGACCAGCACGGTGCCGATCCGGTTGCGCCGGCCCCGTGCGCCCTCCGCGACGAGGACCAGGCCCTCGACGTGGACGGTGGCGCCGGGGATCGGCACCCGGCCCAGCAGCATCGACAGCAGGCCACCGACGGTTTCGACGTCGTCGTGAGCGATCTCGACGCCGTAGAGCTGCTCCAGGTCCTCGACCGACAGCCGCGCGGTGACCCGCACGGTGTCCTCGTCGACCTGTTCGACCGGTGGGGCCTCGCGGTCGTACTCGTCGGTGATCTCGCCGACGATCTCCTCGAGCACGTCCTCGATCGTCACGAGACCCGCTGTCCCGCCGTACTCGTCGACGACGACGGCGATGTGGCCGAGGCTCCCCTGCATCTCCCGCAGGAGCTCGTCGACCGGCTTGCTCTCCGGCACGAAGACCGGCTCGCGCATGACGTCCTCGACCTTGAGCAGCGCGCCGCCCTCCGCCCGTTCCTGGCGTACGAGGTCTTTGAGATAGGTGAGACCGACCACGTCGTCGGTGTTCTCGCCAACGACCGGCACCCGCGAGAAACCACTCCGCAGCAGCAGGTTGAGCGCCTGCCGGACGGTCTTGCCGCGCTCGATCACCACGATGTCGGTGCGCGGCACCATCACCTCGCGCACGATCGTGTCGCCGAGCTCGAAGACCGAGTTGATCATGTCGCGCTCGGACTGCTCGACAACGCCGCGCTGCTGGGCCATCTCGACCATGTCCCGCAGCTCGGCCTCGGAGGCGAAGGGTCCCTCGCGAAAGCCTTTGCCTGGCGTCAGCGCATTGCCCAACAGGATGAGCAGCCGCGGCAGCGGCCCGAAGACGCGGGTGAGTGCGAGCACCGGACCGGCCCCCAGCAGCGCCACCCGCTCGGGCTGCTGGCGGCCGATCGTGCGCGGCGCCACCCCGATGAAGACGTAGCTCACGACGGTCATCACAGCCACCGCGAGGACGACGGCAAGCGACCCGTCGACCCGGTCCAGGCTGTACGCCGTGACGATGCCGGCCGCCGCCAGCTCGCAGACGAGGCGCAGGAGCAGCAGCAGATTGAGCGAGCGTGGCGGGTCGGCCAGCACCGTCTCCAGCCGGAGGGCACCGCGGCGGCCGTCCCGCACGAGCTCCTCCACCCGGACCCGGGACACCCGGGACAGCCCGACCTCGAGGCAGGCGAGGGTGCCGGCCAGCACGACGAAAACGACGGCAACGGCGAGCGGGACGACGGGGTCGCCGTGGCTCACGGGCCTCGCTTCCAAGAGGTCAGCAATTCGGCCTGTAGAGCGAACATCTCGCGGTGCTCGTCGGGCTCGCCGTGGTCGAAGCCGAGCAGGTGCAGGACGCCGTGGGTGCACAGCAGCTGCAACTCGTCCTCGGTGCCGTGGCCGGCCTCGACCGCCTGGCGGGCTGCAACCACCGGGCAGAGCACGACGTCGCCGAGCAGGGTCGGCGCCCCGTCACCCGACGGTTGCTCGGGCCCGTGGGCGACCCCGCGGGATCCGCGCAGGTCGAGCTCGTCCATCGGGAAGGCGAGCACATCGGTCGGCCCCGCCTCGTCCATGTACTGCACGTGCAGGCGCTCCATCTCGGCCAGGTCGACGAGCATCAGCGAGAGCTCGGCAAGCGGCGACACCCCCATCGCGTCGAGGACGTGGCGGGCGACCCGGATGAGCGCCTCCTCGTCGACCGCGACACCAGATTCGTTGGCGACCTCGATGCTCACTGCCGGCGTCGGCTGTCGTCGCGCCGGCCCGGTGTGCGCTGCGGGCCGGTGCGGGCGAGTTCCTGCTCGGCGTCGTAGGTCTCGTAGGCGTCGACGATGCGGCCGACCAGCTTGTGGCGCACCACGTCGGCGCTGGTCAGCTGCGCGAAGTGCACGTCCTCGACCCCGTCGAGGATGTCGCGGACGATGCGTAGACCGCTGGTCGTGCCACCCGGCAGGTCAACCTGGGTGATGTCACCGGTCACGACGATCCTGCTGCCGAAGCCGAGCCGCGTCAGGAACATCTTCATCTGCTCAGCCGAGGTGTTCTGCGCCTCGTCGAGGATGATGAATGCGTCATTCAACGTCCTTCCCCTCATATACGCCAGGGGGGCAACCTCGATCGTGCCGGCTGCCATCAGCCGGGGGATCGACTCCGGGTCGAGCATGTCGTGCAGCGCGTCGTACAGCGGCCGCAGGTAGGGGTCGATCTTGTCGTAGAGCGTGCCTGGCAGAAAGCCGAGCTTCTCCCCCGCCTCGACCGCCGGGCGGGTGAGGATCAGCCGGTTGACCTGCTTGGCCTGCAGCGCCTGCACGGCTTTGGCCATGGCGAGGTAGGTCTTGCCGGTGCCGGCCGGCCCGATGCCGAACACGATCGTGTGGTGGTCGATCGCCTCGACATAGCGCTTCTGGTTAACCGTCTTCGGGCGGATGGTGCGCCCGCGGTTGCTGACGATGTTGAGGGTGAGCACGTCGGCCGGCTTCTCGCGGCCGCCGGCGGCGAGCATGGCCACGCTGCGCTCGACGGCGTCGCCCGACAGGTCCTGACCGGCGTCGAGCAGCGCCAGCAACTCCTCGAACAGCCGGGTGGCGACGGCATTGTCGGCCGCCGCGCCGGTCAGGGTGATCTCGTTGCCGCGCACGTGCACGTCGCTCGCGAGGGCCTTCTCGATCACGTCGAGGAGCTCGTCCCGGCTGCCCAGCAGGGCCACCATCGAGTGGGCGCCCGGCACGACGATCTTGGTGGTGACGCGGTCCTGCGAAGGAGTGTCGGCCATGGGGTCGGCTGGGGCCGTTCGCCTGCTTCCGGTCGGGGTCGTGATCCCACGATGTTAGCCGGGCGGCCAGCGCAAAGCCCGGCCGCCGAGCACGTGCACGTGCAGGTGGCCGACCGTCTGACCGCCGTCCGGCCCGGTATTGGTCACCATCCGGTGGCCGCCGGTGAGCCCCTCGAGCCGGACCACCTCGACCGCCGCGGCCAGCACCTTCCCGACGTACGCCGGGTCGACGGCGGTCAGTGCGGCCACGTCGGCGTGATGGTCCTTGGGGATAACCAGCACATGGGTGGGCGCCTGCGGGTTGAGGTCGCGGAAGGCCAGGGTGCGGTCGGTCTCGTGCACCACCGTCGCCGGGATGTCACCTGCGACGATCCGGCAGAACAGGCACTCACTCACGGCTTGCCTCTCGTCAGATAGAGCCCGACACCACCGCCCACACCGAGCGCGACGGCCAGTCCGAGGACGACCTCGACGAGCGCGTTGAGGCGTGCTCCGGCGGTGCTGCCCGTCGAGGCGGTGGTCGTCGTCCTGGCAGTGGTGACCACCGGCGGCGCGGTCGTCGCTGCCGGCTGGGTCGGCACCGGGGCGGCGACCCGCGTCGGGGCAGCGGTCGGCGCCGGCACGAACGTGGGGCTGGGAGCGGTTGGTAACGGCGCACTCGTCGCCGGCTGATACCGGCGGCGACGCAGTGTGGGCGTGGGATCGGCGCGTGGGGTTCGGGTGGGTCCGGCGCTCGGCGTTGCTCCGCTGGTGCCGGTGGGCGCCGGCGTCGCAGCGGGCTGGGCTGTCGGCGCCGTGGTCACCACCGGGCGTGGGCTCGTCGCTGCCGGGGACTGCGGCGCCTTCGGGGTCGGGCTGGCGGCGGCCGCCGCACCGACCGGTGACAGCACCGCGAGGCCGACCACCCAGGCCGAGAGGACCACTGCCGATCGACGGCGGGGGAAGGTGGTCGGCACGGCGCGCAGACTACGCAGCACCGGCGTGCTCGCGGGAGTAAACCGTGAGGGGCAGCTGTGCGTCGTAGGCAGCATGGGTGTCGCAACGGTCGCGGTAGGGGGTGTGGCGTTGGCGGAGCGAGCCCCCGAGGCGGCGCTGGCCGACCTCTACGCGGCGCACTACGCCCGGCTGGTCCGCACCGCGGCGTTCCTCACCAGCGACCGGGACACCGCCGAGGAGATCGTGCAGGACGCCTTCGTGGCGCTGCACACCCGCTGGGGCCGGGTCCGGGACCCGCAGGCCTACCTGCACACGGCGGTGCTCAACCTGTCCCGGTCACGGCTGCGCCGGCGCCTGGTGGCCGGCCGGTTCCGGCCCGAGCCGGTCCGCGACGCCGACAGCGCCGAAGCCGGCGCGCTCGGCCTGCTGCTGCGACGAGACCTCGCGGTCGCCCTGGCCGCACTGCCGCGCCGGCAGCGCGAAGCGGTCGTCCTGCGCTACTACGCCGACCTGTCCGAGGCGCAGACCGCGGCGGCCATGGGCTGCAGTGCCGGCGCCGTCAAGAGCCACACCTCGCGCGCCATGGCGGCGCTGCGAC
Organism: Mycobacteriales bacterium; assembly: GCA_046595615.1. Classification (GTDB taxonomy): domain Bacteria; phylum Actinomycetota; class Actinomycetes; order Mycobacteriales; family SCTD01; genus JAYSQK01. The sequence continues at coordinate 2,380 of JBKJOO010000181.1, read as the reverse complement.
ACCTGTTGGAGGACTGGCCATGACCCCCGAGGAGCGCCTGCGCAGCGCCCTGTTCGATGCCGCCGTCGAGGTGCCGCCCGGGGGCCTCTCCCGGATCACCCACAAGATCGCGGTACGCCGGGCCAGGCGCCGGGTCGTCCTGCCCGCGGTGTCGCTCGCCTGCGCGGCCGGGGTGGCCGCGGCCTTCACCCTGATCGGGGGCGACGGCGGCCGGTCGCGGCTGGTGCAGGTGCAGCCACCGGCAGCGTCGTCCGTGCCGACCTCCGCCGCTGACGATGGCAAGGTCACGACATCTGCGCCGGGGCAGCCGATCTGGCCGTTCGCCACCGACGTGCAGGCAACTGCCTTCCCGGCCTCGAAGCCGTGGGCGAGCACCAGCTTCGGGGCGGCGCAGCATTTCCTCACGGACTACCTGGGCGTTCGGGGGGTGTCCCTTGTGTCGACTACATGCATTTGCGACGGCCTCTTCCTGCTGCAGGTGCGCGGTCGGGAGGTCGGGCAGATGGGCCTCGTGCAGGTGGGCACCGCCGCGACCCGACCCTGGTCGGTCATCGGGATCACCGACGGGACCGCGCTGCAGCTGACGGCGCCGGCGACCGGCGCGGCCGTGACGAGCCCGCTGACGGTGACCGGTCGGGTGCTCGGCGCCGACGAATCGATCCGGGTGCGGCTGCTGTCCCGGGCCGGCGCGCCGCTGGCCCAGGGCTTCGCCCCTGCCGGCCTGGACAGACCGTGGTCGACAACGCTGCGCTGGACCGAGCGACGCTGGCCGACCGGGGCGCTCGTCGCCTCGACCACGTCGATGCGGGACGGGTCGCTGAACCGGCTGCTCGTCATCCCGATCCGCCGCGGCTGACGACCGGCGCTCCGGGCCATGGGGCACCACTTCCCCCGTCGTACGACGAGCACAAAGCGTGCGTTTGCCTCCATAAAGGGCCACGGCGACGGGGGAAGTGGCCGCCGAGCACACCCGGCGACCTGGCGCACCCGCCCGTCGGGACCGCGCCGGAGCACCGGGCTCGCCTACGCTCCACCCATGGGGATCTCGTCGTTCATCCAGGACACCCTGACGAGCGTCCCGTCCGGGGTCGTCTACGCGGCGGTCTTCGCGCTGCCCTTCCTGGAGGCCTCGATCTTCCTCGGCTTCGTCTTGCCGGGAGAGACCGCCCTGGTGGTCGGCGGGGTGCTCGCCGGTCAAGGCAAAGCCAGCCTCAGCCTGGTGCTCTCGCTGGCGGTGCTGGGCGCAATCCTGGGTGACGCCGTCGGCTACGGCATCGGGCGGCGCTACGGACCCGGCCTGCAGGCCTCCCGCCTGGGCAAGGTAATCGGCGACCAGCGCTGGAGCACCACCGAGAGCTTCCTGCAGCGCCGCGGGGCGCCGGCGGTCTTCTTCGGCCGCTGGACGGCTCTGCTGCGGGCCCTCGTGCCGAGTGCGGCCGGCATGGCCAAGCTTCCCTACCGCACCTTCGCGCTGTGGAACGCCCTCGGCGGGTCTCTCTGGGCGACCGCCTGCGTGCTCGGTGGCTACGCGGTCGGCGACGTGATCGGCCGCTACATCGCCCAGGGCGGCTACCTGCTGATCGGGCTCGTCGCGCTCGCCGTCGTCGTACACCTGGTGCGCAAGCGCCGATCCGCCGGCGACCGGTCTACCAGCGACCTGTCCTCGCACTGACGACGGCGGCGGCCGCGGCCCCCGCCGTCGAGGTCCGCAGCACCGAATTGCCGAGGCGTACGACGTGTCCGCCGGCGGCCCGCAGGGCGTCCACCTCGGCAAGGGTGAGCCCGCCTTCCGGCCCGACCACGAGCAGCACATCGCCGTCGGTGGGCAACGGGGCCGCTGTCAGGGCCGCCTCGGCGCCCTCGTGCAGCACCAGCATCGTGCCCGCCCGGGCGATGACACCGTCGAGCCGGACCGGCTCGCTGACCACCGGCCACCAGGCCCGGCGCGACTGCTTCGCGGCCTCCCGGGCGGTCGATCGCCAGCGCTGCAGAGCTTTCTCGCCGCGTTCACCGTGCCACTGCTGGACGCACCGGGCCGCCGTCCAGGGCAGCACCTCATCGACGCCGACCTCGGTGGCCAACTCGACGGCCAGCTCGCCGCGATCTCCTTTGGCCAGGGCCTGCACCAGCACCAACCGCGGTGCCGGTTCCGGTTCGACGGTGCGCCGGACGATCTCGAGGCGTACGACGTCCCGGTCGACCCCGGTCACGACACAGGACGCCCTAGTGCCCCGGCCGTCGACCACGTCGACCGGCTCGCCGGTGCGCAGCCGCCGCACAGTGGCGGCGTGCCGGCCCTCCGGACCGGACAGGACGACCCGGTCGCCGGTGACGTCGTCGGCCAGGAAGACCGGGTTGCTCACCGACCGCGCAGGCGGTC
>JBKJOO010000016.1:0-5680 GCA_046595615.1 Mycobacteriales bacterium | reverse complement strand
GTCAGGCCATGCGCAAGATCACCGGTGCGCTGAGTCACTCCAACACGACGGCGATCTTCATCAACCAGCTTCGCGAGAAGATCGGGGTGATGTTCGGCTCGCCGGAGACGACGACCGGCGGCAAGGCGCTGAAGTTCTACGCGTCCGTCCGCATCGACGTCCGCCGCATCGAGACGCTCAAGGACGGCACCGACGCAGTCGGCAACCGGACCCGCGCCAAGATCGTGAAGAACAAGATGGCCCCGCCGTTCAAGCAGGCCGAGTTCGACATCGTCTACGGCGTCGGCATCAGCCGCGAAGGTTCGCTCATCGACATGGGGGTCGAGCACGAGATCGTCCGCAAGTCCGGTGCCTGGTACACCTACGAGGGCGACCAGCTCGGGCAGGGCAAGGAGAACGCCCGGTCCTTCCTGCGTGACAACCCCGACCTCGCTGACGAGATCGAGAAGCGCATCAAGGAGAAGCTGGGAATCGGGGCGGTGCTCGACGCCGAGGCGCCCGGACTCTCCGATGCGCTCGCGCCGGTCCCGGTCGATCTCTGACCCCGATGACACGGGACGTCCCACCGCAACCGCCGCCACCGCCGTTCGGGAGGTCGGCAGAGGTCTTCCTGGCCGCCCGGGGGGTCATGCCGGAGCCGACCGTCAGCGCGCCTGGTCGGCTGCCTCGCCGGTCCGCCCCGCGGGAGCCGGCGGTCGAGCTCGAGCTGCCGGCCGGACGCAGCAGGCCGATCAATCCGGATCCCGTCGACACGTCCCGAACCCGGGCCGGCTCCTCCCGACCCAGTCGGAGCGGCAAGGCCCCGAAACAGTGGCCCACCCGCGAGGAGCGTGACGCGACACAGGCAGCCAAGCAGCAGTCGCGGGCCAACGAGATGGCCGAGGACCCGGTCGGTGTCGCCCGCGACGTGTGTCTGCGCCTGCTCGAGGCCGCCCCGCGTACGCGCCAGGAGTTGACCGTCGCACTGACCAGGCGCGGTGTGCCGACCCTTGCCGCCCAGCAGGTGCTCGGCCGTTTCGCCGAGGTGGGCGTGATCGACGACGCGCTGTTTGCCAGCATGTGGGTGAGTAGCAGGCATCGCAGCCGAGGTCTGGCAGGGCGCGCACTCAGCCAGGAGCTGCGCCGCAAGGGCGTGGACGACCAGCTGATCCAGGCGGCCGTGGGGGAGCTCGACCCCGAGCAAGAGGTGGAGACCGCACGCCGGCTGGTCCGCCGCAAACTGCCGTCCACCAGGGGACTCGCCACGCAGGCGCGGGTGCGCCGGCTGGTCGGGATGCTGGCCCGTAAGGGCTACGGCGCGGGCGTGTCGTTCCGCGTCGTCAGCCAGGAACTGGCCGGCGAGGGCGACGACCCGCTCGAGCTCTCCTTCGACGCGCTGCAGACCCTGGAGGACTGAGCCGGCCGAGCCTGACGGGCCAGCGCTCTGCGGTCGTTGCCCCCTGGCGCCGCCGGCGCTTGGGCCGCGCCCGCCCTCGCTTGGGACCCGCCCTCGCTTGGGGCCCGCCCGCCTGGGACCCGCCCGCTTCGCCCTCGTCGGCGGCCGGCTGCTTCGGCCACCGGCGGGCGTGGCCCGGCTCCCGCGAGGGCACTCTGGCGTCGTACGCACCCCTCCTGGGCGATCTTGACGGTAACGTCGCTCGCCGTGTTGCCGGCCAGGACGTCAAGATCGGCGCGCGGGCGTGCGCGGACGACGATGACCGACCCCCGTGGGTCTCGCGTGATGATCATCGGGACATTGGTGTGCGACACGCGCGGCGAGTTGCGCACCGATGTCCTGATGATCACCGGGAAGGGTCGGCGGGAGGGGGGTCACTGGGAAGGGTCGGCGGGAGGGGGTCACCGGGAAGGGTCGGCGGGAGGGGAGTCCGCCGCCTCCTGCGCCGGCTGCTTCCTGGTCACCGGCCGGGGTCTGTCAGTCGGGCACGGTCGGGTCGACCCGCCAGCGCCGGAGCCGCGGCGCTCGGACGCGGTCTCCATCGGGTCGGGGTGGTTACGGGCGCGTGGCAGGCTGGGCGGCACCGTGGGCCCAGGCCCGCGGCCGCTGACCACGAGGAGCTCGCCTTGCCGTTCGTCCCGGACTCGCGCACGCCCCGCCGGCTGCACCTCGGCGGGCGACCGCTGGCCGTCGTCGGGCGCGCCCGGATCTATGTCTGCGGCGTCACGCCCTACGACGTGACCCACCTCGGTCACGCCGCCACCTTCGTCTGGGTCGATGCCGCGGATCGGGTGCTGCGGCGGCTCGGCGTGGCGGTCGAGGTCTGTCGCAACGTTACCGATGTCGACGACGTGCTGTTCGAGGCGGCGACCCGTGCCGGCGCCCACTACGAGCGGTTCGCCGCTGTCCAGCAGTTCCATTTCGAACGTGACATGGCCGCGCTCGACGTCCGACGCCCGACGCATGAGCCGCGTGCGCACACCTATATCCCGCAGGTCGTGGAGCTCGCCAGTGCGCTGCTGGAGGCGGGTGTCGCCTACGTCGCGCGGGGCAGCGTCTACCTCAGTGGAGAGCCGGTGGCGGCGAGGGCGGGGCTGGCCCGGGACGCAGCCCTCGCGCTGTTGGCGGACAACGGCGGTCGCATCGACGATCCGAACAAGCGCGATCCCCTTGACCAGGCCGTGTGGCAGGCCAGCGAGCCGCACGAGCCGGCCTGGCCCAGTCCCTGGGGTCCGGGCCGTCCAGGCTGGCATGCCGAGTGCACGGCGATGGCGCTGTCCACCTACGGATCGGCCGTGGACCTGCATGCCGGCGGGGCGGATCTCCGCTTCCCGCATCACGCCTACGAGTCGGCCCAGGCCGAGGCGGCCACCGGCGTGTCGCCGTTCGCCCGCTCGTGGATGCACGTCGGCACGGTCCGCCTCGAGGGCCAGAAGATGGCGAAGTCCATCGGCAACCTGGTCTTCGTCGCCGATCTGGTACGCCGCACCAGTGGACCCGTCGTCCGGACCATGTTGCTCGACCGCCGGTGGGAGCAAGCCTGGGACTACACACCGGCCGAGCTCGACCGCGCTGGCGCGCGGCTGGACGCGCTCTACGCCGCCGGGGGCCGCCCGCACCGCAGCGAGGCCGCGACCGGCGCGGTGCTCGACGCACTCGTCGACGACCTGGACATCGCCCGGGCGCTGGACATCGCCATCGCCGAAGGTGGTCAAGCCGCCCGCGACCTCGCGGCGGTGCTGGCCCTGTAGACCCACAGCGCGGAGAACCAGCCCCGAACCGAGCAGGAGGTGCACATGGTGATCGTCGAGCTCGTCGGCGCTGCGCTGCTCCTGGCCGTGCTTGGCGTGCTCGTTCTGGTCCTGCGGGCGGTGACGAATCCGGCTCACCAGCCGTCCCCGCAGCCCGGCGACGTGACCAGGCCGGCAGCGGGCAGCCCTGCCCCCGCAGCGGCCGGGCTCGTAGCCGGCGCGGACCCGAACCGCGGCCCCGACCACCTCGAGGCCCGTGATCGAGGTCCGGACTCAGCCCCCGGCGCCGGACCCGGACTCGGCAGGGACAACAACGCAGGAGACGCCCCTTCAAGGCCCGACCCCGACGCAGGAGACGTCCCGCCTAGGCTCACCCTCAACACAGCGGGTACCGGCTCTCGGCCCAGCACCGACTCTGGCCTTGGCGTTCGAGCCGGCGCAGCCCTGGCACCCGCGCCTCGCTCGGACGCCGCCCCGGGCCCGACGGCCCTGCCCGAAGCGCCTGCCCCCGCCCCAGCAACGGGTATCAGCCCGTCAGGTCAGGATGACGGGCGGCGGGTCGATCTCGAGCGTCGCGAGGCCAGGCTCGCCGAGCGTGAGCGACGCCTCGACGACGAGCGGCTCCGGCTGGATGCCCGAGCCGCTGCGGCCGCCGAGGCCGAGCAGCGGTCGGTTGTCGCAGCCCACGCCCTCGGTGACCGGGAGGCCGAAGCAACGCGGGCCCGCGCCGAGGTCGGGCTCGAACGCGAGCGCATGCGGACCGCGCTTGAGTCCGAGGCCTGGGAGGTCCGGGCGGAGCTCGCCGCCGACGCCCGGCTGGCCCGGGCCGAGCTGGAAGCCAGGCGCGTGGCGGCTGCGGCCGAGCTGCAGCGGGAGCGCACCCAGGCCCTCGAACATGTCGCCCAGCTGACGACCGAGGCCGCGCGGGCGGAGTTGCTGCTCGCGATCGAGCACGCCGCCAAACGCGAGGCCGCCCTGACCGTGCGGCAGCTCGAGGCCGAGGCCCGTGAGCTGGGCGAGCAGCGGGCCCGCAGCATCGTTGCCGACGCCGTACAGCGGGTCGCCAGTGAACAGACCGCGGAGTCGGTGGTGAGCGTTCTGCACCTGCCGAGCGATGACATGAAGGGCCGGATCATCGGCCGCGAGGGTCGCAACATCCGGGCCTTCGAGTCGTTGACCGGCGTCAACGTGGTGATCGACGACACCCCGGAGGCGGTGCTGCTGTCCTGCTTCGACCCGGTACGCCGCGAGGTGGGCCGGCGCACGCTTGAGGCGCTCGTGCTCGACGGCCGGATCCAGCCGCAGCGAATCGAGGAGCTGTACGAGCGGTCGAAGGGCGAGGTCGAGACGGGCATGGTGCGGGCCGGTGAGGACGCGCTGCTGCAGGTCGGGATCACCGACGTCCATCCCGATCTGGTCGCGCTGCTCGGCCGGCTGCGCTACCGGACGTCGTACGGTCAGAACGTCCTGAAGCACCTCATCGAGACCGCCCACATCGCCGGGATGATGGCAGCCGAGTTGCGGCTCGATCCGGCCACGACCAAGCGCGGGGCGTTCTTCCACGACATCGGTAAGGCGCTCGGGCACGAGGTCGAGGGCAGTCACGCCAGCATCGGCGCCGACCTCGCGCGTCGCTACGGCGAGGCCGAGGAGGTCGTGCACGCCATCGAGGCGCATCACGGCGAGGTGGCGGCCGAGACGATCGAGGCGGTGCTGACGCAGGCGAGCGACAGCTGTTCGGGTGGCCGGCCGGGGGCGCGCCGGGAGTCCCTGGAGAGTTACGTCCAGCGGCTGCACCGGATCGAGGAGATCGCCTCTACCAGGCCGGGTGTGGACAAGGTCTTCGCGATGCAGGCGGGTCGCGAGGTGCGGGTCATGGTGCTGCCGGACGAGGTCGACGACCTCGGTGCGCTGGTGCTCGCTCGGGAGGTGGCCAAGCAGATCGAGGACGAACTGACCTACCCGGGGCAGATCCGGGTGACCGTCGTGCGCGAGTCGCGGGCCACCGAGATCGCCCACTGAAGCCGCCTACGCTGACCGGGTGAGCCGGACCTACGAGGTGCGCACCTACGGGTGCCAGATGAACGTCCACGACAGCGAGCGGATCAGCGGCCTGCTCGACGAGGCGGGCTACCTGCCGGCCGCCGGGGATGCGACCCCCGACGTCGTCGTGTTCAACACCTGTGCGGTCCGCGAGAACGCCGACAACCGGCTCTACGGCAATCTTGGCCACCTCAAGAGCGTCAAGGACCGCACGCCAGGCATGCAGATTGCGGTCGGCGGCTGCCTTGCCCAGAAGGACCGTGGGCTCATCACCACCAAGGCGCCGTGGGTCGACGTCGTGTTCGGCACACACAACGTCGGCTCGCTGCCGGTACTGCTCGACCGGGCCCGGGTCGAGCAGCAGTCGCAGGTCGAGCTGCTGGAGTCGCTGGAGGTCTTCCCCTCGACGCTGCCGGCGCGCCGCGAGTCGACGTACAGCGCGTGGGTCTCG
>JBKJOO010000103.1:0-14745 GCA_046595615.1 Mycobacteriales bacterium | reverse complement strand
GCCGACGTAGCCGGCTTCGGCGCTCAGCGCCCTGCAACGCAGCAGCCAACAACAGCTCGCCAGCTACCGCACCCAGGAAGGCAGATCACGATGACCAACAACCGCTACCGGGCAAGGCTCTCAGAGCTGACCGACTTGGCACGCCAGAAGATCCGTGAAGATTCCCCGGACCTCACCCCTCCGCAACTCGCGGCTGCGACCGCGCTGCTCACCGAGATCTACACCGCCGGCCTCTGGCACGCGATCCGACCCCAGGACTGGAGCGCCGTCGCCAGCCTGCCCCGCGAATGCGTCGACGCCCTCGCCCAACGCGACCACCTCGCAGCTCTGCGCAAGCAAGCGCCCGAACCCTGGCCCTTGGAACGCATCGTCAGCCGCACCCCAGGGGTGGAGCGATGAGCACCGCCTCGGCCCACGACGTCGTCGAGTCGAACCAGACCTACCTGACGATCCAAGAAGCCGCCGTACGGCTGCGCTGCAGCACCAAGACCATCCGCCGCTACGTCGCGCAAGGCCAACTCACCGGCTACCGCGTGGGCCCCACCATGCTCCGGCTCCGCGCCGACGAACTCGACGCCATGGTCACCCGCGGCGCCATGCCAAACGCACGGACGCGCTAGCTCGCGGAGCCTGCGACCTCAGCCCGCGTGCGCGCTGAGGTACTCAGCGACTGCGTCGCGCATCACGGCGCTGGCAGTCCGGTGCTGTTGGTCGGCGAGTTCCTGCAGCCGCCGATCGACGTCGGCGGCAAGGCGTACCTGTCGGTTGCGGGCGTGCTCACCGGGCTGGGCCGTCGGATCGATGGAGGGCCGGCCACCCAGCGCGCGCTCAAGTGCTGCGCGGCCGTGCTCCGCAGCCGCCGAGCCGCGCAGCGCGGACTTCGAGCGCGGAGATAGCGTCATGTCCCGCTCCGCCCAGTCAGCCAGGGCCTCGTCGTTGTCAGTCATCACTGTTGTCCTCCTCTTCGTTCATTCTCGCTAGGTGCTTGGGTCGAGCCGGCATCACGTGGAAGACGTGCAGCCCCCGCGGCGGCCGTACCTCCACCATGACTTCCAACAGCGGTCCGCCAAGTTGCCAGGGCGGGCCGATGTACAGGTGAGGACGGACGTTGCTCGGCGGCCGCGGCTCGTCGAAGTCGGTCTCGACGTAGACCGCGTGCGCGATCGCGTGCAGCGCGTCCTCATGGGCGACGCCGTGCTTGTCAGCACTGTCGGACCACGTCACCGCCACCCAAGTAGTGTACGACAGAAACTACCGTTCTGCATTGCACAACATCTCGCGGAATCGGGCCGCGGGTGTCAGCGGATTCACCGGGATCGCCCGGGATCGCACGGGCGTGCTCCAGCGGAGTACCCGCCCGGCGATACAGAGGGCTGCGCGAACGTGGCACGATCCCAACGTGCCACGGCCGAGCCTGCCGAACGTGGCACGGAACGTGGCACGCGGCATGAGAAAACCCCAGGTCATAGGCTCTGACCTGGGGTTTTAGGTGTGGGCGATACAGGACTTGAACCTGTGACCTCTTCCGTGTCAGGGAAGCGCGCTACCAGACTGCGCCAATCGCCCGTGCTGTGCAGTTGTCGTGCGGATTGCTGGAGGCCGGGGCGGGAATCGAACCCGCGTACAGGGATTTGCAGTCCCTTGCCTAAGCCACTCGGCCACCCGGCCGGGGCCGGAGGACCGGCGCCGACGCTGCGCCATACGGCGCCGTTCCGAGCGGACGACGGGATTCGAACCCGCGACCCTCACCTTGGCAAGGTGATGCTCTACCACTGAGCCACGTCCGCGTGCGCCAGCCCTGTACAGACCTTCGCGACGAGTGCGGACAGTACCAGAGCGAGCAGGCCAGACTCAGGTCTCCGGCTGCGCCCCGAGCAGCAGCGCGAGCTCGTCATCGACGTCGATGTGGTCGCTCTCGGCGCCGGTCGGCACGACCTCGTAGCTCATCGTCAGGAAGTCGACCAGCTCGCGCAACGGCACCTGGAAGAGCGCCTTGCCGGACGGCGACGACAGCGAGAGTGACACCCCGAAGCCCCCGGGGCTGTCCGACGGCCATACCCGCACGTCGCCCTCGCCGGAAGGTCCCGCGACGCCATCGGTGAGCAATTGCCTCGCAAAGGTCCACTCGACCGAATCCGCGTCGTCGGACGAGTGGGTGTGAAACCGCACCTGCACAGCGTATGGATCATCGATGTCGTAGCGCAGTCCGGCCCGGACCGGCATCATATTCGCCCCCGGGATGACGAGGTGCAGCCCGAGCTCGGTGCTGACCGTGGCGGGACGGGGGGTCATGGTGCGGGCCTCCTCGATGGCCGTGGTTGTGCGGCCGTGTACCCCCATGGTCCCCGAAGTCAGCCTTTCCTAACGCAGTCGTGCCGAGGACCACCCGCTCGGACCAACAGGCCAGCTGCACGCGGCGGCGCTACCGTGATTCTGTCCGATCACCCATCCGGAAACCCGACCGGTGCGAACGATCGGCTGTGAGGACGACCATGACGATGCCGAGGAGCCGAGAGGCTCCCGACGGTTCCGGCGCGCCCCTGCAGTCCAGCCCCACGGCGTACGACGGGCTGGAGGATCGGGCCCTGGTTGCTCGCGTGACCGAAGGCGACGGGGGCGCGCTCGAGGCGCTGTACGGCCGGTACGGGCGGGCCTGTTTCGGTCTCGCCCGGCGCATCCTCACCGACGAGCAGTTCGCCCAGGACGTCGTCCAGGAAGTGTTCCTGACGGTCTGGCGGGACGCCTCCCGGTTCGACGCCGCCCGCGGCGGTTTCTCCACCTGGTTGCTGTCGATGACGCACCACAAGGCCGTCGACGCGGTCCGCCGCGAGGAGAGTCTGCGCAAGCGCCGGACGACCGCCGAGATCCTTGAGAGCCGTGACGACGACACCCCGGTCGTCCACGACGAGGTCTGGTCGCTGCTGCGTCGCGAGCGGGTCCGTGCGGCCCTGAAGACCCTCCCCGAGGTACAGAAGGAGGCGTTGACGCTCGCCTACTTCGGCGGCTACACCCAGCGGGAGATCGCCGGACTGACCGGCACCCCGCTCGGCACCGTCAAGACGCGGATGCTGGCCGGCATGCGGCGTCTGCGCGAATCGCTGGACGGTCTCAGTAATGCCGCGCTTCCCGACGAGCTGCCGACCTCCCCGTGAGCGAGCGTGAGCCGAGCATCGCCCGGCCGGACGCGCACGAGCCCTTCGAGGAGCTCGCGGTCGGTCATGCCCTGTCGTCCCTCGAGCCCGAGGACGAGCAGGCGTTCCTGGCCCACCTGTCCGGGTGCGCCTCCTGTGAGCGGGCCTTGATCCAGCACGGGGACACCCTCGCCCACCTGGCCTACGCCAGTGAGCCGGCAGCGCCACCGGCGTCGCTGCTCGCTGGGATCCGGGCAGGCGTCGCCGCCTCCGGCCGCGCCGCGTCGTTTCCGGACCCGGTCGTGTTCGAGGTGCCGGTTTCGCTCGCCGACCGACGTCGACGGCCGTCGGCCCGCACCGTGCGGCGTACCGCAGCCTGGACCGGGGTGGCGGCCGCTGCGGCGCTGGTGGTCACGCTCGGCGTCGCCAACAGCGCCCTGCAACGCGACAACCAGAACCAACTCGCGAGGGGTCAGCGGCTCGCCTCGACCGTGCAGTTGCTGGAGCACGCCGGCTCGCGCAGTATCCCGCTGAGCACCCCCGGCGACAGCGTGCAGGCAGTGGCAGTCGTGGACGGGGGTGCGGTCTCGCTGGTTGTCGATGGGCTCGCGCCCAACAACCGCCGCAACAGCACCTATGTGCTGTGGGAGAAGAGCGCGTTTGGTGATGTCCGGGCGGTGGGCACCTTCGACGTGCTGCACTCCGGTGTCGATGTCGTCCGCGGGATGCGCCTGCATTCCGGCCCAGGATCGGTGCAGAGCCTGATCGTCACGCACGAACCGTCCCGGACGGCGCCGGCGTTGACGACCCAGCCACCTGTCGTTGCAGGTGTCCTGACGGCCCGCGCCTGAGCGTCGCCGTTGCGACCTGCTGACCGCCTTGCGCTAGCCTTCTGGACGCGATCGGGGCGTATAGCTCAGCTGGTTAGAGCGCTGCCTTCACACGGCAGAGGTCACAGGTTCGAGTCCTGTTACGCCCACCCTCTAAAACCCCAGGTCAGAGGCGGTTTCATTAAGATCCATAAGGGCGCGTGCCACGGAGCGTGCCACACGTGGTCCGAGGGAAGCCGTGGGGTCGCCCAGCGTGCCGCGGCTTACCGCTGTGGCGGAACGCGGCGCCATCCCGGGCCGGAGCGCTCATGCCGCCAACCGACCCAACGGAACAACTGAACGGTGGCGGGCAGGCGGCAGGTCCGGCGGAGCCGGGAAGGACTTGAAGGTGCGCAGGGTCAGGCGTTGGGTTCGAGGGTGACGTGGCAGCCGAGGGCTTCGAGGTGCTGGGCGTGGTTGCGTTTGGCGCGTTCGCTGCTGGACCGGCACCTGCGCCACGAGCACGGCGCCGCACTCGCCGATATCAGCTCGTCCGCCGTCCGCCGTCCGGCACGGGCGCGCGGGACCGGACAAGAGCAAGCCGCGGGCGGTGGCGAATGCTTCCACTCGCGCCGTCCACCCAAACACCGTGGTCGCCTCCGGTGGCCGACGGTCACGTGGATCGCATCCGATGGGCCGTCCAAGCGTCGACGGCAGCTTCTGAGGTCATCGCCTCAACCGTTTTGCGGTCCAGGCCGGCGGTGTGCACGAGCCGGTCAACAAGCCACGGTTCGGGCCGCGACGGCGCGAGGGCGACTGGCTTCGGCTCGAGCCCCTTCGCCCGCTTCCCCAGCTGGCCGACGACCTCCGCAAGTGACCGGCGCACTGGGGTGTCCTGGAGTGTGGCGACCCGCTGCGTCATCTCGTCGTACACGGCCGCGTCGGAGCGGGCACCGACCGCCCAAACCTCAGCGATCTCCACCAGGAGCGCCCCTCGGGCGTCTCGTGTCGTCCGCCAGATCAGCCGCCAGTCACGATTGCCGACGACGAGCTTGCGGTAGCCGATGAGCCCCCCGAGGAGCGGCTCGCCAACCTGCGGGTTGCGTTCGAGCAGGAGCATCTTCTTAAGGGCCCAGACGAGAGCGGCTCCGTCGAGGCGTTGAAGATCGTCAACGGCGGGATCTGTGAGCCAGACCTCGGCGCCCGTCTCCGCGGGCGGCGGGGCCTTCTTCCGAGGGGGCATGCGTCAGCTGGGCTCGGGCATCGCCTCGAGCTGGGCGCGAGTGAACCCCGCGGACCCGATGACGTCGTCGAGGGACGTACGTCGGCCGCTGTCCGTTGACGCGCGCGTCAGCACCAGCGCGACGTCGACGAGATCCCGCTCAAGCGCGACAAGTCGCTCCAGCTCATGAAAGCTGACGACCGCGGCCACTGGCTCGGCGTGCCGGCGCAGCACCGTCGCATGGCCGGCCTCGGCATCGGCGGCCAGCCGGGACAGGCCCCGACGGCTCGCCTCGGTCATCGGGAGGAGTTCGGCATCGCTGAGGCTCATAGGAACAAACTATATAGACTTCTATGTAGAAGCAAGAGTGTCTAGGGAGTCGCGGCCATCGCTTCGGCCTCGGTCCCCACGAACCGCGTCCTGACCCGGTATGTCACGCCGGCGTCTTGCGGCCGGCCGCCGACCTCTTCCGGCGGCGTGTCGCGACCGCCGCGACTGTCGTCACGGAGGTGGACGGCGCCCGGGCGCGCCCCGCCCCGCCCGCCTCATGTCGGACGGACGCGGAGGGGTCCGAGACGAGGGAGGGGCGTTGGCGGGCGTTGCGGAGCCACCGGTAGCCGACTGCCAGTGGGCCGGTATTGCCGTTCCGGATGTACGCACTCGCTGGGACGGAGGTCCCGGCCCTTGCAGTAGCCACAAGCGGCGTCCCCGCATGCAGCCTCCACCCATGCCTCGCACAAGGGGCAGAAGTAGGCGTCATGCATGTCACAGAACAGCAGGTCGCTGACGCACTGCTCGCATACCGAGGGCACGGTATCGACCGTACCGGGCGGCATCGGCGAGGAGTGGGTAGGTGTCGCTCCCTGCTCCCACGCTGGAGAACGTCGCTGATAACCGCGATGACGCGGCGTTACTCGTGGTGCTCCGAGCCTAAAGATCGTGGCTAACAGCCTGCGTGTCCCGGGTGCTTGCAACCTTTGGATACGTCCCTTGCGGGCTGTGATCAAGTCGCAGATTATGCCGACATGCGGTGTTCTACGAGGCTCTCGGCGACGGCAGTCGGTTTGGCGTTGGCTTGCGCGTGTTCATCAGGAAACACGCCCGTGGCCCGGCCATCCCGTTCAGCTGGTCCCGGCACATCGTCGACGGTGTCGGCTGCACCAGCCAGCCAGGCGCCGCAAGACGCTCTGCGAGACGGGGTGGTGCCCGCGGTCGCGGCGCTCCCTTTCGATGCGCGCGTAAGGCTTGTCGAGAAAGCGGCCACCCCGGAAGGCACGTGGGTCCTGTCTCGTCTACCCGTGTCCGCTGGAGACTCATCCAGTGGCTCGCTTGGTACAGGTAGCTCGTTCGGTAAGACGCTCGTCAGCGCCTCCGAGTATGGCGAAGTGCTGCTGCTGGATCAAAGCCGCATCCGCATCTTGCGAGCTTTCCCACTCCCAGGACTGCCTCCTCAGCGCCTCTTGGTGACGACATCTGCGATGTCGGTCGCTCTTGATGACCTGGAGCCAGGTGCCGGAGGCAACGCGAGCGGTGGTTGTCCGACTCGCCGCGGTAAGCGAGCAGTATCCGAATCAGGATCTGCGTCGGCTCGCCTACGACCAGTCGTAGCCCCGCCGCAGAAGTTCTCGAAGTCCACGATCATCGTGGTGCCGTCCGTGGCCATGCTGGCGCTGAACCAAGGCCCGAACTCTCGCCTTCAGCTGTATGGCGGCCTGCAGGTCGTTCGAACCGCGGTTGGGGTCGGTGTTGACGTCGCAGATGACGATGGTGCGCGTGGCACGGCTGAGTTGCCAGCGATTGCGAGCAGAGCGTCGAGGTCCTTGGTCAGCATTTGTAGCCCATCGATGATGTCCGCTTGATCCCGTCGAGGATCGCGACAAGCCGGGGGATGTCATCGAACTGTCAGGGTCCTGAGGTGGAGGTGTCACACGAGCCGGTCAGTGTTAGTGGATCAACCCGAGGAGGAAACATGACCGCTCAGACACTGGTCCCTCCCGCGACCAGACGCCAACGTGCCGCCATCCGTCCTCGATTCGGAACTACTTTTTGTCCATGCCTACGCACGCGAGCCTCTGATGTCGGGGTTGGTGCCGCCGGGGTCATCGTGTTGCTGCTCGTCTTGTACCGGCGAGCGGGCCGTCGAGTCCTCGGCGCGGCAACACGTTGCCTGTTCGTTATGGGCCTCCAAGCAACTTGCCGTCGCTGAAAGAGGTCCTTCTCTTTGGGGAGACAACGAGAGGAAGCCATGAACTTCCGCCTTCTGGCCGTCGCTGCGCTTGCGGCAACGACCTCTTGCGGACCAGTGACGGTCGAGCGACCACCGGCGCAGGGTTCTGCAGTATTGACACCGCAGACTCCGACACTGCCAACAGGGCTGCTAACAGGGCTGCCGACCAGGCCGCCCACCGTGTCGCCCGCAGTGCCCAAGCCTGCCTTACCCACCACGCCACCGACACCGACATTCGCCCAGCCCGCTGTGCCCCCGAGCCCACGCAGCCTGCGGGCAGGGGCGCAGGGAGCCGACGTTCTAGCGACCCAACGCCGGCTGGCGCAGCTGCACTACTGGCTCGGCGAGCCTGACGGCACTTTCGGGACACACACCCGGCAGGCGGTGCTAGCCCTGCAGGGCGCTGCCGGGCTACCACGCGACGGTGTCGTCGGCCCCCGGACGCGCGCGGCACTCGACAAGGGCGTACAGCCACAGGTGCGGACGACGGTCGGGCGGGCGACCGAAATCGACCGCGACCGTGGTCTGCTGGTGTTCAGTGATGACGGCGTCCTCGTGTCGGTCCTACACACCTCCACTGGGACATTCAAGAAGTACTCGTACGACGGGCAACCGGCACTCGCCGACACCCCAGCCGGAAGCTTCACCGTCGACTGGTCTGTCGATGGGTGGGACGACGGCGCACTTGGCCGGCTCTACCGTCCGCGCTACTTCCATTCCGACGGAATCGCGGTGCACGGGTATCCCGTAGTCCCGGCGTATCCCGCATCGCACGGGTGCGCGCGGGTCAGCCTCGCGGCCATGGACATGGTCTGGGAGCGCGGGCTAATGCCTACGGGTGGGACCGTCCTGGTCCGCTGACCGGCTCGGAGCCTGACGCGGCGCCAGAACACGCACAGTCCCGACTACCTCAACCGGATGGCTGCGGCGTGCGGCTGCCGCTCACGCCGCCACATCGGCCTTGGCGCCGCGACTCGGCTTATACGGCTTGATGGCCAGCTCAGCGCCAGGCTCGACCGAGCCCGAGCGTGCCGCGCCGGCCGCAGACACGCACATAGGTGCTGTTCCGCCACCCTTCCCCTATCGTCGCCGTCCGCGTCGGGGCTGAGCCGCCGAGTGCCGCCCGAGAGGACCGCGACCGGCGGCACTGGGAGCTGGGGCACGCTGGTCTTGGAAGCCCCGACGCTCCTGAGAGGTGATACTTCCGAGCGTGCGACCGGCTGCTGTCAGCGACTCGGGGACAAGCCCGGTGCGGGATTAAGGTCGGATGCGCGGATCGAGGCGATGCTTTAGGCGCTGTGGTCCGCTCGCGGTGTGGAGGGTTCAGGCTGTGCTGAGGTGTCGCCCGGCGAAGGCCAGTTGGTCTGGGGCTGCGTGCTGCCAGAACGCAAGATCATGGGCGCCCGGGCTGAGGTCGCTAGTGGCAGAAGGGACTGCGTGCAGGAACGCTCTCACCCCCGGCAGGAAGGGGTCCGACGTACCGCAGGCGACGCGGACGGGTACGCCCGCGAGCCCAGCACGATGCGTGATCACGTCGTTGGCTGCGAAGTCCGCCCGGCCGTCAAATGCACCGCGAGCGCTGTCGCCGGGGTGGATCCACAGGGCCGGACTGTCGACCGCGCACACGGCCACTCGGGTAGGACCGAGGCGCTCGGCAAGCAGCAGGGCACCGTAACCCCCCATCGACCAGCCGCCGACGCCGAACCGGGCCGTCTGCAGGCCGTGGTCAGCCAGGATCGGGAGGAGCTCATCGATGATCATGGCTTGGGGATCCTGGCTGGACTGTCGACGATGCCAGTAGCTGTGGTCTCCACCGTCCACCCCGACCACCGCAAACGGGCGGACTCCGTTACGGATGGCGTCGGAAAGGAACGCTCCCAGTTGGTGACTGCCCAGCACGTCACGGTGGTCGTCACCTCGCCCGTGCAGGACAAGCAGCATCGGGAGCACGCTCCCAGGCGCCGTTCCGTGCGGGTAGGCGATAGACCAGCCGGTCGACCCATCCATCGCCAGTGAGTGAAAGACACCCTCGATGACCCGGCCCTGTGGGGTCGAGGGCACCCGGTGCGCTGGCTCGGGAACAGGGCGAAGCAATTGACGCACGTCATGGCGCCACGACGGCTCCCCCAGAACCAAACCGGCCGCGCCCGCCACCCCAGCCACGGCACCACCAGCAAGAAAGGTGCGCCTACTGATCACGCGGAAAGCATCCCAGGCTCGCACGGGAACGTCTCCCTCACGCCGACCAGGAACCGCGCCCGGGCCGGTACCCGGCTAATTCCGCGCTGCGGAGAGGCGGCGTTCTCCTCGCGCCGCCCGAGGCTATGCGGCGCTACCGTCGGCCGGCCGCCTGCAGTGAGCAGGCCACCTCTGTCAGACCTTCGTTGGCGCCGGAACTCGACCCGCATTGCGTGGTCAGCGTGTTCTTGTAGGTTTGGGTAGCCTTTGCTTGCCCGTTGACGTCGCCAGCGGTAGCAGTACGACGAAGCGGGCACCGTGGCTGCTGTCTGCGACGGTGATGGTGCCGTGGTGACGCTGGACGATCTGTCGGCAGATCGCGAGGCCCAGTCCTGCGCCGCCTCCGGTGTTGGTGCGGGCTCGCGCGGTGTCGAGCCGGGCGAACCGTTGGAAGATGCGTTCTCGGTCGCCGGTGGGGACGCCGGGGCCGTCGTCGGCGACCGACAGGACGGCGTGCTGGTCCAGGACGGACAGGTTCAGCGTGACGCCGGTCCGGGCGTGTGCTGCCGCGTTGTCGCCGAGGTTCCGCAGTAGCCGGGTCAGGTCGCTGCGCGAGCCCTGGATCCGTACGGCGTCCGGGCCGACCACGGCGACGGTGGCGCCAGCTGTTCGGAGCCGCCCGGCCTCTGCGAGCAGTAGCTCGTCGAGGTCGACCGGGCCGTGGCCGGCATGGGGGGCGCCTTCGTCTGCCCTGGCGAGATACAGCAGCCCGTCGAGCAGGCTCGACATCCGTTCGGTCTGCAGCGACAAGCGACG
This sequence comes from Mycobacteriales bacterium, assembly GCA_046595615.1. Lineage (GTDB taxonomy): Bacteria > Actinomycetota > Actinomycetes > Mycobacteriales > SCTD01 > JAYSQK01. The sequence goes on along the minus strand of JBKJOO010000103.1, from coordinate 4,362 downwards.
AAGGAGCGTCGCCCGGTCCGTCCCGTCGGGGTAGGCCAGGGCGACGTCGAGTTCGGTCTGCAACGCGGCGAGCGGGCTGCGGAGCTCGTGGGAGGCGTCACCGACGAACTCGCGCTGCCGCAGCGTGGCGTCCTGGATGCGGGCCAACATCGCGTTCATCGTCTGCGCCAGCCGGGCGATCTCGTCCCCGCTGTCAGGCGTGGAGACCCGCGCGTCGAGCTGCGTCCCGCCGATAGCGGCTGCGCTGGCCTGGATCTGCTCGACGGGTCGCAGTGCGCGCCCTACTGCCCGCCAGATCGCGGCAGCGACGACAAGCAGCAGCAATGGGAGTCCCAGCAGGAGTAGGGCGGCGAGCCGAGTGGTGGTGAGGTCGACCTGTCCGAGGGAGGTGGCGACGTAGACCCATCCGCGACCCGACGGCAGCGTGACCGGCTCGGCAGTGACCCGGAACGACTGCCCCCGGTCGGCGATCGGCAGACCTGACCGGGTGCTCACCTGTCGCCGCTGCGTGGTCGGGGCAGCGGGCAGCAGGGCAGGTTCCCCGGTGATGTTGGGGCTCGCCGCGACGACCCGGCCGGCGGGGTCGATCACCTGGACGACCGAGGACTCCTCGCCTGTGCTGGCCACCGTGGCCTGCAAGCGACCGGCTGCCGCCAGCGCCGCCACGTCACGTGCCCGCGCTGACCCGGCCGCGTCCACGCTTCCGACCAGGGACCGGTGGACCAGCACGACGAGCAGGAGCCCTCCCACGGCTAGCGACAGGGCGACCACCAGGGTCGCGAGCACGGTTGTCCGGACGCGCACGCCGCGCCGGGCTCCCCACAGGCGTCCTAAGACCGGGCGGTCAGCCCTTCGCAGGCTCATCCGTCTGCTCCTTCGCCAGCAACCGGTAGCCGGCACCGCGGACGGTCTGCAGCGTCCGCAGCCCGAACGGAGCGTCGAGCTTGCGCCGCAAGTAGCCGACGTAGACGTCGACGACGTTGGAGTCCATCCCGACGTCGGCGTTCCACACATGCTCGACGATCTCCTGCCGGCTCACGACCTGCCCCTGCCGCCGGGCGAGCAGCTCCGCCAGGGCGAACTCCCTTGCGGTCAGCGTGACCTCCTGCTCCCCGCGGAAACATCGCCGCGCCGCAGGGTCCAGCCGCAGGTCACCGACCAGCAGGTCAGGGGCGCGGTCGGCAGGGGCCCGCCGCAGCAACGCGCGCAGGTGGGCCAGCAGCACGACGTAGGAGAACGGCTTGGACAGGAAGTCATCCGCCCCCAGGTCCAGCGCGTCCGCCTCGTCGTACTCCCCGTCCTTGGCCGTCAACATCAAAATCGGTACCTGCGAACCGGACCGCCGGAGCTGGCGGCAGACCTCATACCCCGACAAGCCCGGCAGCATGATGTCCAGCACGACGACGGCCGGGTCGAGCTCCTGGGCCATCCACAGCCCCTCGTCGCCGGTTGCGGCGCTCAGCACGACAAACCCCTCCGCCGACAGGCCGGTCACGAGCGCCTCACGGAGAGCCTGCTCGTCCTCGACGACCAGCACCTTCACGGGCGGTCGCCACGACTGGGCCGTACGGCGAGCAGGACAGCGACGGTCAGGAACGCAGCGGCGACGGCGACCTGTGCCCGCACGCCTAGGCCCTCGTCGACATGACGATTGATGGCGGCCACCAGGACGAAGCAGGCCATCGCTGTGTGCACCGCGGTCACGACCTGCGCCACGAGCACCTCCGACATCCCTGCTGTCGTCCACTGCCGGCGTCCCGGTGCGGTGGTCGTCATGACGTGCCCCTTCCCGTCTCGGTGGTGCGCATGTGCCCGAGGATGCCGTGCTGGACATGAGAACAGCGTGAGGAGCCGCAGGAGGTCGTCTGCCGAGAATGACCGGACCCCCGCTGCGCTGATGTCGCGGCGGGGGTCCGGCTTCTCGGTGGTGTCAGCGCTAGGGAGGCCCAGCGCTCAGATTGTTGCCAGGGGCTTAGTGCTCGCCCTCCTGCTGGGTGTCAGCGTTGCTGTTGCCCTGGTCGGCGTATCCGCCGGGGCCGTCGGAGACCCCAGCGTTCTCGCTGCTTGGGGCCTCGGTCGTCGAGTCGGCCTTGTCCGAGGCGCCAGCGACGTCCGGGGCGCTCTGGTCACCCTGCTGCACGTCCGGGCCGCCAGGCGCGTCGGGGGTGTCCCCAGCGGTCGGGGTGTCGACGGCCGTGGGCGCGTCGGCGCTGTCGCCAGCAGTCGGGGTGTCGATGGCCGTGGGTGCGTCGGCGGTGTCGCCAGCGGTCGGGGTGTCGACCGTTGACTGCACTGCGGCGGTGGGGGCCGCGTGGGTCGCCGAAGAGGCGAAGGCGTTGCTGACGCCAGCGGCGGACACGACCGCCAGGCCGGCACCGACAACAACAATCTTGAACTTGTTCGTGTTCACAGGAGGTCCTATCGAGGTTCGTTTCCGCAGAACGTTTCTGCTGAGACAGACCTTCGTCCTGAGCGCCTAAGGGGAGCGTGAGAACGGACTGCCCGCCTCCTGGCAGTCGCCTGGCAGGTCCCTGTACGAGACCTTTCGCGCGCTCGGCCTGGACTTGCGCTGCTGCCAGAGGGCACATGTTGACCCTTTGGCACCGCTGAGAAGTGCCGCTGCCGAGCGCGGGTACCCGGCTACTAACGTTCTCGGGTGCCGGTGAGCAAAGAGCCATTACTTGCAGCCCATAATCCGGCAGGGACGAGTCGAACTAACCAGAATCCCTACATCTGCGGCTCGGTCCGCCGACCGATGCCGATGAGGACGGGCAGGATGAAGGTCGGGCGGATCTCCTGCTGATCCAGCCGCAACCAGGCTGCCTCCCATCGAGCGACATCCTGCTCACCAGCCACGCCGTCATCGAGCATTGCCTGGCGTGCCGCCCACGCTGGGGGACGCAGGCCAGCCGGGGCGGCCAAGATCGTGTGCATCCCCACATGCTCCAGCACGTCCAAGTCTGCGGCCCGCAGTTGCTTGCCCAGGCGAAGTCCCGGCTGGAGATCGTTGCCCTTCTGCCGGTTAAACGTGACGTACTTGTCGCGGAGATCCTGTAGGTCGGGGTCAAGGTCAAGCCAGCGGAACGCCGTGGCGTGATGTCCACGAGGTAAACGCAACCGCCAGGCCTCACAAGCCTCGCTAGGTGCTCCACGATCTCGGTCTCGTCACGGCCGTTGTGCGCCAGCACATGCCGCATCACGGCCACGTCCAGCGAGCCGGGGGCGATGCCAGTGTCGGTCGCTGTGCCTTGTACAAGTTCCACGTTGGCTGCACCGGATCCGGCCACCACCTGTCGCGCTGCCTCCAGGGCTGCGGTGTCCTGCTCCACTCCGACGACCCGGCCGGTGCGGCCCACGACCTCTGCCATGACGACGGAGACGGCGGCAGGTCGGCACCCGATGCCACCCACCACACTGCCTGACACGATGCCGGCCGTAGACCACAAGGCCGCCTCTGATGTCCTGGCTCGCTCAGCCATCATCCGGTAGCGGCCGATCTCCTCCTCGCTGACCTTGAGCGCGTATCCCCCACAGCCCCTCCATCCGGCACGCCCCGCGAACCTGAGGCGCATCCTGGCACGACGGCTGACCCTGCCGCCCCGCTCGCGTAGATCACGTGCCACGGACGTTCGGCGGTGAGCAGCAGGATGACCAGGGCCAGCAACACCAACCCGCCCAGGGTAGGTAGCCGCTAGCCAAGATCATTCTGGGCGGCGGGGTGCCGTTTGGCGAGATCATTTCAAGCCAGTGCAGGGCGGCGTCGTCCGCCAAGATCATTCAAACCGGCGAGCCGCAGGCTGAGGGCTTGGGTGTGACCGACGGCGCTCACCTTTGTTGGTCCTGCGCGGAAGCACAGGCATGAGCATCCACATCGCCGGTGACGCCGTCAGCGGCAGATGAGTGCGTCCTGACTCTTGCCGAGGTCGTGTCCCCGCCCGGGCCGCCGAAGAGTCGGGATTGCACTGACCGAACCCTTGTCCTTGCCCCGCCTCGGTAACGAGCCATGGGTTGCTGCGAAGGACGGGCCCGATAGTGGCGCTCCGCCTGGGACAGCGACGCCACAAAACGACCAGACACCGGGTTCCTCAGCGTGTGACAGGGTCACTGTCCTAGCGCTGAGATACAACTTGTGGCATGGACATGGCCCTCTGGTCCGTCGGCAACGATCAGGTCCCGACGCGACTGCAACCTGGAGCTCCAGAGGCGGAAGCACACCTGGAGGCATGGGTCGAGCAACGTCCGGAGCTCCTTCGCGACGGTCTCATTGTAGGCCGCCACGCTGGATGACGATGAGGGCGTCACGAAGGAGCTCCGGACGTTGCTCGACCCATGCCTCCAGGTGTGCTTCCGCCTCTGGAGCTC
>JBKJOO010000100.1:0-8089 GCA_046595615.1 Mycobacteriales bacterium | reverse complement strand
CTTCGACCACCGAGTGTGGCAGCCGCTTGCCGGCACGCAGGTACCAGGGCACGCCGGCCCAGCGCCAGGAGTCGATGTACAGGCGCAGCGCGCAGAAGGTCTCGACATCGGAGTCCTTCGCGACGCCCTCCTCGTCGCGGTAGCCGTCGTACTGGCCGCGCACCACGTCGTCCGGACCGGGAGGGCGCATGGCCTTGAAGACGTTGAGCTTCTGGCTCTGCACTGCGCCGTAGCCTTGGTAGGCGGGCGGTTCCATGGCGAGCAGGGACACGACTTGGAACAGGTGGTTCTCGATCACGTCGCGCAGGCAGCCGACCGTCTCGTAGAAGGCGCCTCGCTCCTGGACGCCGAAGTCCTCGGCCAGCGTGATCTGGACGGAGGCGATGTAGTTGCGGTTCCAGATCGGCTCGAGGAAGGAGTTCGCGAAGCGGAAGTAGAGCAGGTTCATGATCTCCTCTTTGCCGAGGAAGTGATCGATGCGGAAGATCGCCTCGGAGGAGAACTCCGAGCTCAGCACCTGGTTCAGGGATTGAGCGGACGCGAGGTCGCGCCCGAAGGGCTTCTCCACGATGACCCGGGCATCGTGGGTGAGTCCCGCGCCGCTGAGGCCCTGGGTAACGACTGGGAAAAGCTCGGGAGGGATGGCCAGATAGTGGGCTGGGCGGACGGTGCTGCCCAACTCGGTCCGAAGGGCATTGAACGTGTCCGGGTTGCGGTAATCGCCATCGACGTATTTCAGCAGGGACAGCAGCCGCTCGAGGGCCGCTGGGTCGTCGGCGCCGCCGTCGGACTGCGCCACGCAGTCCTGCGCGTGCTCACGGAACTGGCTGAGGTCCCATCCAGAGTTGGCAACTCCGACCACGGGCACCTGCAAGGTCCCGCGCTTCACCATGCGGTACAGAGCCGGGAAGATCATCTTACGCGCAAGATCGCCTGTCGCACCGAAGAACACCAGCGCATCCGCGTCGACGCGGGCACCAGTAACCTCAGCCATGGTCACCTGGCTCCTGTACCCGCGCCGATCGCGGGCGGCGTAGAACAGGCTCGTTTCCTGGTTGGCGATCGCACGTCTGTGCCGCGGGTCGTCAGGGAGGTATGGCCGGCCACTCGCAGCGACAACCCGGCCGCCCATGAAACGACGATCGCCGGCAGGACGGGCACGGCGATCAAGACCTGCACGATTGCCTCCGGGATCTGGCTGATGGCATCAGACTTGTCTCCCGACCCGATCCGAGACAGAGGCGGAGGTCCCGCGTATGGCAACGCAATTCTTGCAGCCACCTTCGAACCCTGACGTCGTCCGGTCACGTGCACCGGAACACCGCCTGGATGGTCCGTGCCTTGTTCGCGTGATCGCCTGCGCCGTCTGCCGGGGGCACCTACCGTCAGTTGTGCAGGTCCCTTCGGGAGAACCCGAGCGCGCCACCGGCGGTAGCGTTGCGTAGCGACTGGATCAGCCAGTAGCCGATCATTCCTTGGGTCTGCGCGACCAGATCATCCAGCGGGTACGACCTGGTCAGACTGGCGTCTGACGCGCTCTCCAGCGCGAGCATGCCGACCTGCGGGCCATTGCCGTGACAGATCAGCAGGTCGTTCTGGTTCGCCAGCGGGGCCAGAGCGTGGGCCGCCGCGCGCACGTGCGTCAACTGGACCCGCGCGTCGGGCTTGTCGCCGCCTTGCAAGAGCGCGTTTCCGCCGAGAGCGACGACGATCCTCATCTCAGCTTCGGCTGTTGAGGGGCGTCGGGGCCGAGGGGCTTGTTGTCGTTCAACCCCCTACCGGCGTCCTGGTCCACGTGCTCGTCGGCGGGGACGACGGTCACGGGCAGACGGGCATGATGCACGACCTCGGTGCTGGTCGACCCCAGCATGAGCCGAGTCAGGGCACCCACCCCGCGGGACCCGACGACCAGCAGCGTGGCTCCGCGCGCTGCCTCCAGCAGCACCTGGCTGGCACGACCCTCCGCGGCAGTCATCTTCAGGTTCACGGACGCGCCGGGGAGGGCGGCGACGGTGTCGGCGGCCTCCTTCAAACGTGCCTCCGCAGCCCCGCGCACCCCGTCCTCCCATGCGCTGGCGTCGAAGCCGATGTTCATGCCGCCCGCGTACCCATACGACATATAGCTGACGTCGTACGCAGAGACAAGGTGAAGAACGCCATGACGCACCTGAGCCTCCTGAGCCGCGAACAGCAGGGCGCGAAGGGATCCAGGGGAGCCATCGAGCCCGACCACAATCCGCTGGGGGCCGTCGGGGAGGTGCTCCGTCCCCGCTGCTGCGGCGGCGAGCGAGCTGGCGATTGCTGAGGGCGCCCTGTCGGACTCGGTCATCGGCTCGGTCACGGTCTGGGTCATCGGCTCGGCCTCTCTGTGCTGACGATTGGCGGCTTGTAGGCGGGTGGGCAAGGCACCTGTGGTGGGTGGGGCGCGTTCAGGCCTGGTAGGCGTTGCCTGCCACTCGGACAGCAGGCGGATGGATCGGTGCCTTCGTGTGAAAGCCGCGGTGGACTGCAACAGGCCGTCGACAACCACACGAGAGTCCCCGGCCTCACATGCAGCCGGAGTGCGGCGCGAAGGCGACGCTTCCGGCGAAAGTGGCCGCGGAACGATCATGAGGGCCGCCGTGGGGCTGGGCCGGGCAGGGCCGCCAGGACGGTGGCTGCGGCTTGGGCGAGTGAGGCGCCGGACTCGTCCGCTCTGCGCTGGAGCTCCCCGCGGCCTTCGGTCGTCGTCCAGCCTTGATCGAGCAGCACACCCAGGGCGAGGTCGACTGCGGTCCGGTCGGCGAGCTGCGCGGACAGGACCATGTCCGCGGCCGCGGGGTGTGGCACCGCAGCGGCGGCCGCGAGGGTGATCCTGCCGGGGTCGATTCCTAGCAGGGCGGTGAGGTCGGCGGCCAGACGGGTGAGAGCGACCGTATCGGTGGCGAACACGACGAGGACGGCCGGCTGTCGTACGGGCCCGCTCGTGTCCGAGCGGGGCAGCCTGACCGTCATGGCAGGGACGAGCCGGTGACCGTTGCCCCTGATCGCAGCGATCGTCACCGGGTGGCCTTCGGGGTCGAGGGTGAGGCTGACGGCCACGCACGACGGGCACGAGGCTCGGGCCAGCAGCAGCACGGCGTCCAGCAACGTCACGACCTGTTCACCGCCTTCGGGCAGCGTCTTCAGCAGGTCGGCGACCAGCCGTTGGATTGTCTGGTCTGGGATGCGATCCGGCCCTTCGACGGCCATGCGATGCCTGGTCAGATGGGTTTCGGTGTAGGCAACGCCCTTGCCAGCCCGTTCAGAGCGACTCCGGGTTCCCGACGCGACGGTGCGCCCTCGAGCCGCCGCGCTACAGGTCGTCGGTGAGAAGGCACCCGCGCGCTGCGGGGTCACCCTGCCCCGGTCCCGACCGACTGCCCGCAAGGGTCCACCAGTGCCAGCCCACCGGTGACCACGGCGCCCTGGACCAGCAGAGCCGAGGCATAGCGTCTGGCGTGGTGACCGCAGAGCATCAGCAGCGAGCCGCTGGGCAGTTGGACCCGTACGGCCGCGGCCGCCGGGCAGCGATCGCACGGCCCTGCGATGGCCTCGTGCGGGCTGAGCCTGCTGGCGCCGTCGAGCAGTTGCTCGATGTGGGCGTCAACCGAGCTGAGGTATCTGCGCCTAGAGCTGAACATCTGCTCGGCCGTTCGGCGCACCGTGCGAGTTTGCCGATGGCTCGACGTTCGGCTGGACCGGGTCGGAGTCCGCCGGCAGCTGTATGGAGACAGAAGGCAGGGCTGCTCCGGCGGCGGTCTCGCGGGCGAGGAACGCTCCGAGCTCGCCTATCGTGCTCATCAGCGGGGCTGGGAACACGACGGTGGTGTTCTTGTCCACGCCGATCTCCACCAGGCTCTGCAGGTTCCGCAGCTGCAGGGCGAGGGGGTGCTTGACCATGATGTCGGAGGCCGCTCCCAGCGCCTCGGCGGCGAGCTGCTCGCCCTGCGCGTTGATGATCTTTGCGCGCTTCTCGCGCTCGGCCTCAGCCTGCTTGGCCATCGCCCGCTTCATGCTGTCGGGCAGCTGGATGTCCTTGAGCTCGACCAGGGTGACCTGCACGCCCCACTCCTCGGTCGCGACGTCGAGGATCTTGCGGATGTCGGTGTTGATGCTGTCGGTCTCGGACAGCGTCTCGTCCAGGGTGTGCTGCCCGACCTCCTTGCGCAGGGTGGTCTGGGCGATCTGGTCGATAGCGGCGTAGATGTTCTCGATCGCGACGACAGAACGGGTAGCTTCCACGACCCGGAAGTAGGCGACGGCGGAGACATCGACGCTGACGTTGTCCCGGGTGATGATGCCTTGGGACTGGATCGGCATCGTGATAATCCGCATCGACACCCGGTGCAGCACGTCGACCAAGGGGATGATCATCCGCAGGCCGGGCTGGCGTACGCCGATGACCCGCCCGAAGCGAAACAGCACCCCCTGCTCGTACTGCTTGATGATCCGCATCGACAGGGCCATGCCGAGCAGGGCGACGCCGACGAGCACGATCAGGACGGTGAGCAGAGAGTTCATGAGTGCCTCAAAAAAACAGAGAACACGGTGCTTGCCGGCGGTGAGCGTTCTCGCTCCCGGGAGGCGGCAGGTGGGCGGCGCTCCCGTTCCAGGCTGGCTGACACTCAGCCCAACAACAGTGCGCCTCCCAACCGACGGCTGTCAACTCCGCCCGTCGCGGCGGTACTGTTTTAGGAGATCCGCGAGATACCAGTGGCGTGGGCCGACACGTCAGGAGCGAGCATGCACGACGACGACGAGCTAGCCGCGAGCCTGACCGGTCTGTCGGGCCTACTCAGCGGCCACCGCACCCTGGAGCAGGGCATGGTTCGGGTGGCCGAGTTCGCGGTGCGCGCGATCCCGGGCGCCGACGGCGCCGGCCTGACGCTGCTCGAGGCCGACCGGCCCCAGACGGTCGTCGCTACCGACGAATTCGTGACCGCTGTCGACGACATCCAGTACGGGCTCGGTGAAGGCCCCTGCCTCAGCGCGGTCGCGCAGCGCCGGACCTTCACCTCCGGCAACCTCGGCGGCGAGCAGCAGTGGCCGCGCTTCGGGCCGCGGGTCGGCCGGCTGGGTGTGCACAGCGCACTGTCGCTGCCGCTGCTGCTGCCCGGTCAGGTCCTGGGCGCACTGAACGTCTATGCCCACCACCGAGACGTCTTCGACGAGCACGCCGTGGCGATGGGCGAAGCCTTCTCGCCGCAAGCAGCGGTGAGCGTGCACAATGCACAACTGCTCGCCCAGGCCGAACGCCTCGTCGCCCAGCTGCAACAGGCCCTGATCAGCCGGGCGGAGATCGACCAGGCCCTCGGAGTGATGATGAGCCGAACCGGCGCCAGCGCGCAAGAGGCCTTCGAGAAGCTGCGCGAGATGAGCCAAAGCCAGTCGGTCAAGCTCACCGAGGTCGCCCGCGAGGTACTCGGCCAAGCGGTCCGGCGCGCCCGCGCCCGGCACACCGACCCGCCCGTCGACCAACCCTCCGACGGTCCGGGTACCTGACGACCCGCGCAAGACCAGAACGAGACTGCTGACACGCCCTCTTTGACAGGACACCTGCGAGCCATAGGCTTCAAGGGCTGAGAACCAGCAGGACCGGAAAGGGACCGTCGCTCGCGCCGCGGCCCCCTGAGCACCGCTCACAGCCGGCCAAGACGGTGACCCTTCCGCTGAAGGCACCCATGGCCCACCCTCAACACATCCGTTCTGCCCCGACGGCCGCACCGTGCTGACCCTGGCGGGCGGGCACCTCCAACAGCGTCCGCGCGCGGCCCTAGCCCACCAGTGCCGGTCCTGCCGGCAACTCTGGGCGCTGCGATTGAAATCCGACACTGACGGGTGGCTGATCTTGTGCCACTACTGCGGCGCCCCTCGTGCAGCACACCCTTCCGAACAAGCGCTTCCGGAGGCCATGGCCGACGTCCCGGACAGAGCCGGCACATGACCATCCACGTGGGATCGGCGGTGGACTGTCAACGGCGAACCGACCGCACCCGTCGCTGCAGGGCTTCGTCGACTCTGCGACCTTCCAACACCGCACGAACGTCAAGAGCCGATCCGGGCTCTTCACATTCACCTACCCACCCGGGCGGTATCTCGGCCAGGACATGGAACAGCGCTATTCGGGCCACGGCCGCGTCTGGCTGCGTCACCGATGCGCTACTGCCGTGCGTCTGTCGGCACACTGACCTCCGCACCGACACCTCGCCTGCTGCTCATCAGCTCATCGATCGCTCTCGGCCGCCTCACCGCAGTGTCGTCAGTTCCGACGTTGCGCGTGAGCATCTGGCGTCGCTCCAGGCCGCAGCCACAGGGGTAGGAGCCGGGCACGGTTCAGCTGGGCATTCGCCGGATCGCCGATGTCACCACCGCCGAAGGCGCCTCGAAAGCCACCCTGGTCGAGGTGACAGACAGCCATCTCTATCCAGGTGAGTGCTTCTGGCCAACCGCCAGCTGACTAGGCGCCCGCCTGACCGAAGCCCGCACCGTGAACCATCACCGAAAAAGACCCTCGCATGACACAGAGCCAGATGTTCACCGCCGCCGGAATGGAGCTGGAGTATCCGCTCTCCCTAGGCGTTTATGAGCGCTACGTCGCAGCCCAGCAGGCGGTCGACTTCCTTGCCGATCAGGACTTTCCGGTGCAGAACCTGGAGATCGTCGGGACGGAGCTTCGCTCTATCGAGCGCGTCACCGGGCGCCTGACCCGAGGCAAGATCGCCGCCGCTGGCGCCCTGTCCGGACTCTGGATCGGGCTGTTCGTCGGCATCGCGTTCAACCTGTTCAGCAACCGGAACCAATTCGGGTTCCTGGTGTCTACTCCACTACTGGGGGCCGCGTTCGGGCTGGTGTGGAGTCAGCTCGGCTACAGCACGGCCACTCGGCGCGGCACCCGTGACTTCGCCTCCGTCAAGCAGGTCGTCGCCACCAAGTACGAAGTGCTCGTGGAGCACAAGCATGCCGCTCGCGCACATGAACTCCTCGCCACCATGCCGCGGGAAGCAGCGCTCTGAGATGTCCAACCGTCCTGCGTCGGCGCCGGAACCGACGATGCCCGGGGACGGCCCCGCAAACCGACTCACATCTAGGAGACGACTCTCAATGACAAGCAACGACAGCGCCACCCTCTACGTTCTCGGCGACCGCGGTCAGACGATCGACGGATTGGCCAACGACGTCCGCGGCCGCGAGGTGAAAGACAAAGACGGAAACGGCATCGGCAAGGTGGCTGACCTCCTCATCGACGACCGCGAGAAGAAGGTCCGCTTTCTGCTGGTCGAACACGGCGGATTCCTCGGCTTCGGCGAAACGAAGACCCTGATACCAGTCGACGCGATCACGAAGATCACCGACGAAGAAGTGCTCCTCGATCAGACGCGCGAACGGGTCGCGGCGGCGCCGGGCTACGACCCGGACCTCGTCGATGACCGGACCTATCACTCCAGCCTCTACGGCTACTACGGATTCGGGCCCTTCTGGGGCGGGGGCTACATGTATCCCTCCGCGATGCTTCCGCCATCACCGCCAGCGTCACGGGACTGAGGCACGGTGCGTCCCCACTACATCGTGGTGCCTTCCCGTTCCTGACCCCGGTCTCCGCGGTACAGGACGTCGGCGCGGCGGTTCGCGCCCTGGTCGGTGTCGGTTCGGGGAGCTCGATCAGCGTCAAGGAGTCCTTGGCCCGGGAGTCACTGCCAGCGCACGCATGGCTCCACCCAATCATTTATGTTCAGGGCAGCATGCAGGGGTGCCTGACTCGAGGCCGCCCGACGCAGGCTGCACCTGCAGGTGTGGGGCTGTGTATCTCGTACCGGGTTGATGGAGGTCTGAACTCACGCTGAGCGGGTTGCTCCGGTGTGGTGTCCCTCCGAAGTGCCCTCACCGAACTCGACGGGTGGCACGAGCGCGATTCGCCATGTAGGCGGCGACGCTGGGAACCGCTCAGAAAGTCGCCCAGGCTGTCGTCTTCCTGCTCTCCGACGACGCGAGCTACATCAACGACCAAGTCCTCGCTGTCGACGAAGGCCTCTCGACGCTGAGCCAGCTGCCATGGGGCAGCGACGTAGCG
>JBKJOO010000275.1:0-5658 GCA_046595615.1 Mycobacteriales bacterium | reverse complement strand
GCCAGACGATCGTCTACACCGTTGGTGACCGCACGCCCAACCTCGAGGGCAACTTCTTCGACAAGCTGCCCAACATCGCAGGACACCTCGTGCTGCCAACCCTGGCCTTGGCTGCGGTCAGCTACGCGGCCTGGAGTCGATACCAACGCTCAAGCATGCTGGACGTGCTCAACAGCGACTACATCCGGTTGGCTCGGGCAAAGGGCCTGTCCCGTCGGCGAGTGCTCGTCCGCCACGCCTTGCGCTGCGCCCTGATCCCCATCACCACCGTCGTCGCCCTAGACGTCGGAGCGATTCTGGGCGGCGCGGTCATCACCGAACGGGTCTTCGCCTGGCACGGCATGGGCGAGATGCTGCTGACCTCGGTCAACGCCCAGGACGTCAACCGGCTGCTGGCGTGGCTGATGGTGAGCGCCGTCATCGTGGTGTTGTTCAACCTGTTCGCCGACCTGCTCTACGCCTACCTCGACCCGAGGATCCGCTATGCCTGACACCGCGAAGCTCGACACGCTGCTCCCGGGCGATCCGTCCGGCGTCACGTCGAGCAGTCACGTCGAGCGTGAGTTCACTGTCGAGACCCGCTCGCAGTTCCGGCTGGTGCTCCGCCGCTTCCTGCAGCACCGCCTGGCGGTGGCCAGCCTGCTGATCTTCGTGCTGCTCGTCGTGGTGTCGCTGGGCGGCAACGTGCTCTGGCACTACCGCAGCACCACGATCACCGACGACCTCTCGCTCGCGCCTTCGCTCAAGCACCCGTTCGGCACCGATTCGGTCGGTCACGACCTGCTCGGACAGGTGCTCGCCGGCACCAGGGTGTCGGTGCTCGTGTCGCTTCTCGTCGCCCTGCTGTCCACCGTCTTCGGCACCGTGTACGGCGCGGTGTCGGGGTTCTACAGCGGCCGGCTCGACAACGCGCTCATGCGCTTCGTCGACCTGCTGCTGACCGTACCGACGCTGGCCATCTTCGTCACGGTGTCCACCCTGCTCGCCGGCGGCGGCGGGGACCCGATCACGATCGCACTGATTCTCGCGTCGCTGTCCTGGCTGTCGATCGCCCGGGTCATCCGCGGGCTCTTCCTGTCGCTGCGCGAGAAGGAGTACGTCGAGGCGGCCCGCTGCCTTGGCGCCAGCGACTCCCGGATCATCTTCCGGCACCTGGTGCCGAACGCGGTCGGCCCCATCATCGTGAACGCCACCATCACGGTCGCCGTGGCGATCCTCACCGAGACGGCGCTGTCCTACCTGGGATTCGGCATCAAGTTCCCGAGCACGTCACTCGGGCTGCTCATCAGCGATGGCCAGTCCGCCGCGTCGACCCGGCCCTGGCTGTTCTACTTCCCGGGGCTCGTCATCATCCTGATCGCCCTGACCATCAACTTCATCGGCGACGGGCTGCGCGATGCGCTGGACCCGCAGCAGAACCGGGTCCGCGCGTGACGGCCACCGCACTCACCCCGGCCGGCCTCCCAGGCCCAGCCACCGACGAGGTCGTCCTTGAGGTCACCGATCTCTCGGTGGGCTTCCCCACCGATGACGGCGTCGTCCAGGCCGTCCGAGGCGTGTCCTACACCCTGCGCCGCGGCGAAGTGCTCGGCATCGTGGGCGAGTCCGGCTCCGGAAAGTCCGTCACCTCACTGGCCATCATGGGCCTGCTGCCCGGCACCGCGCGGGTCAGCGGCTCGGTCCGCCTCGGCAGCCAGGAGCTCGTCGGCGCGTCGTACAACGACTTGGCGAAGGTCCGTGGCAAGCAGATCTCGATGGTCTTCCAGGACCCGATCTCCTCACTCAACCCGGTCTACAGCGTGGGGTGGCAGCTCACCGAGGGTGTTCGCGCGCACAACGACTTCAACAAGAAGCAGGCTTGGGAACGCTCGATCGAGCTGCTCGACCTCGTCGGCATCCCCAACGCCCGCGACCGGGCGAAGAACTACCCGCACGAGTTCTCCGGCGGTATGCGGCAGCGGGTCGTCATCGCGATGGCGATCGCCAACGACCCGGACGTGCTCATCGCCGACGAACCGACGACCGCCCTCGACGTCACCGTCCAGGCGCAGATCCTCGAAACGCTCGACATCGCCCGCAGCGCGACCAACGCCGCGATGGTGCTCATCACGCACGACCTCGGCGTCGTCGCCGGTGTCGCCGACCGCGTCCTGGTGATGTACGCCGGCAAGCCGGTGGAGACCGGCACGGTCGACGACATCTACTACCGGGCGCGGATGCCCTACACGATGGGCCTGCTGGCGAGCATCCCCCGGCTCGACCAGCAGTCCGGTGGCGCCCTGCAGCCGATCCCAGGCTCGCCACCGTCCCTGCTCAACCTACCGCCGGGCTGCCCCTTTTCGTCCCGCTGCACCTATCGCGTCGAGGTCTGCGACGAGACCGAGCCAGCCCTGTTGCAGGTCGACGGCATCGGCCACAGCGCCGCGTGTCACCTCGCGTCCACCTTCACCGCAGACGGCACCGACGTCGGCACGGTCGAGGAGCGGGTCGAGGCCGCACAGGCCGTTGCGGACCGTCGTACGCCGGAGGAGGACGCGTGACCGCGGTGGAACCGGACGTCGCACCTGCGCTACGGGGCGACGAGCCGGTCCTGTCGGTCAGCCATCTGGTCAAGCACTTCCCGATCCGCAGCAGCGGACTGCTGCGTCGTAGGTCCGGTGAGATCCATGCCGTGTGCGACGTGTCGTTCGACCTCCATCGCGGCGAGACCCTCGGCGTCGTCGGCGAATCGGGCTGCGGCAAATCGACAACCGGCCGGGCGGTGCTCAATCTGCAGCCCGCGACGTCCGGCCAGGTGATGTACGGCGGGCGCGACATCACCCAGCTCAAGGGCAAGGACCTGCGGGGGATCCGGCGCGAGTTGCAGCTGGTCTTCCAGGACCCCTACGCCTCGCTCAACCCGCGGATGACCGTCAACGACATCGTCGCCGAGCCGCTGGTCATCCACGACCTTGCCGGCGACCGGCACGGCCGCCGCGACCGGGTGCAGGAGTTGCTGCGCCTGGTCGGGCTCAACCCCGAGCACGGCAACCGCTATGCGCACGAGTTCTCCGGCGGCCAGCGCCAGCGCATCGGCATCGCCCGCGCCCTCGCCCTCGAGCCCAAGGTCCTCGTGCTCGACGAGCCGGTCTCGGCACTTGACGTCTCGATCCAGGCCGGGGTCGTCAACCTGCTCGAGAAGCTGCAGGACGAGCTGGGGCTGTCCTATCTGTTCATCGCGCACGACCTGTCGGTGGTCCGCCACATCGCCGACCGGGTTGCCGTGATGTACCTCGGCCGGATCGTCGAGCTCGGCAGCCGCGACGAGATGTTCGAACAGCCAGCACATCCCTACACGCGGGCGCTGCTGTCGGCCATCCCGATCCCCGACCCGCGCAAGGAGCGCGCCCGCCGCCGGATCGTCATCAGCGGCGACGTGCCCTCACCGGCCAACCCGCCGAGCGGCTGCCGGTTCCGCACTCGCTGCCAGGTGTTCCGCGACCAGCTCACCGACAGCCAGAAGACGATGTGTATCGACCAGCAGCCCGAGCTCACCGAGCGCGGGCAGGGGCACCCGGTCGCCTGCCACTACGCCGACGTCGAAGTGGTCGTCTAGGACTCGCCCGGTGGCCGATCGGCCGGCCGGACGACCACAACAGCAGGGAAGCAGAGCTGTTTTCGGCCGCTGGCCGCCTCCGCGAGCGTGCGTTCGGTTCCGAGCCGGACCCTTCCCTGCTGTTGTGGTCGTTGGGGAGACGAAGCCACCGCCGGGCCGGGCAGCGGTCAGTCGCCGAGGGTGCCCACGACGCGTCCGCCGAGCTGCTCCTGGACCAACGTGAGCGCGGCGTCCTCGCCCGAGTCGGCGCGCGGGGGCCGGGGCAGATCCGGGTCTTCCGGCACCTCCTCGTCGCCGGGAGCGAACCCGTCCGGCGCGGCCCGCGCCGCCGAGGCGACCGGCGAGCCGGCAGCCGGCGTGGCCGGCGCGCCCCCGACGGTGCAGGCGATGTCGAGTTCGGCCCCCAGGACGGCCTGAAAGGCCTCCTTCAGCACATCGGTGTTGGTACTCGACTGGAACTGTCGCAACAGGGCCGCCGTCGTGAAGGCCAGGGTCACCGTGCGGTCGGCGAGCTCGACGACCTGCGCGTTGAGCAGCAGCGCATGCGTCGTCTTCTTACGGCCCTTGGCGGCCTCGAGTACGGCGTCCCACGAGCGGCGTACGGCCGTCACGTCGAGCCCACCCAGCACCGGTGCGACGGCCGGCGCCGGGTCATGACCGTGCTCGGGCTGGTACGGCGGTGGCTGGCCGGCTGCGCCGGGGACCGCCGTCGTGGGCCAGCCCGGGGCGGGAGTGGTCGGGCCGGCGGCTGGGGCCGGGCCGGGGACTGGGGCCGGGCGGGGGGCAACTTGCACCGCGGACCGGGGCGCGGCCGAAGCAGGCGGCGGGGCCGTCGCCTGACCCGTGACCCCGGCCGGTCCCGCCGGCGGGTGCTCCACATGGTGCGGCCCGGGGACGTGCCCCCGGGGGACGACCGGCACGGCGTCGCCGGCGATGTCGAAGCGCCGCTCGAGGCGTTCGAGCCGGCTGAGCACCGCGCCGTCGTCGGCGCTGGCGGCCGGCAGCAGGACCCGCGCACAGACCAGCTCCAGCAGCAGGCGAGGCGCCGTCGTACCGCGCATCTCGGTCAGGCCGGCGTGCAACAGGTCGGCGGCGCGGGACAGCCCCGCCGTACCGAGACTGGCTGCCTGGCGGGCCATCCGGGCGAGCTGTTCGGGCGGGCAGTCGAGCAGGCCCGTGTCGCCGGCCGCGGGGACGGCGTCGAGCACCACGAGGTCACGAAGGCGTTCCAGGACGTCCTGGGCGAACCGTCGCGGGTCGTGTCCGTGCTCCATCACCCGGTCGACGGTGGTGAAGACCGCGGCGCCGTCGCGGGCGGCGAACGCATCGATGACGTCGTCGAGCAGCGTGTCGGGGGTGACCCCGAGCAGGGACGCCGCGCCGTCGCGGGTGACCCCCTCGGTGCCGGCCGCCGCGAGCACCTGATCGAGGATGGACAGCCCGTCGCGGGCGCTGCCCGCGGCGGCGCGCACGACCAACGGCAGCACCGTCGGGTCGACCGCGATGCCCTCCGCGGCGACGACCGAGGACAGCAGGTCGGTGAGCTCGCGCCGGGGCATCAGCCGGAACGGGTAGTGGTGGGTGCGCGAGCGGATGGTCGACAGGACCTTCTCCGGCTCGGTCGTCGCGAACACGAACCGGAGGAACTCCGGCGGCTCCTCGACCAGCTTCAGCAGCGCGTTGAAGCCCTCGCGCGACACCATGTGCGCCTCGTCGATGATGTAGACCTTGTAGCGGCTCGACACCGGCGCGTAGAAGGCCCGCTCGCGCAGGTCACGCGCGTCGTCGACCCCGCCGTGCGAGGCCGCGTCGATCTCCACGACGTCGAGCGAGCCAGGTCCGTTGGGGGCCAGGGCGACGCAGCTGTCGCAGACCCCGCACGGGTCCGGCGTCGGCCCCTGGTCGCAGTTCAGCGAGCGGGCGAGGATGCGCGCACTGGAGGTCTTGCCGCAGCCACGCGGTCCGCTGAACAGGTAGGCGTGATGGATCCGGCCGTTGCGCAGCGCCTGCTGCAGCGGGCCGGTGACGTGTTCCTGGCCCTTGACCTCGGCGAAGCTGCCGGG
>JBKJOO010000242.1:0-8830 GCA_046595615.1 Mycobacteriales bacterium | reverse complement strand
GGGGCGCTTTGGTCGGCCTCGTGACGTGTTCCACGTCAGGCCTCTGGCGAGGGTGGGATCCCACGCTGGGATGACCGCCGAGTCAGGCTCTCGCGTCCTGAGACGGCGCAGGTCGTGCCGAAGCCCTGCCCACACGGCACGCAGCCACATGGAGGCATGGTTGCGCCCGCCAGCTATGTGAGCAAGCGGCGAGGGAAGCTCGATGTCCGGACCTGCCCCACACCGCCGCCAGTGGGCGCGTCTCAGGCAGGGGGCCCGCGGTCCACGATCGACACTGCACCGGCGCCCGCTGTCTGTCGACACCGGCGGAGCCGCCGACCTCCCTCGGGCAACCGAGCGGACGTTCACTGGCCACGCAGATACGCAAATCGGTCATTCCGAAGGCAGAATTACCAACGCGATCGGTTGGCTGTGGCGATCCGGCTGACACTGTGCGAACGTCCCCGAGCGCGACAGCAGGGCGGTTAGCTGTGGGTCGAGGTGATGGGTCAGCCACGTCGCCATGCCCAAGGCCGGCTCAAGCCGCAATGACTCCCAGGACCGCCACAGCGCCTCGAGGCGAGTGACCGCCTCGGCGTGCTCACCCCATTGGGCACACCAGCGGAGTTCGCCACCGATGGGGCGGCCGAAGGTGGGTGCGAAGTACTCGCTCACCCAGTCGTCGAGCGTGTCGTACATCGGTTCGTCTGACTGGTGCGACTTAGTCGGCGGCCGACTGAACACGGCGGCCGCGACATCTGCCAGCTCGCTGCTCAGGCGCGCGACCTGGGCTGCGAGGTCATCGACGCGGACGTCCAGCTCCGGTTGCGGCTCCGTCACGTGTCTGGCCTTCCGCGTCGCAGCGAGCTCGCTGTACGGATCGCGGCGTTCACCGCATCCGCCCGTTCCGCGGTGAACCACGGCTGCAAGGACAGCATCGCGGGCCGACAGCCGGTCGCTAGCAGGACTGCGGAGCCTTTGGGCAGAGCCCTGATGTCCTCAGGTGGCAAGACGCGCTGTCGGCGCAGCGACACGGACTCCGAGACGCGCCCCTCACCGCGGCTGATCGAGCGCATCGCCACGTCGTGGTCGCCAACCAGCCGGGACACGTCCTCGACCAGGCGGGCGTCGTCGAGCCCCGCACCCAGGAGCTTGCACGTCGCGGCCGACCACAACGCGTCCATGCCGTGGTCGCCCCACACCCGTGCGCCCTGGCGGTAGGACTGCAATATCGTCAGGGGCAGAACTCCTCGCGAACCTAGGTGGCTGTAAAGCTCTGGCAGGTCAGCGATCCGGCAAACGTTGGCGGCCTCGTCCAGGACGACGATCATCGGCGGGTCAAGTCGGCCGCCGTCGAGCTCGGCGGCGCGCACGGCGTCCCGCATGACCCGGTCGGTCAGCGCGGCGACGAGTGGGGCGGCAGCGCCGGCGCCGTCTTTAGACAATAGGTAGAGGCTCTGCCGAGTGCGGATGAACGCCGCCGGATCGAACTCAGATGTAGAGGGGCTCGAAGGAGTGAGCCAGGACATAATAGCGTTGTCGCGCAAGCACTGTGCGGCCGTGCGCGCTGTTTCGTAGACACCATCTCGGGTCTCGGGCGCCCCGTGCTGGCGTCCCGCCAGGCTAGCTGCGGCCGCCTTCTGGCCGTGCTCGCGCAGCACCTGCGCCGGTGTCGACAGCACGGGGTCGTTGAGCCATTCGTACACCTCAGCGAGGTCACGCCCGGACAGTGCAGCGGCGAGCAGCAGGCCGGTCAGCAAGTCGAGGGCGGCGGATGTCCAGAAGTCACGGTCGTCCTTGCCCGCCCTGACCTCCTGGATGAAGTGCCCCGCCAGGCGGTGGGCTTCCTCGACGTTCGTTACCCCGCGCAGGGGGTTCCACCACCATGAGCGTTCGGTGCTGGTGATGCGTTGGGGATCGAAAACCCACACGCGGTCATCGGTCTCGGCACGGCGGATGTCGGCGGTGGCTGCCCACAGGTCGGCCTTGTTGCTCGTCGCGACGACCGGCCCCGGGGCGTCGAGGATCGCGGGCACTGCCAGTGCGGTGGTCTTGCCGGCGCGGGGGGCCATGATGGCGAGGACGACGTCCTCCCAGGATGCGCGTAACTCCGCTCCGTCGCCGCGTCGCGAGCGCAGCTTCCCGAGCAGGACACCGTTCTCGCGGGTTGGTCGTGGAGCCCTTCGCGTCGCGGGGCGCAGCGATGGGCGCAGCTGCTCGGCCCGGGCCGCGACATCGACCGGCCCGAGGCCGCGGACGTCGTGCAGGGTGGCAAGCGTCGTCAGGGGGTCACCTGGGACCGACCGCGACCCTCCGGCCGCTCGAACCACGGCAGCCACCGTCGCCGCGATGATCACCAGCATCAGGCCGGCTACGACCCACACGGCACGCGGAGCGACGTTCGGCCACAGGGCGCGGGGTCCGGCACTGACCAGGTGCCGGGCGGACTCGAGGCCAAATGGCGGCGTCTGCCACCCCCGGCCCGTCGCGACCGACGTCAGGCCCCCGGCGAGCCAGACGATGCCACCCAGGCCGACGGGCAGCCAGCACAGACCGAGGATGCCGAAAGGCAGTGCGGCCTCGCGTCCCACACCGACGTTCGGTCCCAGGGCCCGGGTCATGGCATGCCCGCGAAGGGCGCGCCGTCGGTGTTGTACAGCGCAGCCTCATCGCCGACGTACTCGAGCTCGACCGGGATGCCGACGCGCTGACCTGTCTTGATCAGGTACTTGCCGCGGCCGGGGTGCCGTGCGCCGGGCTGCCAGCTCTCGGGTGATGACCAGGAGGCGACCATCAGCTTCTCCTGCTGCGATAGCGGCACGATGCGCGAGACCTCGTCGAGTTCGCGCATCGGAAGCCCGGCGAGGACGGTGATGGCGCCCCGGTCGATGAAGCCGCGGGCTTTGGCCCGGTCCGCCTCGGTGGGCAAGGCGTTCAGGTCGTCCAGCGAGTGGGTCATCATCATGTGCGCGACGTTGCGCCCCCGGTACACCCGAGTCAGGGCGTCGGCGTGGTCAACGAGGCCGGGAGCCCCGCGCAAAGCCCGCCAGAGCTCGTCGAGCACCGCGAGGTAGCGGCGCGGTGGCGCCAGGCCCGCGTCGGCCAGTGCGGTGGACGCGTCGATGACGGCGAAGCCATACGACCAGGTCGACAGCATTGCCGCGGACAGCAGCGTGTCCCCCGCCGAGGTCACGGCGGAGATGTCGATGCTGACCGCTGGGGCGTCCAGATCGATTGGTGTGGACGTCGGCCCGTCGAAGACTCCCTTGAGAGAACCTTCGCAGAGCATCCGCAAGGTCTGGCGCAGCCGTCGTGTCTCGGCGCGGTACTCCTCGACCGAGTCGACCTCAGCGGCAGAAATCAGCCGGTCCGGTGCTTCGCGGATGACGTGCAGCACGTCTGGGATCGTTGGGTCCGCGCCGGCTACGCGGTCTCCGAGCAGATCGACGGCTGCGCCGACGACGGTCTCCTCCGCGTTGCCCAACGGCGCGTCGGTGCGAACGAGAGCGCATAGGGCGAGCGTGGCGTTCAGGCGCCGACCGCGGACCTCCAGCTTCAGCCGCTCCGCTGCGGCACCGGACATGCGGCTCAGAGCGGCTCCCAGCGGCCCGGCGTCCAAGGGGTTGATCCGGTCCAGGCCCCGGCCGATCCGGATGACCTGTCCACCTGCGGACTCGACGACCGCCGTGTAGTCAGGCTTGGCGTCGCCCAGGAACAGTGGCACGACACCGAAGGCCATGCAGCCGCGGCAGATTCGCTTGCCACCTGAGCTCTTGCCGGTGCCGGGCTGACCGAGGAAGAACATGCCGCGGTTAGTCGTCAGCCCGGCGTCCATCCACGCAAACGGATCGCAGCAGACGACCTCGCCCCACATCATGTGTCGTCCGAACGGCACACCGACCGACGGTGCCCCCGAGCCGGCCGTGAACGGGAACAGTCCGCAAGCCTGGACGGTGGTGGCTTGGTACTCGGGGGATGTCTCGATGTGCGAGGCGCGGCCTGTGCCCGGCATGCGCCATCCCCAGGATGGCGCGATGGTGCTCATCGGCTCAGCCCTCGGCCGGCGACGTAGACGGGGCTGAAGCCGATGGGCAGCGTCGTGGCAAACCCGGCGCTCTGGCTGCCGTAGAGCCGCCGCAGCTGGATCTTCGACTGGTCAGCGCGCGCCTCGACGTCCGAGACAGCCTCAGCGAGTTCGGCATCAGCGGTGACGGTCGCGGTGACGTACAGGCTGACCAGGACGACACCTGCCCCCTCTGCCTCCTCCCGCGCCGCCTGGATCGCACGATCGCGGTCAGCGGCGTCCCGCGCGGTCTCGTCCCGCTTCTGCGCTCGACGGTAGGCGTCGCGGAACGCAGCCGCGTTTACTTGCCCCTCCAAGACGCGAGCAGCATCGCCGGCGGAGAGCGGGCGGTAGAGCAGCGTCACCCTTCGGGAGTGGCGACCGGGCGAGAGCAGCCGCGTGAGCACCCCGCTGGTGACGTGCTGGCGAGGGGCCTCGCGCCACGCCCATGTCACCGACAGTCCGGTGTCGTGTCGGTAGTAGTCCCAGCCCTCGTCTGCCGCGACTGGCCCTGAGTCGCCCCACAGCAACAAGTCGTCTCCACCGTCACCGCCGCCCATTCGCTGCCTGATCTCGCCGCGGTTGGCGGGATCGAACGCGGCGCGGACGGTCGCGGCGAGCTGGGGCGCCCGAGCGCGGCCGAGGACGGTGACCCCGCAGGACGACAACGCTGACTCCAGCCCAGTGAGCTGCCGCGAGACCTCTGCGGCCTGGTTTTCGACGTCACGCAGCTGCAGGTGCGACTGGCCGGGGTCGAAGGTGATGCTTACGCGGGTCTCGATGTCAGCGGCCGTACCGGGTGAGCGTTCCACCAGGGCGTGCATGAGGGCCCGGACGTCGTCGGGCGAGGTTGGGCGGATCTGCGGCAGGACTGTGTGGCGCAGCGCGGACGCGGGGGCGGGCGAGGTGTCGACGGTGACTGCCACCCACTTCAGCATCGGCAGGTACCCCAGCGAGGCCAGCCAGGCATGCCAGTTGGCCACCCAGCCGTCGGCGTCGTCGCTGTCGACCAGCCACGTGGACGACGCGGCGCACCGCAGAGTCGCCGTGAGATACCCGCTGCGCCTGTCGCGGACGACACCGAACGCAGCGCCGCGACCGTCATTGACGGTGAGCAGCTCGCTCGAGGCCAGTACGCCGGGCAGCTGCCAAGCGCTCGGGTGCTGGGCTACGGTGCCGGTTCGGTGGGTTGCGTAGCCACGGACCGACCCCCAGGTCCACCGAACGCGACGCTGAGCCAGCCGACCTACCGGCATGCCATTCACCCGCGCGAGCACCAGCGCAGCCGATAGGGCCGCGGGAGGCACGCTGAACAGGGCGACGCGCAGATCGGCGGAAGCAAGCAGCAGTGGGACGACGAGGCAAGACAGCACCACCAAGGTGCCGACCGGGCCGGAGCCGAAGAGGCCCATGCCTCGGGTCAGCCGCCACCCCCCGTAGGTGCGGACCACCTCAGAAGCACGGTCACCCGTGGTCACGCCGTGCCGCCTGACATGGCGCCGCTGGCAGCGTCACCACCAGCTCTCGTCGAGGTGGCAGCCAGTTGGGCGCCTGCGAGAGAAAGTCCGACCGGCCCCGCTGCAGCGCTCGCCGCCCCAAGTCCTCCGGACGCTGTCTTGGCCGCGGCACCGGTGGCGGCACCAGACGGCGCGGTGCGAGCAGCCTGGGCAAGGTCTTGGCGAATGTGCCCGGCCTGGGCGGACGTGGACCGGCTCGACGAGGACGACAAGGTTGCCGAAGCGTGCAGCGCCGCGGCCGAGGCGCCGGCGACGGCAGCCACGCCGCCACCCCTGCCGTCACCCGTCGTGCCGGTCGCCCAGGTGAAGAACTTCATGAGGGCGGGCAGAGCGAACACCGCCAGGACCATCATCGCGAGACCAACGAGCACCGTGCGCGGATCGTCACTCTCGCCCACCAGCGCTAGGGCGGTGGCGTAGACGAGGGCGGCTGCGGGCTTGAAGCAAATCAAGGCCAGCATCCAGCCGATGACCTTTGGCAGCCAGGGCCGGGTCGCACGGATGAACTGACCGGAGGCAGCGAGCACCACGACGCCAGCCAGGACGACGATCGCGCCCTCACGAAACATCATCAGCACCGCCTGGGCAAGGCCGGCGAGCATCAAAATCAGTCCGAGGATGATCACGGCCCCTGCCGAGTTGATCGTCTGCAGCCCTGCGAGCTTCGTCAGCCGGTCAGCAGCTTGGCCGCCGGACGCTTCGTCCAGCACCCATGAGGAGAAGGCGTCCCCGGCGCGCAGCGCAGCAGCGGGGCCGATGATGCCGATGGCTGACCAAAGGGCGACAACGAAGAGGCCGCGTCCGACATCCAGGAGATGCGAGGAGCGGCGCGTGATCGCGAGCAAGATGCCCTGCCAGATGATCCCGGCAGTCGCAACCATTACGGCCAGCCAGAGGACGTAGCCGCGGATCGTCGGCGCCGGGGACGTGGCCAGGTTGATGGCGGGGACGTCGATCCACCACCCGACCGTCGTGCGGATCACCCACTGGGCGCCCTCTCGCATGGCATCGGCAAAGCCGTTGCCCAGCGCGGTCGCGGCCACGCCTCCTGCAGCGCTGCCGACGCCGTCGATGACACAGCTGAGGGGAATGAGCGGGAGGCACGCCATCACCGCACCTCGTCAAAGCGCGTTAGCCCAGCGGGGGCTTCGCTCAGCACTGCACTCGATGCACCCCAGTCCCCGCGAGGGGGCGCAACGACAGCCCAGTCATCTTGGCGGCGCTCAAGCTGCACGGTGAAGCGCAGAAGTTGTCCTCGAGCGTCGAGGGTCGGCGAGCTGAGGAACACCTGCACCCTCGCTGTAGGCGATGCGAATGCGTCCACTATGTAACCGAGCACCTTGGCGTCCCCCGAAACCGGCTCGCCCTCGGCAACATTCGTCTCGGCGCGCAGTTGCTCGTACTGCTGGGCAGCCAAGAGCTTCATCGCCGCAGCATTCGAGCCGGTGACCTGCTGAGTGATCGTTGGCTCGAAGACTCGCGGGCCCGCGGCGGCGCTGGTGCGAATGAGCACGTGAACCGCGGCGATGGCGGCGCCGAGCTCGCTGTCGCTGAAACCCGACGCCGTCGTGCTGGTTACGGCGCGGGGGCCGTGCGTGAGAGACATCGGGAGTTCGACACCCAACGTCTGGACCCACGAGACGTCGGGCAGGGGTCTCCCGCTGTCGGAGATCGCGGGGCCACCGCCTTCTGGCACGGCTACCTGGGCGCGATCGCGCATCGTTAGGTATAACAGGGCCGCCACGGCGACGAAGAGGAGCCCAGCGACCCCGGCGCCGATCCGCCAGCTGCGTCGAGACCTGCGGCGATCCGCCTCTGTTGCGGTCATGTCAGGAGGGCGCCGACGAGGCCGGCGGACAGGGTCATTAGAGACAGGCCGCCGAGGACCCACGGGATGCCGGACGCGCCGTCGACCGCCATGTTCGACCTATTGCGGCGGCCCAGAATCATCATGACCGCGCACATCCCGAGCCCGACCACGCCGGAGACGAGGCCGACCCACTTGAGCCAGCCCAACAGCTGCGCTGCCGGCCCTGCCATCCCTGGCGGCGCGAGCGGGCCCGGATTCGGCACGGCGGCGAGCAGGACACTGACTTGCTGGAGCATCTGATCTCCATTCATCTTGGCTAATCGTCGCTCCTGACCGTAGACAGGTCAGCTAGTCGACGTCAAGAGGTGCCGCAGCACACGGGCAGGTCGGGGCCCTGGGACGCTTCTCAGGGCGGACGACTTCCGTGCTCCGTCGGCCTCGTTCCGGTGGCTGGCGGTGACCATCGACGTAGGTTCCAGCGGCGGAGAGGTCGACCGCCAACAGTCGTCCAGCATCCTGGCCCGGGCGCCCACGTACGCCAGCCGTCGTCCGCCCAGCGACGGCCCCAGGTCTCCTCTGACAGCAGCTCTTCCGGGTCGAAGTCCGCCAACGTGTAGGTCCACATGCGCTGCACCGTAAAGCTGGACACCGACACCGGGCCGCTGAGCTGCTCCTCCTGCCCTGCCACGTTCCCTTCGACATGCTCTAGGACGTAGCCGACCTAGGACGCCGGTCAGTAGCAGTCCACGCGACCAGCGAGGCGCCCGCCTGGCGGTGGCGTATCACAGTCCAGGTGGGGCCGGCCCTGATGCCGCGACTACGGTGAGTGGGTGCAGATGCACCCCGTCGCCGACGACCAGTGGTCGGTCCTGGCATGGCTCTGGCAGAGTTTCAAGAGCGACCTCGCCCCGATCGTCAGGGCCCTTCCTTACTCGGACGGTCGATACAACGCGACAGGGTTGCCGACGGCCCCAGACCCCGACGTGGCCGCCTATCTGGCCTGGGATAGCCACCCGAACACTGGCGGTCTCGCCCCGATCGGCTTCGCCATTGTTGAGGGCCTCAGTCGACCGGCGCGTCTGATGGCCGCGCTGTGGGTGGCCCCTGTGGTGCGGCGACGCGGCGCCGGCATGGAACTGGCGCTCGACGTCATTGGCCGCCACGGTAGCCAATGGCAGATCCCCTTCCAGCACGACAACACGTCGGCCGCCGCGTTCTGGCGACTCGTCGCTGACCGAGCCTTCGGACCTGACCAGTGGACCGAGGAGCGGCGCCATGTTCCCGACAAGCCCCATGCGCCGGCAGACCACTGGATCGTCTCGGCAATCGAGTAGGGCACCCTCAGGCATCAGCCGTGAGTCAGAACAACGAACCGGCGCCGCGCGCTACGCGGTGGTATGACGCACCTTTTGGATGCCCTCAGCTCAGGTCTTACCGCTGGATCGGGCCTTGTGTCGTGGG
>JBKJOO010000028.1:0-16869 GCA_046595615.1 Mycobacteriales bacterium | reverse complement strand
GGTCAGCGGTCCGGGCGCCGGCGCCGTACACCGCCTGGGCGCCGGCGACGCCGAGGTCGGCAGCGGCCCGCACTGCCCGGTCCGGCTGGTCGACGCGGGGGTCCCGGCGGCGGGGCTGTGGGTCACGGTCACGGCGGCCGGTGGCGTCCAGGTTCGGCCCGGGGCGGGCACCGAGGTGCGTCTGGACGGCGAGTTGCTCGCCCCGACCGGGGCGCCGTGGCCGACCGGAGCGCTGCTCGCGGTGGGCACGGTGCTCCTCGACCTGGTGGCCCCGGAGCCGCCGGACGCCGCCCTCGAGCCGGCCGAGGACGGCGCCGGTCTGGACTTCAACCGGCCGCCGCGGCTGTTCCCCGCCGTACGCACGACGCGCTTCCGGTTGCCCAATCGGCCCAAGGAAGGTGAGCGGCGTCCCCTGCCCTGGTTGATGGCGTTGCTGCCGCTGGTGATGGCGGTCGCCATGGCGGTGCTGTTCAAGCGGTTCTACTACCTGCTGTTCGGGTTGCTGAGCCCGGTCACGTTCGTCGGCAACGCGCTGATGGACCGCAAGCACGGCAAGCAGTCGTTCCGCCGGCAGAACGCCGACTACCGCGAGCTGCGCCGGCGGATCGAGGCTGATGCCACCGCCGCCCTGCTGCAGGAGCGCACGGCCCGTCGGCGGGATTGTCCTGATCCGGCGGCGGTGCTGCTGACCGCGGTCGGACCCCGACGGCGGCTGTGGGAGCGGCGGCGCAGCGACCCCGACCTGCTCGTCCTGCGCCTTGGCACCGCCGACCTGCCGTCCGAGGTGGTGCTCGATGATCCGGAGCGGCCCGAGCACGACCGGCAGGTGACCTGGACGGCCCCGGACGTCCCGGTCACCGTGCCGTTGGCGACCCGTGGCGTCCTCGGGATCGCCGGTCCGGGGGAGCTCACCCGAGCCCTGGGTCGCTGGGTCGTGTGCCAGTCAGCGGTCCTGCACAGCCCGTCCGACCTGCGCATCGTCGTGTTGACCGAGCCGGCCGGGCGAGACGCCTGGGAGTGGGTGCGGTGGCTCCCACATGCCCGGCCGGTGGACGGTCAGGACACAGCGGTGCTGCTCGGCACCGACACCGAGACCGTCGCCCGGCGGGTCGCCGAGCTGCTCAGCGTCGTCACCGCCCGCGCCCGGGTGCGGGGGGTCGGCGACGCCGAGCTGGACGAGCCGCACTTCCTGGTCGTCCTGGACGGCGCCCGCCGGCTCCGCTCGCTGCCCGGTGTCGTCACCCTGTTGCGCGACGGCCCGCGGGTCGGTGTGCACCTGGTGTGCCTGGACACCGACGAGCGGCTGTTGCCCGAGGAGTGTCAGGCCGTCGCGGTTGCCGGGCCGGACGGCCTCCGCGTCCAGCAGGCCCTGTCCGAGGTGGTCC
The DNA here is from genome assembly GCA_046595615.1 of Mycobacteriales bacterium. GTDB lineage: Bacteria > Actinomycetota > Actinomycetes > Mycobacteriales > SCTD01 > JAYSQK01. Next base: position 15,484 of record JBKJOO010000028.1, on the reverse strand, counting down.
ACGGCGTCCGCCCGGACGACGTCAGCGTGGCCTGGGCCAATCGGGTGGCTCGCGCGCTGGCCCCCGTTCGGGATGTCGGTGTCGCCGGCGACGACGCGGCGCTGCCCACCGCGAGCCGGCTGCTCGACGTCCTCGGCCTCGAGCCACCGACGGCGCAGGCGATCGCGGCCCGATGGGCGCTGTCCGGCCGCAGCACGACCGTCGTCGTCGGTGAGTCCATCGACGGGCCGTTCGCCCTCGACCTCGACCGGGACGGCCCGCACGGTCTGATTGCCGGCACGACCGGCTCGGGCAAATCCGAGCTGTTGCAGACGATCGTCGCCTCGCTGGCCGTCGCCAACCGCCCCGATGCGATGACCTTCGTGTTGGTGGATTACAAGGGCGGCAGCGCGTTCAAGGACTGCGAGCACCTGCCGCACACCGTCGGGATGGTCACCGACCTCGACACGCACCTGGTCGAGCGCGCGCTCACGTCGCTGTCCGCCGAACTCACCCGACGCGAGCACATCCTGGCCGCGGCCGGGACCAAGGACGTACAGGACTACACCCGGCTCGTCGAGCGCGAGCCAACCCATCAGCCACTGCCGCGGCTGCTCATCGTCATCGACGAGTTCGCCTCGATGGTGCGTGAGCTGCCGGACTTCGTCACCGGTCTGGTCAACATCGCCCAGCGTGGCCGATCCCTCGGCATCCATCTGCTGCTGGCCACGCAGCGACCCAGTGGGGTCGTCTCAGCCGACATTCGGGCCAACACCAACCTGCGCATCGCGCTGCGGGTCACCGACGCGACCGAAAGCGCCGACGTCCTGGACGCGCCGGACGCCGGCCGCATCTCCAAGTCGACACCGGGTCGGGCCTACGTCCGGCTGGGCCACTCCTCACTGGTGCCGTTCCAGACCGGACGGGTGGGTGGGCGCCGGCCAGGAGCGCGCTCGGTCAGCACCGATGGTCCGTGGGTGGTCGAGCTCGACTGGGCTCGCCTCGGCGCGCCAGGTCCGCAGCGCCCAGCCTCCATCGCGACTGAGCACGAGGAGCTCACCGACCTGTCGGAGCTGGTGCGCGCGGTGACCGGCGCCGCGACCGCCGCAGCCGTCCCACCGCAGCACAGTCCTTGGCTACCAGCGATGCCGGACGCGGTCCTGCTCCATGCGTTGCCTCGCACCGGTGCCGCTGCCGGTCCACTCCCGTTGATCCCGTTCGGGCTCGAGGATCTGCCGGCGCAACAGCTCCAGCAGGTGGCCGCGCTGGACCTTGCGACGTTCACCCACCTGCTCGTCGTCGGCGCACCGCGCAGCGGGCGGTCGCAGCTGCTGCGCACGATCGCCGGCTCGGCGGCGTCGGTGCTCTCCAGCGCAGACCTGCATCTGTACGGCGTCGACTGCGGCAACGGGGCGCTGCTTGCGTTGACTGATCTGCCGCACTGCGGTGCGGTCGTGCAGCGCTCGCAGACCGAGCGGGCAATGCGGTTGATCGCGCGGCTGGCCGGCGAGGTCGACCGGCGGCAGGCCCTGCTGGCCGAGTCCGGCTTCGCCGACATCACCGAGCAGCGCGCGGCGGCGGCACACGAACACCGGCTCCCGCACCTGCTGGTGCTGCTCGACCGTTGGGAAGGGTTCACGACCACCCTCGGCGAGCTCGACGGAGGCCGGCTCACCGACGCGATCCTGGTGATGCTTCGCGAGGGCGGTTCGGTCGGGGTGCATCTGGTCATCACCGGGGACCGCAGCCTGCTGTCCGGTCGGATCTCAGCGACGACGGAGGACAAGCTCGCGCTCCGGCTCGCCGACCGGGCGGACTACTCGATGCTCGGCCTCAATCCCCGCAAGCTGCCCGATGACCCGGTGGCCGGCCGGGCCTTTCGGGCCGAGAGCGGTGTCGAGACGCAGGTCGCCCTCCTTGCGCTCGACGTGTCGGGACAAGGCCAGGCGGCCGCGCTGGCGGCCATCGGGCTGGTCGCGCACGAACGCGACCGCGACGTGCCACGGGGGCGTCGGCCGTTCCGGGTCGATGTGCTTCCCTCGCAGCTGAGCTTCGAGCAGGCCTGGCAGCTGCTGCCGGGTCCGGTTGGGCCGCTTTTTGCCCTGGTGGGAGCCGGCGGTGATGAGCTCGTGGCGGTCGGCCCCGACCTCGCGGCATCGCAACCGTCGTTCGTCGTCGCCGGCCCGCCGAAGTCCGGCCGCAGCACGGTGCTGGTGTCGATGGCCCGCTCATTGCTGGCCGGCGGGTCGGCCGTCGTGCTGGTCGCGCCACGTCCCTCACCGCTGCGCGACCTGGCTGGCAGCGCAGGGGTGCTCGCGCTGTTCGACGACGGCGACGTCCCGAGGCAAGCGTTGCAGGACCTGCTCGACGCGGCGGGGACGCGTCCGGTCGCGATCGTGCTCGACGACGCGGAACTGCTCAAGGAGTGCGACGCGAAAGACGTGTTGCGCGCCATCGTCAAGGGCTCGGATCCGTTGCCGCGGGCCGTCGTCCTGGCCGGCAATGCTGAGGACGTCTGCAGCGGTTTCAGCGGATGGCAGGTCGAGGTGCGCAAGAACAGGCAGGGCGCGCTGCTGTCTCCGCAGAGCATGTCCGACCCGGACCTGATCGGTGCGCGGCTGCCGCGCAGCGCCCTGGGTGGTCCGATCCAGCCCGGTCGCGCGCTGGTGCACCTCGGTGACGGTGAGGTGCGTTCGGTCCAGGTGCCGCTGACTGGTCCGGGTCGGTGAGCCCTACTTGTTGAGCGCGTTCGCCAGCTCGCGGTCGGCGGTCTCGAAGGTCGTGGCTGCGGTCCGCAGGTAGTCCGCCATGCCGTTCAAGCCTTCGATCGTCTTCAGGCAGCCGGTGTTGAACTCCTCGTAGAACTGGTGAAACTGCTTCGAGCTCGAGTCGGTCACGTAGCCGCCGGTGACGAGGTCGGTGACGAGGCGCTTGAGTTGGTTGAGCTGACCGTCGATTTCTTCGCGGCCGGCCTTGAGGCGATCCCCGGCGCTGTGCATCTCCTGATAGGTGACGTTGACGTTCGCCATACGGGTGGCTCCTTCTCGACAAGCGGTGCGGAATTCGCGGGCTCGATCGGGTCAGCCTGCCGCATTCCGGACCAGGCTGGCAACCGGCGTCACCCGCGTGCGCGAGCCTGCGCTCATCGGCCGCTCCGCTCCTTGAGCTGCTCGATCTGCACCGACGCCTCGGCCTTGGTGAGCCCGCCCGGATCGACGTCTTCCCCGGCCTGCTGGGCGAGCGCCGACAGCGAGCTCTCCTGCGGCCCGGTTGCCGGTTCGTCACCGGTCACCTCATCGCGCAGGTCCTGTTGCGGCACGACGGGACGCAACCACTCAGGTCCGCTGGTACCGCTCGATGTCGTGCTGGAAGCGGACCACGTCGGCGGCGTCGAGGGTCGGGCGGGTCTGCTGGACGGCCCGCAGGTAGTCCTCGGTGGTCGCCCGCACCCGTGCGCCGCTGGTCAGCGTCGCCTCGAACGTCGCCTGGGCGACCTGTTGGCTGGCATGGCCGATGTCGGCCGGTGTGAAGCCGTCGCTGGCCCTGACGAGCTGGTCGAGGTCGATGTCGCTCGCACCAGCCTGCAGGCTCGCCCGGCGCCACATCGCCGTCCGCGCCTCAGGGTCAGGTGGGCCGATCGGGAGCACGTAATCGAAGCGACCGTGCCGTAGGAACGCTCCGTCGAGGCTGTCGATGCTGTTGGTGGCGCAGACCAGCAGCCGGTGCGGTCGCTCGCGGAACGTCACGATCGACTTGAGCAACTCGTTGACGACACCGACGTCGGCGCCGGGGGCGTCCCGGCGGGAGGCGATCTCCTCCACCTCGTCGATGAACACCAGGACGTGTTCCATCCGGGCGAGCGTGCCGAACGCCTCCGACAACCCACCGGCCAGACCGCTCGCCGATGCGGCGCCGAGCCGCGACGGGAACAGCTCGACGAACGGCCAGCCCAGCCGGCTGGCGACGGCGCGGGCAAACGTCGTCTTGCCGGTCCCCGGCGGTCCGAACAGCATCACGGCGCGCGGCTCGCGCACGCCGTGCTCCTCGGCCATCGAGGGCTGCGACAGCGGCAGCACGATGCGCCGCTCGATCAGGGCTTTCTCCGCTGTCATCCCCTGGACCTGTTGCCAGAGGTTCGGCGGCGGGACCGATCCGCCGAGGGCCGCGGCCGCGTCGACGTCCTGCGGGCGGACGTGCTCGAGCTTGTCGTACCAGGTGATGTCCTGCCGTTCGGCGAAGCCCGAGTTGCGCAGCGCCTGACTGCCGGTCTCGCCCTCGGGCAGCGCGCAGGTCAACCGGCGGGCCCCGGCCGCGACCAGGCGCTGTTCGAGCGCGGCCAACAGCCCGCTGCCGAGGCCGCGGCCGCGCCATTCGGGGTGCAGGGTGATGCGCAGGATCCAGCCGCGGTCACCGTCGAGCCGACCGACGGCCGTCCCGACGAGTCGACCGGACGCCTCCGCGGCCACCGCCGGCTGCCCGGCGACCAGGCTGGCCACGACCTCCGACAGCGGGAACAACGCGCGCTGCCCGACTGTCGTCGACGAGCCGTCGAGGGCCACCGCCTCCTCCAGGTCGGCGTCGGTCAGGTCACGCAGGTGCCACTCGCTCATGCGTCGACCGCTCCTTGTTGGTGTCTTCGCCAAGCCGCCAGGGATGGCCCGCGGCCTCCATCGTGTCGCGCCGGCAGCGCCGGGGCACGTCGCCCGGCCGCTGCCGCCACCGCGCCCGGCGTACGGGGGTTCGGCGTGCGCCCGCTCACGGGCAGGGCGGGTCCAGCGATGCGGAGAAGCGACGTGATGGCGAACGGCGGTGGCCGCGTTGCCGGTGGGCTGATCCGACGCAGCGTGAGCGCCCGTACGCCGTCCGCAACGACCGCGTAACTCCGAGCCCGGTTGCGGCGATAACCGGGGCAGTGCAGCACGTCCCCTACTACGAACCCGTTGGAGTCACCATGTCGAACCCCCCTCTCATTCGCCGGGCAGCTGTCGCGAGCGCCTCGCTCGTGCTTGCCTTCGGCGCATCTGGCGTGGCTGCCTCCGCCGCGTTCGCGGACGCGGCGGCGCCCGTCGCGACCGCGTCTGCCGAGGCGCCCGAGGCGCCCGAGGCGCCCGAGGCCACCTTCACGCTGACCAACAACGGTGCTGGCAGCTTCTCGCTCGCCATCACGATCCCAGGCACGTCGATCGCGGTGGACTACACGGTCGACCCGAGCGGCGCGGTCACCGGTGCGACGACCAGCACCGCTGGCGCCAGCGTTGCCGTCGACGGGCATGACCTGACCGTCACGCTGGCTGACGGCCGAGCCGTCAAGGTCGAGCTCGGCGACGCAGGTGACGCTGTCGAGGAGGTTTCCGTCGAAGCGCCCAAGGTCGAGAAGACCCCCGAGCAGGAGGCCAATGACAGCACCGAAGCACACCAGTCCGGTGACAAGGCCGACCAGCCTGACCAGCAGGGCGATGGCGCCGATCAGCACGGCGACCACCACGGCGACCACCACGGCGCGGCTGCGACGCCTGAGCCAACTGCCACCGGTGGCGACAACTCCGGGAGCGACAGCTCGGGAACCGGTGGTGGCGACGGCAGCTCGGACTCTGGTTCGGGCTCGGGCAGTGGCGACTAGGCCCGTCTGCCGCTCGGAACACTGACCTGATGACCTTGCTCACGGTGCGGTGGCGGCGCTTCGGCGCCGTCACCGCTGCAGTCTTCGCGCTCACCGTCGGCGCGGTCGGCTGCTCGAGTGGCTCGTCGAAGCCGCTCGCCACGACGCACCCCTCGAGCCCACCGCCACAGCCGGTGGCGACGGCGGACCCCGCTGCGGCAGTTGCCCTCACCAGGGCGGTTGCCATGACCAAGGCCTTGCGGTCGTACGCATTCGAAGCCACGCAGCGTCTGACCGGCGCCGAAAGGCCGCAGTTCACGTCGTTGAGCGGCCGGGCGTTGCGGCCTGCCACGATCAGCTACGACCTGCGGGTCGGTGGCAAGCACCAGCAGGTCATCACACTCGGCGGCCGTACCTTTGTCCGGCAGCCGCCAGCACCGTGGACGGTGCTGGCAAAGCCGGGCGCGACGGTCGACCCGCTCGCCTCGCTGCTCCCGTTGCTCACCGGTCTCACCGCGCCCACCCTCACCGGCCATCGCCTCTCCGGGCGGGTCCCGGCGCGGGTGCTGACGCAAGCTCGGCTGGCACCGCCCAGCACGGCGCCGGATGCCTCGACGCCGGTGACCTTCGGCCTCGACCCGACCGGTCGCATCATTTCGGTGACCCTGCGCGTCACCGTCAGGGCAGGGGCCAAGACGCTTGTCCTCGACGAAGCCACCACGTTCTCGCTGTTCAACCGCGCACCCGCGATCAAGGCACCGGGCATGGTCAAGCGCTAGCCCGTCGCCCGGCCGCGCGGCACTCGGATCCCGGATCGTCGTCGTCGCGTCGGCGCCCACGTCGGGCAGCCAGAGCAGGAGGACATGCCCGGTGGGACGGCTGGAGCTTGGTGAGGTCCTCGCGGCCTCGCAGTTGGGTCAGCCGTGGGCGCTGCGACTGCTCTACGACGAGCTCGCCCCGCAGGTCCACGGCTACTTCAGGGCGCGTGGAGCGGCCGAACCGGACGAGCTCACCAATGATGTGTTTCTGACCGTCATCAAGACACTGCCGACGCTGACCGGCGGGGTGAGTGGGCTTCGCACCTTCGTGTTCTCGGTCGCTCATGCACGCCTCGTCGATGCGCTGCGCCGGCAGGCACGACGCCCAGCCGGCGTTGCGTACCAACCGGTCTGCGACACCCGGCAGACCGCCTCCGCCGAGGACGAGGCCGAGCTACGCGCGAGTGCAGATCGCGCCGGGCGGTTGCTCGCCACGCTGCCCGAGGACCAGCGCACGGTCCTGGCGTTGCGCATCGTCGGGGACCTGACCCTCGACGAGGTCGCCGCGGCGATCGGCCGTTCCCAGGGAGCTGTCAAACAACTCCAGCGTAGGGCGTTGCTTGCCCTCAAGCGTGAGCTTGCAGTCCATGCGTAACACCGACCGAGGTGCCGACGATGACGGTGGCATGAGAGGGCGGCCGAACGGATGGGACGACCGTCAGGTCACCGCCCTCCTGCGGGGCTGCGCCGAGCCTGCGGACGCCGATCTGGTCGACCTGGTGGACGGACTCCGGCTGTTCGCTGCGGGAGCCCCGCCAACCCCGTCCTCCGCACTGGCAGCGATGCTCGACGGGGCCATCATGGCGCCGTTGACGGCCCGCCGTCTGGACGCGACACCCGGACCGAACCGGCGGCGACGTCTTCGTGCAGTGGTGCTCGTGCTGTCAGCGGGGGTCAGCTTCGCCACGGCAGGTGCTGCGGCGAACGCGCTGCCCGGGGGCGCGCAGCGCACGGCCGCGTCGGTCCTGAACACCCTGACCCCGTTCCGTTTTCCGATGCCAGCCGGCCGTCAGCCGGCGAAGAGCCCGCGCCGTGCGCCGCTGCCTGCTGCGAACCACCCGGTGACCTCAGCACCGAGCACCACAGGGCCGCACAGGTCCGGCGAGACCACGCGACCCGCGCTGACCGGCGGCCGTGGGGCAGGCGTCACCAGGGACCCTCGCGACGCCTCCGGTGGCCGAGCCGCGACCAAGGACGACACCGGGGAGCACCAGGTCACGCCGAAGGTGGAGGGCAACGACGGTGCAGCTGCGCCGGGGCTCGAGGGATCCGACGACCCCAGCAGCTCGCCAGAACCCACACCCTCCGGCGACGGCACACCGAGCAGCGACGACACGGCACGGCCGAAGACCGCGGACGGGGACTCCTAGCGGGTTGGCAGCTGGGCCCGCCCGACTCGCCTAGCGTGACGCCGTGGCCGTGCTCGTGGATCCGGCGGTGTGGCCCTGGCGCGGCGAGCGGTGGTCGCACCTGGTCAGTGATGTGTCCTACGACGAGCTGCACGAGTTCGCTGGCCGCCTCGGGGTGCCGCGCCGCGCCTTCCAGGGCGATCACTACGACCTCCCGTCCACCCTGCGGCCGCTCGCCGTCGAGCTCGGCGCGGAGCAGGTCTCGGTGCGCGAGCTGCTCAGGCGCCTCACGGCAGCGGGGCTGCGTCGGCCGAAGGGCCGCTGAGCCGGTCGAGTTCAGCGTGCAGATTGTCGCGGGCGGCCGACTCCCACCGTCGGTGACCCTCGACGGTGTTGAACAGCTGCGGTCGATCCAGCAGCGCGGCCAGGACAGCGACCCGGCCGCGGCGAAAGGCCTCATCGCTGAGGTGCGCGTACTCGGCGCGAACGCCAGCCGCGTAGGCGGTGTAGCGCTCCGCAGTGGCCGCGAGCACGGCGAGGTCGGCGTCGCAGAGCAGGGCGCCCGGCATGTCGTCAGGCGCCGGCGCGTGGCTGGTCGTCAGCAGGATGAGCCGAGTGACGTCGCGGATCACCTGAGGCGCCAGTCCGAGCCGGCTGAGCGCGGCGCCGGCCAGGGCCGCGCTGCGCTGCTCGTTGTCCGGCGCGGTGGGCTCATAGACGGCGTCGTGCCAGTACGCCCCGCAGCGCACCGCGACCGGCACCTCGGCGCCTGCGCTGACGAGGTCAAGCGCACCCAGCATCTCCCGCAGGTGCTGGGTGGTGTGGTAGCACCGGTGCGGTTCGGCCCACCGGTCGAGCAGGTCCCGCCCGCTCGACTCGACTTCGGCCGAGCGACCAAGGGTGTCGACCCAGCCCCGCAACAGGTCGTCGTCCATCGGCACCTCCCCGCTGTCAGCGTAGGTCGGCTTGGCTCGGCCACCGGGATCTATGGTCGGGAGATGGAGCAGCGCAGGCTTGGTCGGACCGGCCGTGACGTGTCGGTGGTGGGGCTGGGCTGTTGGCAGCTCGGTGCCGACTGGGGCGCGGTGAGCGAGGCCGACGCGATGTCGGTGCTGCACGCCGCCGTCGATGCGGGGGTCACCTTGCTCGACACCGCCGATGTCTACGGCGACGGGCGCAGCGAGCAGCTGATCGGCCGGCTGCTCCGGGAGCGGCCGGGCGCCGGGGTCACCGTCGCGACGAAGGTGGGCCGTCGGGCCGACCCGCACACTGCCTCGGCGTACACGCTGGAACAGTTGCGTGCTTGGGTCGACCGGTGCCGGCGCAACCTGGGGGTCGAGACGCTGGACCTCGTGCAGCTGCACTGCCCGCCTGCTGCGGTCTATGCCGACGACGAGGCCTTCGACGCGCTGGCGACGCTGGCGGCAACGGGGGACATCTCGGCGTACGGCGTGTCGGTCGAGACCGTCGACGAGGCGCTCCAGGCGATCTCGCGTCCTGGCGTGGCGAGTGTGCAGATCATCCTCAACGTCTTCCGGCGCAAACCGCTCGAGCGGGTGTTGCCGGCGGCCGTCGCCGCTGGGGTGGGCATCATCGCCCGGGTGCCGCTGGCCAGTGGGCTGCTGTCGGGCAGCTACGACGAGCGGACGACGTTCGCCGCCGACGATCACCGCAACTACAACCGGTCCGGGGCGGCCTTCGATGTCGGTGAGACCTTCAGCGGGGTGCCGTACGACGTGGGGGTGCAGGCCGCCCGTGAGGTTGCTGCGCTCACGCCGACCGGGGCGAGCACTGCGCAAGTGGCCCTGCGCTGGGTGCTGGATCGGCCCGGCGTGACCGCCGTCATCCCCGGCGCCCGAACTGCCGAGCAGGCCCGGGCGAACGCCGCGGCGGCGTCACGTGCGCCGCTGGCGGCGGCCGAGCAGGAGGCGCTGCGAGCGATCTACGACAGCCGCATCCGGGAGCACGTCCACAGCCGCTGGTGAGCAGTCAGATCAGTGCCGGAAGGCCGCGGGATTGACCTGCTGCGGCGACCTTCGCAGCAGGGTTGTCTGTTCGTAGGCGAAGGCGAGTGACAGCAGCCGGGCGTCGGTCCACGGACGGGAGACGAGCATCAGGCCGACCGGCCTGCGGTCCTTCGGCTCATAGCCCGCCGGGATGACGATGCTTGGCCAACCCGCTCGCGCGGCCCAGCTGCAGCCCTCGGCTCCCGGGAACACGAGGGCCTCCAGGGAGTCGCCGAGCGCTCGCTCCAGGACCGTCGTGCTCAGGGCGAGATCGCCGCTCCTGACGCTTTCGTACACCGCGCGAGCGGACTCGTGATCGATGGCAACGGCGGCGTCCACGTGGGTCTGGCCGAATTTGAGCGTCTGCTCAGGGTGCTGGAGATTCCAGTTGCGCAACGCGGCGAGCGTCCGGATGGACGCCTCCCCAGGCAGGGTCGCGAGATAACGGTCGACGTCGCGGCCGAATTCGTGGGTCAGCACGATCAGCTCCGCGGTCGCGTCCGGCTCGGGGACCTCGACCTCGACCAGCACCGCCCCGGCCGCCTGCAGGGCCGAGAGCGCCTCGGTGTGCCGGACCGACGGGTCCGAGCCGACGACAACTCCCAGTCGCGCGCCCCGCAGCGCGCCCGCGTCGAGGGCGACGTCGGGGAACCGGGCCTGCGTGGTCGCAGCGTCGCCGGGGTCGGGACCGGCAAGGACCGCCAACAGCGCCGCTGCGTCGGCGACCGTCCGGGCCAGCGGGCCAGGCGTGTCCTGGCTGGACGCGATCGGCAGGACGCCGGTGCGACTGACCATCCCGAGGGTGGGCTTGAGGCCCACCAGGCTCTGATGGGCGGCCGGCGAGGTGATCGAGCCGTCGGTCTCGGTGCCGACGGCGACGACGCACAGACCCAGGGCGACCGCCGCCGCCGACCCGCTGCTGGACCCGCTCGGCGTCAACGCGGTGTCGTAGGGATTGAGCACCTGCCCACCGAGTGAGGAGTAGCCGCTCGGCATGTCCCGCGTCATGAAGTTGGCGAGCTCGGTGAGGTTGGTCTTGCCGACGACCACCGCCCCGGCCGCCCGTAACCGGGTCACCAACGGGGCATCCTGCGACGGGTAGGAGTGTTCCAGCGCGAGGGTCCCGGCGGTGGTGGGCAGCCCGGCGACGTCGATGTTGTCCTTGACCAGCACCGGCAACCCTTCGAGCGGGCTACGAGGCCCGCCCCGACGCCGTACATCGTCTGAGTTGTCCGCCTGCTCGAGCGCATCCGCCGCGAGGCACCTGACAGCACCGAAATGCCGGTCCAGCAAGGCGATCCGGTCCAGACAGGCCTGGACCAGGTCGCGGCTCGTGGTCGTCCCCTTGGCGAGCCCGCGGGACAGGTCGGCGACGGTCGCGTCCGGGTTCATCGGACCACGGCGACGGCTTCGATCTCCACCAGCATGCCTGGATCGAGCAGCCCGACGACCACCATCGTGGCTGCCGGTGGATTGTCGGCGAACACCTCCCCGTGCGCCCGACCGACGTGCTCCCAGTCCTGTTCGCGACCGAGGTAGATCCGCGTCTGGACGACCTGGGAGAGGTCGCTGCCAGCCGCGGTCAGGACGGCGCCGACCTTGCGCAGCACCTCCTGCGTCTGCGCGTAGGCGTCGTCGCCACCCACCACCGCGCCCGCGCCGTCGACCGCCGTTGTGCCCGAGACGAAAACCAGACCGTCGGCTTGCACGGCGCTCGAGAAGCCGATGACCGGTGCATATCGAGAGGGTGACGCGATCCGCACGATGGACATGGCGCTCCTCGTTCAGGGGGTCAACAGCTCAAGGGTCAGTGCGGTGACCCCGCTGCAGTCTGCGCAACAATACGAACGCGAGCAACGAGAACAGCTCGTGCCCAGCGAAGTCGGCAACACCCATGACGCCGGTGGCGAACATGAACGCCCAGACGACGGCGCCGAACAGCATGAGCCACTGCGCGATGCGCAGGCTGGGGTCGTGGAGCACGACCCGACAGTGGCACGGTCGCGCCGCCTCCGCCAGCCGGTCGCTCGCGCTGCCCCAGCCGCGCAACGATCACCTCTCGGCGCTGCGAGCGAGTGGCCCACGCGCCCCGCCACTTCCCCCGTCGTACGACGAGCTCGAACCACGCATACCTGGACAAGAAGGGCCACGACCATGGGGGAAGTGAAGCCAGTGGTCGTGTTGCCCCATGCGGTGTCGCTGGCCACGCCGCCGGCCTCATGTCCCAGCGGGCTCCACTGCGCGCAACCTACGGCAGCCTGCCTCGTGACCAGGCGGTGCTTCAAGCGTGCCGGCCGAACAGCCGGCAGCGCTGAAGCGGTGAATCCCCGATACGCGCGCGTTTCCGGTCGGCGTCGATGACGACGGAAAGCCGTTCCTCGCCGACGTCCAACCGGTCGATCCTGCCTCGGTACGACGTAGCGGCGTGACGCGGCACCGTGCGAGCACGCCGACCAAAGGCGTCCAGGTCGGCCGGCTGGACGCCGACCTGGACGTCCTGGATCAGGCGATGTCGAACCGGTCGAGGTTCATGACCTTGTCCCACGCCGCGACGAAGTCGTGCACGAACTTCTCCTGCGCGTCGTCGCTGGCGTAGACCTCCGAGAGCGCCCGCAGCTCGGAGTTCGAGCCGAACAGCAAGTCCACTCGGCTGCCGGTCCAGACGACCTGCCCCGAAGTGTCGCGCCCCTCGTACAGCCCCTCGTCCTTGGCCGCCCAGGTGGTGTCCAGATCCAGCAGGTTGGCAAAGAAGTCGTTCGTCAGGGTTCCCGGCCGGCTGGTCAGGACGCCAACCCCGGACTGCTGGGTGTTGGCACCCAGGACCCGGAGGCCACCGACGAGGACGGTCATCTCGGGGGCGCTCAGGGTCAGCAGGTTGGCGCGGTCGAGCAGCAGGTACTCGGCCGGCAACCGGTGGCCCTTGCCGAGGTAGTTGCGGAACCCGTCGGCGGTCGGCTCGAGCGGCGCGAACGACTCCACATCCGTCTGCTCCTGTGAGGCGTCGGTACGACCGGGTGTGAAGGGCACGGTGATGTTGTGACCGGCATCCTTCGCGGCCTGCTCGACCGCGGCGCAGCCGCCGAGCACGATCAGGTCGGCGAGCGAGACCGGCTTGGCGAAGGCCGAGCGGATCCCCTCCAAGGTGCGGAGCACTGTCGCCAGGGCGTCGGGGTCGTTGACCTGCCAGCCGCTCTGCGGTTCGAGGCGCAGCCGGCCGCCGTTGGCTCCGCCGCGCTTGTCGCTGCCGCGGAACGACGACGCGGCTGCCCACGCGGTCGAGACCAGCTGGGACACAGACAGGCCGGAGGCAAGGACCTGCGTCTTCAGCGTGGCGATGTCGTCGGCACCGATGAGCTCGTGGTCGACGGCGGGGACCGGGTCCTGCCAGATGAGCTCTTCGGACGGCACCAGCGGGCCGAGATAGCGCGCGATGGGGCCCATGTCGCGGTGCGTCAGCTTGAACCACGCGCGGGCGAAGGCGTCCGCGAACTCCTCCGGGTTTTCCAGGAAGCGACGCGAGATCTGCTCGTAGACCGGGTCGACCCGCAGCGCGAGGTCGGTCGTGAGCATCGTCGGGGGCCGCGAGAGCGAGCCGTCCTGCGGGTCGGGCACGGTGTTGGCGCCGCCGCCGTCCTTGGGCTGCCACTGCTGGGCCCCGGCCGGGCTCAGGACGAGCTCGTAGTCGTACTTGAACAGGTTCTCGAAGTAGCTGTTGCTCCACTGGATCGGTGTGGAGGTCCAGGTCACCTCGAGTCCGCTGGTGATCGCGTCGCGGCCGTGGCCGGCGCCGAAGCTGTTGCGCCAGCCCAGGCCCTGCTCCTCGAGCGGCGCTCCCTCGGGCTCGGCTCCGACGTAGACGTCCGGGTCGGCAGCCCCGTGGGTCTTGCCGAAGGTGTGGCCGCCGGCGATCAGGGCGACGGTCTCGACGTCATTCATGGCCATCCGGGCGAAGGTCTCGCGGATGTCGCGGGCGGACGCCATCGGGTCGGGGTTGCCGTTGGGGCCTTCGGGATTGACATAGATCAGCCCCATCTGGACCGCGGCGAGCGGGCCTTCGAGCTGCCGGTCGCCGACATAGCGCTCGTCGCCGAGCCAGGTGTCCTCGGGGCCCCAGTAGACGTCCTCGTCCGGCTCCCAGACGTCGGCGCGGCCACCGGCGAAGCCGAAGGTGGGAAAGCCCATGGTCTCGAGCGCCCGGTTACCGGTGAAGACGATCAGGTCGGCCCACGAGAGCGAGCGGCCGTACTTCTTCTTGACCGGCCACAAGAGGCGGCGGGCCTTGTCCAGGTTGGCGTTGTCCGGCCAGCTGTTGAGGGGGGCGAAGCGCTGCATGCCGGCGCCGGCGCCCCCGCGTCCGTCGCTGACCCGGTAGGTGCCCGCGCTGTGCCACGCCATCCGGACGAAGAAGCCTCCGTAGTGCCCGAAGTCCGCGGGCCACCAGTCCTTCGAGTCCGTCATCATCGCGTCGACGTCGTGGGTGAGCGCGCCGAGGTCAACGGTCTGGAAGGCCTTGGCGTAGTCGAAGTCCTCGTCCATCGGGTTGGCAACGGCGGGGTGCTTGCGCAGGATCTTCAGGTTCAGCGCGTTGGGCCACCAGTCGCGGTTGCCGGCGCCCTCGGTGGGGTGGTGGGGGCGGACGGAGGCCACCGGGCAGCGGGCCTCGCTCTCCTCCGAGTTCATGTCGCCGACGACAGCATCGTGTTCAGCCATGGGGGTTCCTTCCAAGACTCAGCGGGTCAGGGGTTGATCGGACGTCGTTGCGGTGGAGCAGTCTGGGCACCGGCCCCAGTAGGTGACCTCGGCCTCGTCGATCGAGAAACCGTGGTCGTCGGACGCGGTCAGGCAAGGTGTCTGGTCGACGGCGCAGTCGACGTCGGCGATAGCACCGCACGCCCGGCACACGACATGGTGGTGGTTGTCGGCGACCCTCGACTCGTAGCGGGCGACCGAGCCCGACGGCTCGATGCGGCGTACGAGACCAACAGCGGTCAGCGCACGCAGCACGTCGTAGACGGCCTGGTGGGACACCTCGCCCAGATCCGCACGCACGACGCGGATGAGGGATTCGGTGTCGGCGTGTGGATGCTGATGCACCGCGGTCAGCACCGACAACCGCGGACGCGTCACCCGCAGCGCAACCCCGCGCAGCAACTGCTCGAAATTCAACGGCGTCGGCACAAGACGAGTCTGGTCATCTTTCTGGAAACAGTCAAGACAAGCGCGTGGTGATGCTGGGTGCCGGGCTGTTGTCCACAGGCTGCGCATCACCCTGGTCGGGTCGCGCCCCCGGCCTTACCCTTCGCCTCGGCGGCTCCGGACCGGTGCTGGCCGGACGTGAGGGGGTCGGCGTGTCAGCAGTCGACACGGTCGAGCTCGAGGTCCGGGAGCTGGTCCGCCGCCGCGGCCTGGACCCGGTCAGTGACCGGACCGCCGTACGCCGCTTGGTCGATGAGGTCGTCGCCGACTACGACGAGCGGTCGCTGACCTCGGCGCTACCACCGCTGTCCGACACCCGGCAGGCCGCCCGCAGCGTCTACGACGCGGTCGCCGGCTTCGGCCCGTTGCAGCGACATCTCGACGACCCGACCGTCGAGGAGACATCTCACCAACCTAAGACCGCCCTTGGTGTGTGTGAACGCGCAGATTCGTGGTCACTTTCCGTGACTGTTCACGAGCCGCTGGGGTTGCTGTCGCGATTCCAGAACTCCTGACATGAAGGCCGGTTCGGTCTCG
>JBKJOO010000472.1:0-9316 GCA_046595615.1 Mycobacteriales bacterium | reverse complement strand
GGGAGCAGGTCGCCGACCGCCGGGCCGAGCGCGCGCAGCCGTCGGTCGTTGCCGCGGGCGCGGGGCGAGCTGAAGACCTTGAGCACGGCCAGGCCGTCGGGGGTCGACACGAGCGTGGCGACGCGCCGGCCAGGGACATGTTTGAGCACCCGCAGGACCGCGCCGTCCCCGCAGAGCCGGTCGGCCGCACCGCGCCACTGCGCGAGGCGGTCGTCGGCGCGCAGCGGATGCTCAGCCGGCCAGCGCATGCGCACCGATCCCGCGCTGGATCATGGCGGTCACCTGTTCGGCACGGGCCTGCCAGGAGTGCTCGCGCAGGGCCATGATCCTTGCGGCCCCGGCCAGGGCGCGGCTGCCCACCCGGTCGTCCAGGACCGACCGGACGGCTTCGGCGAGGGCGGCCGGGTCACCCGGCGGGACGAGCCGTCCCCACCGGCCGCCACCGAGCACCTCGGCCACCTGGCCGATGTCGCTGGCGACAACCGGCACGCCGGCGGCCAGGTATTCGTACAGCTTGAGCGGCGAGTAGCCGAAGCCGGCCAGCGCGGGGTACGGCGCGACCGCGACATCGGCGGCTGCCAGCAGTTGCCGTACCTGGGCCTGCGGCAGCTGACCGAGCCAACGGATCCGCTCGGCTACCCCCAGCTGCCGGGCCAGCAGCTCGAGGGTGGCGCGCACCGGCCCGTCGCCGGCCACCGCCAGCACGACGCCGGGCAACGCCGGCAGCGCGTTGATCGCGACGTCCAGGCCGTGCCAGGGACGCAAGGTGCCGGCGAAGGCGATGACGGCCGACTCCGGCGCCAGGCCGAACATCCGGCGGGCCGGCTGCTGCGCCGCCGGGGCGCCGAAGATCGCCACATCGACGCCGTTGGCCAGCACCTGGGTCCGGCGGCCGGGACTGACCCGCTCGACCTCGCCGGCCAGCTCGGCGCTGACCGCGAGGCGCAGGTCCGCGTGGTGCAGGACGGCGCGTTCCATCCGCTGGGCCGTCCGAGCCAGCCGCAGGCCCCGCCATCGCGCCTCCTCCTGGGCCAGCAGCGCGTTGACCTCCACCACGTGCACCGCGCCTGCCCGGTCGGCCAATCGCGAGCCGGCCGTCCCGAACAGGGCCAGGCGCTCGTAGAGCAGGTCCGGGGCGAAGTCGGTGACCGGTCCGTCCGCGTGCCGGGCGAGGTGGCGAGTGAACCGCAGTTTGCGCAACTCTCGGTGCAGGCCCTGCGCCCGCCCCGGGTGGTCGAGCAGCAGGGTCCGGAGGCCGTCGGTCGGGGCGTGACCGCGCACCCCGACCAGCAGGACATCATGACCCAGCCCGGCGAAGGCCCGGGTGATGGCCGCCAGGTGCAGCGACGCACCCTTGCTCCCGGGGACGCGGACACCCAGGTCGCTGCAGACCACCGCGATCCTCATCGGGTCGCCTGCGCCCAGACCCGCTGCAACGCCTCCGCGCTGCGGCCCGGGTCGTAATCGCGGGCGACGAGCTCCCGGCCAGCCGCGCCGAGACCGGCGGCCAGCGCCGGGTCGTCGAGCAGTTTGCCGATGGCGGCGGCCAGCGCCGCAGGGTCGTCGGGGGGTACGAGCAGTCCGGTGTGGCCGTGTCGGACCAGCTCAGGCAGGCCGAGGATGTCGGTGGTGACGACCGGCGTGCCGCCGGCGAGCGCCTCGACGAGCACGGTGGGGAGCCCGTCCCGGTCCCCCGAGCCGTCGATCCGGCACGGGAGGGCGAGGACGGCGCAGCGGCGCAGCGCCTCCTCGACCCGTGACGACGGCTGCGGGCCGCAGAACTGGACCCGGACGCCGATCCCGAGCCGGATCGCCTGCGCCTGCAGCTCGTCCTGCAGCGGTCCACCCCCGATCAGCTCGAGCCGGAGCCCGGGCCGGAGCGACCCGAGCTGGGCGAACGCCTCGAGCAGGCAGTCGACGCCCTTTTTCGGCACCAGCCGGCAAACGCACAGGACGGGTCCGGACGACGCCGGCGCCCTGGCTGGCCGGAGGGCCAGGGCGTTACGGACGAGGTGGACCGGCAGGCCGGGCAGGACGCTGCGCAGGTGGTCGGCGTTGTACTCCGACACAGTGACCACGGCCGCGACACCGCGGAGCCGGGTGGCAAGCAGCGGCGCGTTGTCATGGTGGAAGACGTCTTTGGCGTGTGCGGTGACGGTGACGGGCACCCCGGCCAGCACCCCGGCGTCCCGGGCGACCTCCGCGGCGGCCGTTGCGAAGTGCGCGTGGACGTGCCGCACCCGGTCCCGGCGGACCCGATCGGCGACCAGACCGGCCTGGACGAACCGGCGCCAGGTGCCAGCCCGCCGCGCCTGCCGGGCCAGCCGGAGCCACCGTCGCGGCGCACGAGCGGCCACCCGCAGATGGGCGCCGGCGACCGCGCGGTCGGCAAGGTGGGGATGCCTGGGCAGCCAGCGCACCTCGGCGGTCAACCCGGCCAGCTCGGGATGCCGGGGCTCGTCCTCCGGCGGCAGCAGCGCGTCCACGAGCAGCGTCTCGCCGGCGGCCTCCAGGGCGAGCAGCTCGCGCAGGATGAACGTCTCGGAGAGCCGGGGGAAGCGCTTGAGGACGTAGAGCACCGGCGCCTGCTGCCCGGGGACGCCCGGCCCGGGCACGACCGGCCCGGTCACGACCGGCCCCCGACGGGCAGCAGCGCGGCGCCGTCGGCCAGCTGCGACAGCCGCGCGTAGCGCCCGTTCGCAGCGAGCAGGTCGAGCGGCCGTCCCGATTCAACGATCCGGCCCCGCTCGAGCACGACGACGCGGTCGGCGTGTCGGACCGTGCTGAGCCGGTGGGCGACGATCAACGTCGTCCGGGACCGCATCAGGTTGGCCAACGCCTCCATGACCAGGCCTTCGGACTCGGCGTCCAGGGCGCTGGTCGGCTCGTCCAGCAGGAGCACGGGTGCGTCGCGCAGGATGGCCCGGGCGATGGCGATGCGTTGGCGCTGGCCGCCGGACAGCTCGGCCCCGCGCTCGCCGATCTGGCTGCCGAGACCGTCCGGCAGCCGGCCGACGAACTCCTCGACGAGGGCGAACCGGGCGGCCTGCTCGACGTCGCTGTCGGCCGCGCCGGGGCGGCCGGACGCGATGTTGTCCCAGATCGTCCCCCGGAACAGCACGGTGTCCTGCAGCACGAGCGAGAGGTTGCCGCGCAGGCTGGCCACCGAGTAGTCCCGGACATCCCGGCCGTCGATCTCGACGCTGCCGGCCGACACGTCCAGAAAGCGCGGGACCAGCGACAGCAAGGTGCTCTTGCCGGAGCCGGTCGAGCCCACCACCGCCACCACCTCACCGGCCCCCACCTGCAGGTCGATCTGCTGGAGCACCGGGTCGCGGCCGTAGCTGGCGGCGACGTCGCGGAAGTGGATCTCACCGGTGAGTCGGCGAGCGACCCGCGCCCCCGGGCGGTCCTCGACGTCGGGTCGTTGCGCGAGGACCGTCGCGATCCGCTCGGCCGAGGCCGCGCCCCGGCCCAGCAGGTAGCTGAGCTTCGACAGCGCCCGGATCGGCTTGTAGAGCGAACCGAGGTAGGTGAGGAACACCAGCAGGACGCCGACCGACAGGTGGCCGCCGAGCACCCGGTGGGCGCCGTACCAGAGCACGACCGCGGTGGAGAACGCCCCGCACAGGTCGACCGCCGGTCCGAACCTCGCCTCGACCCGGACCGCCTCCAGCGCGGCGCGCAGGGTGGAGTCGGACAGCCCACCGAAGCGCGCGGCGGTCTCTTTCTCCATCGTGAAGGCCTGCAGCACGTGGATGCCAGCGAGGCTCTCCGAGGCGACGGCCGACACCTCGCCACCCCATTTGCGGGCGCGGCGGGACGCGGCCTTCATCCGCAACGTCGAGCGGTAGACGGTGAACACCAGCAGCGGCGCCGCGGCCAGGCAGACCAGGGCGAGCTGGGCGTCCACCAGCACCATGACGGTCACCATGCCGACGATGAGCAGCAGGTTGGGGAACAGCACCGACAGCAGCTGCACGAGCGCGTCCTGCACCCGGTCGACGTCGGAGGTCAGCCGGGCCGACAGGTCGCCCACCGGGTGTTCGCGGTGGAACCGCAGGGACAGTCGCTGCAGGTGGGCGAACAGCGCCTCGCGGATGTCGCTGCCGATCCGCTCACCGGTGCCGCTCATCAGCCGGGTCGCCCAGTAGTCGCTCACGGCGGTGCCGGCCGCAATGAGCACGACCAGCGCGGCGGCGGCGGCCAGCACCGCGTCCGGACCCCAGGCCCGACCGAACAGGTGCACCCCCACGCCGTGCCGGCCCGGGGTCAGGACGGTGTCCACGACGGCCTGCAGCGGCCAGGGCTTGGCCAGGCCGATCACGACCTCGAGCACCGACAGCGGCGCCCCGATCGCCAACGCCCGGCGGTAACGTCGGGTAAACGGCAGGAAGGATCGTAGGGCGCCGCTCACGCGGCCCGCCGGGCCGCCGCGAGGGCGTGCAGCCGCCGGGCCACGAACGGCGCGCCGTCGATGTGGATGCCGGCCCGCTGGAGCTGCCCGGGCGCCAGCTCCCTGGGCTGGTCGAGCAGCCAGTCCACCTCGTCGACGCCGGCGCCTTCGTCGACCACGTCAGCCAGCCCCCAGGCGGCCAGCCGGGACGCGCGGATCGCCTGCTCCCGCCGCGGGCTGCGACGGGGGACGAGGACCGGTCGCAATCCGCTGGCCAGCGCCTCGAAGGTGGAGTTGTAGCCGGCCATCTGGATCACCGCGGCGGCCCGGGAGAACAGCTCCGGGCAGCCGTCGAGGTTGCGCGCCACGTCGAGCCGGCCGCCCAGCTCACGGGAGAGCGCCGACACGACGTCGCCGGCGTACGGCCCGGCGGCCAGCACCCCCGACCAGCCGCCCCGCCGGCGCAGCAGTTCCAGGCCCAGCCGGAAGACCGGGTCGCCATCGGCCCCACCGCCGGCCGCGATCGCCAGCGACCGCTCCACCCGGGTGCTGCGCGAGGCGGGGCTCGTCACCCAGCCGCAGTACGTCGGGACGAGCGGCAGCCCGTACTCCCGCTCGTGGTCGACCAGCGCCCGACTGCCGTACACCAGCACGTCGGTGAACAGGCCCTCGACCCCGTCCCAGCGGGGCCCTTCGAGCTCGGCCCGGACGACGGCCGGGTCGTCCAGCACGTCACGGAGCCCGAGGACCACGGCCGCTCCCTGCGCGGCCGCGAGCTCCAGGCCGCGCCGCAGTTCGCCCGCTGTGCCGAACGGGTGCCGGTCGATGACGACGACATCGGGCCGCAGTCGCGCGACGGCGCTCCGGAACAGCCGCTCCCGGATACCGACAGCGTCCTCGATGCTCAACCCCTCGCCGCGGTAGGCGCCGTCGGCACCCTTGCGGATCGGCGGCATCTGGAGCACCTCGACCCCGGTCGGCCGCAGCCAGGGCAGGTCAGCGGCGACGCCGGTCATCACGGTGACCTCGACCGCCGGGCCCGTCGCGAGTACCGCGTCGGCCAGCAGCATGTTGCGGCGGACGTGGCCGAGTCCGTAGCCGTCGTGGGAGCACAGCAGCACCCGGGCCGGGGCGGCAAAGCGCTGACCACGAGCGCCGCGGCCGGCGCGGCGCTGGCGACCGCGCAGGCGCCGGTCGGTCAACACCCCCAGTGTCTCCAGGTGCGACATCGATGGCCCTCTCACCCCGCTTGGCCGTCAGGCGGGTGCAGGGGTCACTGGACCAGCAACGAGGTCCCAGCCGCACTGGGACCTTCGGCCTAGTCCGGAGGCGTGACGCGGCCGGTCGTGGGCAGGAGGATGGGACCGTGGCCGATGCCGAGTGGTTCCTCAGTGCTGCTGAGCGGCGCAATCCGGCGACCCGCCTGGACCGTCGGCACCCGGGCGGCGAGGCCTGGTCGGCCGGCAACACCGCCACCCCGCTCGTGCACGGCGCGACCTACTTCGTCGAGCTCATCCGCAGCGTCGGGCAACTGCAGAGCGGTGACCTGCTGCTGTTCACCGATTGGCGCGGCGATCCCGACCAACTCCTCACCGGGGAGCCGGGCAGCGCCGTCACGGTCGCGCTGTGCGACGCGGCCCGGCGCGGCGTCGACGTACGGGGGCTGGTCTGGCGGTCTCACCTGGACAAGCTCGCCTTCAGCGCTCGAGAGAACCGGCACCTGGGTGAACAGATCGCGCAGGCCGGTGGCGAGTGCCTGCTGGACATGCGGGTGCGCACCGGCGGCTCGCACCACCAGAAGTTCGTGGTGCTGCGCCATCCCGGCCGGCCCGAGCTCGACGTCGCGTTCGTCGGCGGGATCGACCTGTGCCACAGCCGCCGGGACGACGCCGACCACGCCGGCGACCCGCAGTCGCAGCCGATGGCCAAGGTCTACGGCCCGCGGCCACCGTGGCACGACGCGATGGTGGCCTTGCGCGGCCCGGTCGTCGGCGACGTCGAGACCGTCTTCCGGGAACGCTGGGAGGACCCGCAGCCGCTGACCCGCAACCCGCTGCACCGGCTCGGCGAGCTGGCCCATCGCGAGGACACCACAGCCAATCCGTTGCCGACGCAGCTCCCGGACCCGGCGCCGGTCGGGCCGCACACCGTGCAGTTGCTGCGCACCTATCCCAAGCGACTCGGCGGCTACCCGTTCGCCCCGGACGGCGAGCGCAGCGTCGCGCACGGCTACACCAAGTCGCTGAAGCGGGCCCGCTGCCTGGTCTACGTCGAGGACCAGTACCTGTGGTCGGATGAGGTGGCGAGCACCTTCGCCGAGGCGCTGCGGGCGCACCCGGGGCTGCATGTCGTGTGTGTGCTGCCGCACCACCCGGACCAGGACGGGCGCTTCTCGCTGCCGCCCAACCTCGTCGGCCGCGACCGGGCGCTGTCCACGATGCGGCAGGCCGGCGGGGACCGGGTCGCGGTCTACGGCGTGGAGAACGCCGCCGGCACCCCGGTCTATGTCCACGCCAAGATCTGCATCGTCGACGACACCTGGGCGACGATCGGCTCGGACAACTTCAACCGGCGGTCGTGGACCCACGACTCCGAGCTCAGCGCAGCGGTGCTCGACCAGACCCGTGACCCGCGGCCCCCGCTCGACCCGGGCGGGCTCGGCGACGGCGCCC
Organism: Mycobacteriales bacterium; assembly: GCA_046595615.1. Lineage (GTDB taxonomy): Bacteria > Actinomycetota > Actinomycetes > Mycobacteriales > SCTD01 > JAYSQK01. Next base: position 2,248 of record JBKJOO010000472.1, on the reverse strand, counting down.
GGACCTACGCCCGCGACCTGCGGCTGCAACTGCTGCGGGAACACCTCGGCCGGGCTGACGACGACGGCCTGATCGACCCGTTGGCGGCGTTCGAGGAACTGCGCCGATCGGCCGCGGCGCTGCAGGCCTGGTGCGCCGCCGGCCGCACCGGCCCCCGCCCCGCCGGTCAGCTGCGGCCCCTGGTCGACCCGCCGCTGGCACCGTTCACCACCCGCTGGGCGAGGCTTGCCTACCACCACATCTACGACCCGGACGGTCGCCCCCGCACGCTCCGGCGGCGCCGGGAGTTCTGACCGGACCGGCCCGCTAGGTCTCCTACGGCACGCGTACGACGAGGGCGCCGGGGCTGACCTCGACGACCAGCGAGGTGACCGCGCCGACCGGCTCGCCGTCGAGCTGGGCCTGGATCATCGCCGCCGCGCGGACCTCGATGCGCCGGGCGGTGAACCGGGTCAACGTGCGGTCCTGCCGGTCGGACCGGGCGATCAGCCGGTGCAGCACCCGGCCCCAGTCGACGAGCCGCTTGGGTGCGAGGAGCACCACGTCGAGCACCCCGTCGTCGGGGACGGCGTCCGGCAGCAGCGCCACGCCGCCCTGCAGCTGCCCGACGTTGCCGATCACGACGCCACGAGCTGGCCGGCGCACCGCAGGAGCGCCGTCCAGGACGAGCTCGAGCTGCGCCGGCCGGTCCCGCAGGTGCTTGAGCCCGGAGACGACGTACGCGGGCCAGCCGACGGCGGATTTGAGGGCCTCCGGCGCGTCGGCCATCATCTCCGCGTCGAAACCGAGCCCGGCCATCACCACGAAGGTGGTCTGCGCAGCGTCGCCGACCGTGGCCCGGGCCAGGTCGATGACCCGGTCGCGACCGGTCAGCGCCACCTCGAGCGCCGCGTCCACGGTGAGCGGCAGGGAGAGGTTGCGGGCCAGTAGGTTGCCGGTGCCGAGCGGCACGATGCCGAGCGGCACGCCCGAACCGTGCAGCCCGCAGCAGGCCGCCTGGACCGTCCCGTCGCCCCCGGCGGCGAGCACCAACGTCGCCCCTCGGCTGATCGCCTCGCGGGCCATCCCCTCCCCGGCGTCGTCCTTGGTCGTCCGCAGCAGGATCGGTGCCGGCAGCGCGTGGGCGGCGCACTGCTCGGCGACCTGACGGAGCAGCCCGTCGACGTCGTCGGTCTTGGTCGGGTTGACGATGAGCGCGGTGCAGGGCTCGCTCACGTGCTGGTCCGCTCGCCCGCGAGCAGCAGCCTGGTGGTGATCAACAGCCAGATCCCGCCGAGCAGCAGCCCCGCCAGGATGTCGGTGAGGTGGTGGAAGCCGCGATACATCCGGGCAAAGCCCACGACCGGTGGCAGGACGACCGCGAGCACGGTGAGGGTCAGCTGCAGCGGCCGGTTGCGGGTGAAGTGCCAGGCAAGCACGGCCAGCCCGCCGTACAGGCACAGCGACGCGGCGGCATGGCCGGACGGGTAGCTCGCCACGGGGTCGCCGATACCGAGCCTCGGGACGTGGGGGCGGTCGCGTGGGATCAGGGTGCTGGTGGCGAAGTAGATGGCGCTCTCACCGATGACCGTGACGGCGAGGAACAGCGGTGGCAGGACGCGCCGGCTCCAGACGGCGAGGCCGATGACCAGCACGACCAGGGCGATCTCGACGTTGATCGGCTGCGCCAGCTGGGTGCCCGCGAAGGTCAGCGAGTTGCCCAGCGAACTGCGATTGGCGGCCAGGCTGCGCTCGATGGAGTCGTCGAGGTGCCCGATGGGCGTGTCGAGCAGCGCCTTGGTCAGCAACAGACCGAGCAGGAGCATCCCGCCGAAGAGCAGCAGGCCGCTGCCGAGCAGCTTTAGGCCGGTCCTGACGTGGTCGGCCTCTTTCGTCGTCATCGCAAGCCCTGCTCGGGGTTGGCGGGTTCCAGGCCGTCAGCCATCGGCCGGTCGGCTGCCTCGCCGCGGTCCCGGCGCCAGGCAGCGAAGGCCGCCGTCGTCGCGGCGAGCCAGCCGGCGCCGAGCAGGTAGCCGCCCAGGACGTCGCTGAGGTAGTGCACCCCCAGGCCCAGCCGGGAGAACCCGATGGTGAGGATGATCGCCACCCCCAGGCCGATCAGTGGCGGGCGCCAGGCGCGTCGGACGAATGGCAGCCCGACCAGCAGCAGCGCGCCCACCCCGACGATGCTGCCGAGCGCGTGCCCGGACGGGAAGCTCGCGCTGGCCGCGTGCGCCACCGGATGCGGCAGGAGCGGTCGCTTGCGGCC